>JABFSA010000014.1 GCA_013140775.1 Acidobacteriota bacterium | reverse complement strand
TCGCGAAACATTTCCCGTCGGTCGAGTTTCTGTTCCTTGGACAGGCCTATCACGGCGATCACGAGGTCGTCTGGCATCCGCGGGATCTGCCCTCCAATGTGCGCCTCATGGGACACGTTGATGGCGAGGAGAAAACCAGGATTCTCTCGAGCGCCTGGGCGCTCATCAACACCTCGATTCACGAGGGTCTGGCCGTCAGCTTCCTCGAAGCGCTGACCTGCGAGACACCACTCCTCAGCTGCATCGACACCGAGGAAGTGGCCTCGCGCTTTGGAATCTATGTCGGGTCGTTCACGGGAACGGGCATGGACTCCGTTCCTGCCTTCGTGAAAGGACTGCGCGAGTTGATCGATGCGCCCGATCGCCGGAGGCGTCTTGGCAAGGACGGCCGGGACTGGGTGGCGAAGACACACAATCGTGAACGTTTCCTGGACGCCTTTCACGATCTGTGCGTCTCGGCACGCGCGCTCTAGTGCCACGCGTCAGCGTCATCATTCCGGCCTACAACCGACGCGACGCGATCCGGCCGACGCTCGACTCTGTCGTGGCGCAGACCTTCGCCGACGTCGAGATCATCCTCGTAGATGATGGATCGACGGACAACCTCGTCGAGATGGTGAGGGCGGAGTATCCGAGCGTGCGCACATTCGCGCTGGACCGGAACTCGGGCGTCTCGGCCGCGCGCAACCATGGCGTTGCGGCCGCGCGTGGCGAGCTGATCGCGTTCCTGGACAGCGACGATCTGTGGTCGCCTGACAAACTGACCCTGCAGATTGAAGATTTCGACCGGCACCACGACGCGGTGCTGTCGTTCACCGACATCACCATCGGCGCCACAGGGACCGCGGTGGTGTATTCCAGTCTCCAGCCTTTTCAGCCGGAGCGCGTATTCGAACAGCTGCTGGAGGGAGGTCCGATCCTGCCCTCGGCGGTGATCGTTCGAAAGCGTGATCTCGATGAGGTCGGTGGTTTCGCGCCCGAGGTCACGGTCGGCGAGGATCGTGATCTGTGGCTGAGGTTGGCGGCTCTCGGTACGTTTCGATTCCTTCCGTTGCCGCTCGTTCGCCGCGTGGTCTATCACGATGCGTTGTCGCACCGGTCTGAGCGATGGAAGGCCGATTTTGATCTGGTGGTGACCCGGTTTCTCGACCGACCGGAGGGGCAACCGTACAGGCATCGCGCGCGTGAGCTTCGAGTACTTCAGTTGGTGAAGATTGGCGCACGCCACCTGCGGAATGGCAACGTGAAGGAGTCGTGCTCAGCACTCGTCCGAGCGATGTCGTCAGACCCGCCGGCGATGGTGCGAGCCCCGGGACGGCGCTTGCTGACGAATGCGATCGCGCACCACCTTCAGCGTGTCTTTCGCTGGACGCGGATCACGCGGCTGTGGCGGCGTGTCACGAGATTCGCGAAGCCCGTTGCAAGAGACCATGCGAGATCGAGCACCGTGACCCTCACGTATCGGCCACCCCCGGACGCTCCCCGCCGAGTCCCGAGCAGTCGCTGAGCGCTCGGGCGCTCAGACTCACGTCGGCTGGAGCGACGGCACCGCTGCCAGATTCAGCACCGCGTCGATGAGACCGTCGGTGAAGGCTGAAGCCGAGTGACGTCGCTCGACGTGCCGTCGGCACGCCTCACCCCACTCACGGCGAAGATCGCTGGACGCCATCAGGCGGGCCAGGGCCCTCGACAGTCCCTCGATGTCCCGCTCTTCCACGAGAAACCCTTCGCGCGCGGCTTCTGGCGGCAGCGTTTCTGGAATGCCGGCATGACGAGTCGCGACGACTGGCAGCCCAAGGCTGGCCGCTTCCAGAATTGACACCGGCGTACCCTCCGTGTCGCCGTCTTCAGCCGAGCGGCTCGCGAGCACGAATACCGAAGCGTTCTGGAGGAGCTCGATCGTGTCGCGACGCGCCAGGAATCCTCGGAGACGGACGTTCCCTTTCCACCCCTCATCCGACACGAGTTGCGAGAGCGACCCTCGAAGCGGGCCGTCGCCGACGATGTGGTATTCCCATGGTGCACCGGCGCGACGCGATCCCATGCCGAAGGCGCGGATGGAATCGTCGATGGCCTTCTTGGGGACGAGCCTGCCGATGGTGACCACCAGGGGCGGACCCTGGTAGGTGACCGGAGCCGCTGGGGCACACAGCGGGCTGACACCGAGCGGCAGCACTGACAGGCGAGAGGGCGGTGCTCCAGCGGCGATAAGGCGGTCACGCTGGAAGTCGGAGTTCGTGAGAAGGCCGGCGCCGGACCGAAAGAGGCCGTCGTATGCGCCGGCCCGTCCCGCGAGGACACGGCCAACGTCGTAGCCGTGGAAGTAGACGAGCAGGGGTTTTTCAGCGAGCGCTGCGGGTGCGAGCCATCGGGAACCCGTGGGTCCGAAGTGCGCGACGAGTGCGTCGGCGCCCGTAATCGCAGGGAGCATGGCGTGCCAGACCGTCTTGCGTCTGAGCGGCCGCATGTTGCTCTCTGAGAGATATCGCCACAGCGTTGCGCCGGACTGCAGAGGCGAACGGGAGAGCGAGTTGGCGACGGTCGGAATCCCGGACTCCGACGCCAGAATGTGAACCGTCGCCTGTTCAGGGATCTCCACCTTGGAGCTCCCAAGCTGGCTGGCCACGACAGACACGTCCACGCCCGCGTCGTGAAGCCACTGGAGCGGCTCATACACGAACGTTTCGGACAGGACCGGAAACCGAGTCGCCAGGAACGTCAGCTTCACGGGACGGGCAGGTCTCGCACGTTCCTTCTTATCGGCCGGCGGCTTGTATCTCTACGCAGTCACCGGTAGGATGCTGCGCAGTCTTTCCTGCCCGCGGCGATTCCCCAGATCGCCCTCATCGACGGTTTCCGGCGGTATTCGCGATCCCGGGTGGCGTCCCCAAAGACGAACCAGGAGCCCGAGCCATCCGTCGATGATGACGATCACGTTCTTCAGAGATTAGGAGAAGAGGTATGCCACGGCATCACGCGTGTCTGGAGCTCTGCGGCGTCGCATTGGTTGTAGCGCTTTCGGTGGCCTGCGGCGACATTGCTCGCTCCGACAGCACGCGCGCTCTCTTGACAACCCCGTCGGCGGGCACGCTGGCGACGGTTCCCGATGCGCCACGCGATTCAGCGCGCACGCTGGTCAAGGGTACAGTGACGTTTACGTTGGCCGATGGCGTCTTCAAACTGACCAGCTCCGCGGGCGATCTCACTGGCACCTACGGTGGGCTCGTACGGGTTCCGGACACCGGGCGCCCGACGGCGGCCCTGACGCTGGTCGTGACGGGCGGGTCGAATCTGTTTGCGGGAGCCAGTGGCACGCTCGTGGGTGACGGGCGTGGTGCCTTTGTCACCGGTGGTGATTTCAACCTGTCGGTGGACGGCACCCTGCGGACAAGTGCGCAGCCCGGTGGCTCGCGGCTGCGTGTCAACATTTCGGGAATAGCGACGGTGCCTCTCACCTGCAGTGCTAGCAACCGTCGCCTGTCGCAGTTGCAGGGTACCGGAAACATTCCGAACCTCGGCCGCTCAACGATGCAACTCGAAAGCGAGATCGTCCAGACGAACTGCTTCTAAGACCCCAAGGCCTAGACCCTACGGCCTGCGGAATTCTTCAAGGGCCCAGCGTGTCACGTGATCGACGGCCGCTGCGTCCGGCGTCACGGAGCCGAGCGGCGGCATCTGAGACGCGGGCCTGCGCGATCGCATCCGGTAGAGCAGGGCGCTGTGTTCTATCACCACGGGATCGATGACGCTCGTGGTTTCGGGAACGGCGCCAGGGCGATCCCACTTGGTCTGCCGCACGAGGCCCGCGCGAACGACGCCGAGCCCTCCACCGTACGCGGGTTGCTTGAACATCAGTTTGAGCGGCGCAAGCGTACTGTTGGAATTGTGGCAGGCGCCGCAATTGGTTGACAGGTACCCGAGCACAGCGCGCTCCTGACTCGACGCCGCCGGAATGCGCGGTGGTGCTGACACGAGCTCAGGACGACCCGGCTGGAGCCGGTTCGCTGCCAGCAGCGTGCGCAGTGTCACCATCCCGTTGACGAGCGGCTCTCCGTGGATCGCGTTCGCATCCCGGTCGTCCGACAACTGCAGCGCGCTGAACCCGAGCACCTCCGTGCGACTCGAGTCGTGGCAGGCCCGGCAATCCTCGACCGATGGAATGCTGTGCTTCTTGCCGGGCGCGATCTCCGCAACACCAGGGAGCCCTGTCACGGGCGCGAGGACGGCGTCGGTCTGCGTGTCGTTCCACGCGTAGCTGGCAAACTGCCAATCCGTCCGGTTCGACTTCACGAGCATCCGCGTCTCGACCCGCCGACCTCCAAAGGAGAACTCCTTCCAGAAACGCGTGCCGACAGGAAACGACCAGACCTCGATGTCTGTGATGTCGATGGCTGTGCCCGCGGGCAGCGAGACCCATCGGCGCTTCTGCGCGCCATCCGTCCACAGCGGGTATTGCGGCGAGAATGCGAGGTGCCTCGGGTCAACAGTGAGCGATGAGGCGTCACTGTACAGCCCGGTCTCTGAAAGCCGTGAGGGCAGCGGCCCTGGCCGCGCGACGGACGCCTCCGAACCGGCGCCGGTGGCGGCAATCGTCGCCACCGATGCCAGGCACAGCGCACTCGCCGCGCAGGACCGCCAGAATGTCACGGGCTTCATCGCGCGTGCCTTACTCTTCCGGTTCGAGTGGTGTCGGGACCTTATTGCGGATCGCCGGAATCGATTGCAGGTACCGGAAGATGGCCTTCAGGTCTTCATCGGTCGCGTTCTTGTATTGCCCGATCGGCATCGGGGGCAGCACGACGCGACCCTTGCCCTGGTGCCGGCCGGTTCGAATCGTGGCAACGAACATGTCCTCGGTCCATTCACCAAGGCCTGAGTCCTTGTCGGGCGTCAGGTTGGCCGTGAAGCTCACGCCCCAGGGGCCGGCCCAGGCCGTGTTCGTCCCGGCGAAGTGCATGACCCACGGCCCCGTGGGACCCGGCGCGGGCGGAAGCGTCATCTGGGCGGGATGGCCCGACAGCATGCGCGTCATGTCGGGCTCAGGGCCGTTCGCTCCGACGATCCATGGTGTGTGGCAGTCGTTGCAGGCCATGATCTTCACGAGGTATTGACCCCGCTTCACCTGCGCGGCATCGGCAGCCTCGCTCGCTTTGGAGCTCGTCTGCGGCGGCGCGTCGGCCCTCCCAACCATCGTCGTCACCAGTGCCAGGGCTGTCGTCGTCAGGAGCATTGTCGAGATTCGCTGTGTCATGTCGGTCACCTCTCTGAATGTGGTGACCACTCTAGCGACTGCCGGAAGAGCCGAACGCTAAACCTTCCTTATGCGAACCTTAAGCTTCTTACGCACACCCTAAAAGAACCTTAAGCGAGCCGCTATAATCCAGGTTTCCATCAGTCATGCTGACCTCAGACGTTGCCACCTTCCTCCAGGGGGGGCAGTGTATTCACCTCGGCACGCGCAGCGAGACCCTCGAGCCAACGGGCGTCGTGGTGGTCGCCGTCAGTGTGGACTCGGACCGATCCCACCTCACAGCATTTCTTCCGAAGGTGGGCTCGAGTGAAGTGCTCGCGAATCTCGAGGCCAATGGCCGGGCGGCGCTCTGCTTCGCCCGCCCGGTTGACGACCATGCCTGTCAGGTGAAGGGCACCTATGTGGAGGCCCGTCCAGCCACGAAGAAGGAACGCGCCGTCGTTGAGGCGCAGTGGGACCAAAGCCTTCGACAGCTCGAACACATCGGTATGCCACGGCAGCTGTGGTCTGGATATGCTGTGTGGCCCTGCGTCGCCGTTCGTGTCCGCGTGACCGAAGTCTTCGATCAGACACCTGGGCCCGGTGCCGGCGCCCCACTCGCATGACGCCATCGCTCGATAGTCTCGCTCCGTGCTTTCAGGGCCTGATCCCGGCGATGCTCTTCACATGCTCGGCCGAAGGTGTGCCGAATGCGGCGTACTTGAGTCACGTTGACTATGTCGATGCGTCCCATGTCGCGCTCTCGTTTCAGTTCTTCAACAAGAGCCGGCGCAACATTGCCGAGAATCCCAAAGCGACGGTGAGGGTCCTCAATCCGGACACGGGACAAGGGTGGCTCTTGAGCCTGCGGTTCGTCAGGTCGGAGACCTCGGGAGCGCTGTTCGATCGCATGGCGCTCCGCATCGAATCGATCGCGTCGTACTGTGGGCTGAAGGGCATCTTCAAGCTGCTCGCGGCGGATGTGTACGAGGTGACGGCCGTGCGTCCGGCAGAGGAGTGCGGCGCGTCGCCGGAGGCTGTCACGGTCTCGGGTCATGTGCCGGCAGACCCGGTGTTCACGATGCAGGCCCTGCAGCATATGTCGGCGCGTATTCACGCTGCCGAATCGCTTGAACAGTTGCTCGACTCGATCCTGGCTGGGTTCGCCGAGGTCTACGGATTCACGCACTCCATGCTCGCCCTGGCGACGGGAGAGTCCAACGTTCTGGTGACTGTTGCCAGCCGCGGGTATTCCGAGAACGGCGCCGGCGCGGAGGTGCGGTTCGGCGAAGGGATCATGGGCATGGTCGCCGAGGCACGGAAGCCCATCCGCATCTCGGGGCTGCTTCGCGGGATGCTCTACGCTCAGGCCGTGAAGATACGCGCGCAGCAGGCCGGTATGCACGCCTTCGATGCGCGTGTTCCGCTGCCCGGGCTCGCGAATCCGGAAAGCCAGCTGGGGATTCCTCTGCTGGTCCGCGGGGATCTCATAGGCGTGCTGTGCATCGAGAGCGAGACGCCCTACCGTTTTCATGAAGACGACAAGACGTCCATCGAGCTGCTCGGCAGCTACCTGGCGATCGCTGTTCAGCACATGCAGTTGCACGAACGGGCAGACGTCGTGGCCTCGACGGCTGTGGTGGAGCCACCGCAACCCGCACCGAAGGCCGCGGCTCCTGCATCGCAGCCCGGCCGGGCCGTGAGGGAAGTCGTGTTCTACAGTGCCGACGAGTGCATCCTCGTGGATGGGGAGTACTTGATTCGCAGTCTCCCGGCGCGCATTCTGTGGAAGCTCCTGTCAGCGCGGATGCGCGACGGCCGTGCCGAGTTCACCAACCGCGAACTGCGGCTCGACAAGTCGCTCAACCTGCCCGAGTGGAAGGACAACCTCGAAACCCGCCTTCTGCTCCTGAGGCGGCGACTCGAACAGAAGTGCCCCGACATCCGGGTTGTGCCCCGCGGCCGAGGACGCTTTGGCGTGGAAGTCGGCTGCCAGCTCGTGCTCGCGGAAAGACCATGACCGAATCAAGTCGTTCACACTTCCAGGTTCTCGCTGCTCGGTTCGTGTTCACGTTCACTTGAACCTCGAACCGAACATGAACGCGAACGAAGAAGTCAGCACTTAGAAGTGCGAACGACGTATAGGTGATTTATGTGTCGCAACATCAAGACGCTCGCGAATTTTGAACCGCCGGCGACCGATAGCGAGATCTACGCATCGGCTCTGCAGTTCGTCCGAAAGCTGAGCGGAGTGAGCCGCCCGTCTCAGGCCAACCAGGAAGCGTTCGAACGCGCGGTCGAGGAGGTGGCCGAGGCCGCGCAGCGGCTGGTGTCTTCGATCACGACGAGCGCGCCGCCGCGAAATCGTGAGGACGAATTGCGAAAGGCCCGCGAGCGGAACCACCGCCGATTCTCAACGGGGGCGCAGTGATGCGGTCGCGGCGCTTGCGCGCCGCGACGACACGTCCTGCGTCCTTACGACGCCTTCTTCCGGACTTCGATTTCGCTGGCGACGTTGTTTTGCCCCTGTTTGGTGTAGTGCACACTCACAGAGGTCCCGGCCATCGACGCGAGGCCGGCGACGTTTTCACCGCCCGTGACCTTCGTCGCGTCGGTATATGCGAAGACCATCGCATTCCCGCCTTCCGCACGGATGGAGATGGTCTTGGCGCTCGTGTCCACGCGCACCAGCTCTCCCGTTGCGACTTCGGCTTTCGGGACAGCCTGCTGGGCGAACGACGGTGCAACCCAGCTCACCAGCAGAACAGCAATCGCGGCGACGACGAGTCGGTTCCTAGTCCACATTGGCAACACTCCTTTCGGGGGAGCTTTTTGCCTCAGGCAGAGGATGTCCAAGTCCTGTACCACTCCATCGTGGACGGTTTCTTCAGCTGATTAGCCGCTCATCTCCACCAGGGAGAGTCTCGGTTTATGTTCAAGCTGCTTCAAAAGTTCCCACCGCGCACTTCTTACGCGACTCTCTTCCGCTTCGCGGTGCTGGTCGGACTATCCGTGGTTCTGATTCCAACCTTGATGTCACGGCGCGTGCACGCGAAGCGGGCACCCGTCGATAAAGTCTCGACGACTCCCAATCGCCCAATGTTCGAGCGTGAACGCGAGTTGCAGATCCTTGCTGACGGCCTGCGGCAGGTACTCGACATCCCTCACCCGGTTACCGTGTCGCTGGTGGAGGTCAACAGCCTTGTCGTGTCAGTGGAGCGCCTCAAAGAGCAGGACGGCGCGTTCTCTCTGTCTATCGAGGCAGGGTTCATCGACGCTCTCACCGACGCGGAACTCGCAGCCGTCGTGGCCCACGAACTTGGGCACGTCTGGATCTTCACCCACCATCCGTTTCTGCAGACAGAAGAGCTCGCCAACGAAATTGCGATGCGAGCGGTGAGTCGGGAATCGCTCGAGTCTGTCTACACGAAACTCTGGGAGCGCACCGGCAAGAAGGGCACGCTCGCGTACCTGCCACAAAAGTAGCCCGCTCGATCCTTCCCGCTCACATCAGCGGGCGGTCACGCGCCTATCCCGATCGCTGCTGGCATGTCGCTTGCGCTGCTATTGGTGGACCGCGCCTGTCGCTGCACTCTTGCACGTTCGGGAGTGGCGCGAGGTCAGCGCCAGAGCAGGCGCACTGCGGGGAGCGGTCCGCGCAAACTCAGGCGCCGGTTTGTACGCTTTACCTGGTGAAGACACGTGGGCGCACAAGGAGTGACTTGATGGCTCGATCGCTGTGGAAGGGTTACATCACATTCGGCCTCGTGAACGTCCCGATCGAGCTGCACACAGCGGTTCGGGATCGCCGCCCCCGCTTCAGGCTGCTCCATCGCAAGGACCTGTCACCAATCTCGATGGAGCGGGTCTGCCAGAAGGACGGCCAGGCGGTCGCCTGGGACGACCTGGTGAAGGGCTACGAGGTGGAACCGGGTTCGTTCATCGCGGTGACCGAGGACGATTTCAAGACCGCCGCGGTCGAGCGCAGCCGGAGCATCGACATCCGGGATTTCGTTCCCGTGAAGGACATCGACGCACGGTACTGGGACACGCCGTACGTCACGGTCCCGAGCAACGGCGGAGAAAGCACGTATGCGCTCCTCGTGGCCGCGCTCGAAAAGAGTGGACGGGCCGGGATCGCGAAGTACGTCATGCGAGAGCGCCAGCATCTTGCCGCGGTGCGAGGCATGAACGGTCAGCTGATGCTCAGCACCCTGCGGTTTCATGACGATCTGGTGGCCGAGGAAAAGGGACGCGCATCATCTGCTTCATCGAAGGAGCTCGGGCTCGCGATTCAGCTGATCGAAGGGCTGAAGAGCGACTGGGATCCCACGCGCTATTCTGACGACTACGTGCGATCGCTGATGAAGGTGATCGATGCCAAAGCGCACGGTGTCAGACGCGCCAAAGGCCTTGCACCCGCGCGCCGGCCCACCAACGTCGTCGATCTCGCGGAGCGATTGCGGCAGAGCCTCGCGGCGGTCAAGTCAGGTAGAGAAGAACGGCCCGCATCACGTGCGCGTCCGGTTCGAGCGACGCGGGAGCCGGCTGGCCAACCCACTGCGCCCACGAGGCGTATACGGAAGCGCAAGGCCGCGTGATGTGAGCCGCACGCCGGGCAACGTGCGGCCTCACTATCGCTGTCGTCCGCTAGTCGTCGTGTGGCTTGGCGGTGATCTCGGTCAGCATCACCGGCGACGTCGCAAAGTTCTCAAGCTCGATGACGTTGTTGCGGGCCGTGATCTTGGTGAAGTAGGAGAGTGTTCCCTTCCCCTTGCCCTCCGGTCCGAACTCCATCTGAATCACCGTGAACGGGTAGTCAATCGTCCGCGGCTGGCGCGTGGCTTCCCAGAAGCCAATCGGACGATCGGTGGCGATCACGATGCGGCGGCCTCCGTCAGCCGTGGCTGTCTGATGTGCGAACCGCAGGTCGTATCCGAGCGAATCAGGCGTTCGGATCGTACCCGTCGATCGATTGTCGTGAAGCACATCCAGCAGTGCGTCAGGCCCCTTCTTCAGCAGGGTATCTACCAGACGGTTGCGCTCCTCGTCGGTTGACCAGCGCGTCACGCTCAGCAGCACCGTGCCCGCGCCGCTGCCGAGGTTGTTGTTCACGATCGCAACCGCGGTGAAGTCTTCCTTGATACCCAGCGTTTGTCCTGTCGCCAAGGATCCGAACAGCAAGGTTGTCGCAGCGAACGCGAGGCTCAGTTTCTGTGTGTAGTGCAGCATACGAGATTCCCCCGGCTTCTTCGTTTCACGAAGCATGCCGCCTCGAGCCTCTGGCCCACGCACGACCGAAACCTGGAGGTTTCTGCTTCGGTACGTGACTTGCTCCTTTGGGCTGACGACAGCAGAGCTGACACATGGCCAGCGACTCAGGAAGGTATGAACACATGAACACAGTTATCGCCACAGGAATTGCGACATGCCTGTGTGCCGCCTTGAGCGCAGCAGCGGGACAGGCCCCGGTTCCAGCCGGCGCAAGCCAGCGTGCGGTTCCGGCTACGCAGACGGCTGTCATGCTTTCGGGTTGCCTCTATCGCAAGGGGGACATGCCCGGCCGAGCACCGAACCTCGCGGAGAAGCCCGGGGGGCTCGAGGGCTACACCATTGCTGATGCCAGGGTGGTGGGCCAGGGCTCGTCCGCACCGGGGCCGGAGGCAGGTACCGGCGGAAGAATGTACAACGTCGAGGGCCTACCGGATGGACAGTTGAAGGGGCTTGTCGGCAAGCGCGTCGAAGTATCCGGTCGCATCGACGCCGGTGGTGAATCCGGTGAGGGTGGTCTCGCGCTTCCGGGCCGCAACCCGACATCGCGTGGCACGATCGACCTGTCCGAGTTCGAGGCGACGTCGATTCGTGAAGTCGCGGGCGGAACGGCCTGCGTCGTGAAACCAGCCACCGCCGCGCGGTAAGCGGATTGCTCGCACGACCTCGCCGCTCGTCGTGGCGATTCCTGGTCGATGCTGGATGAATTAACATGCTGCGCACCGTGGTCCGGGTGCGCAGGCTTGACCTCGTGTGGATGGGTCTCTTCACGGCCCTGTACTACGCGGCCGGACGGCTCGGGCTCTCCCTTGCCTTCGTCAACGCCAGTACCAGCGCGGTCTGGCCACCCACGGGGATTGCACTCGCTGCACTCCTGCTCCTCGGGCGGCAAGCCTGGCCAATCGTGGCCATCGGCGCGTTCCTCGTCAATCTCAGCACCTCTGGCGTTCTGGTGGCGTCGGTCGCCATCGCCGCCGGCAACACGCTTGAAGCGCTCGTCGGCGTCAGGCTGATCCAGAGGTTCGCGCGCGGTCTGTCAGCCTTCGACCGCACACCAGACATCCTGAAATTCTCGCTGGCAGTGATGGTCTCGACGGCCATCGCGGCGACCGTCGGGGTTGCCACGCTCACCACCGTCGGTCTCGCGCCGGTGGACGACACGATTTCGATCTGGCTGACGTGGTGGCTCGGGGACGCGGTCGGCGCCGTTGTCGTGACACCGCTGTTGCTTCTGTGGAAGCCACCCTTCGCCGTGGAATGGAACGGGCGTCGGCTCATTGAGCTCCTGGCCCTCGCGGTGAGCGTGGTCGTGGTCTCATGGGGACTGTTCGGGGCCGCCCCAAGCAGTACCTATCCCCTCAGGTTCTTGCTGATTCCTGTTCTCTTGTGGAGCGCCTTCAGGTTCGGTGTGCGTGAAACGGCGACGTCAGCTGCGGTGGTTGCCGTGATTGCGACCGAAGGCACGCTTCGGGGCTTCGGTCCGTTCGCGCGAAGCAATCCCAATGAGTCGCTGTTGCTCCTGCAGGCGTTCATTGGGGTGACCGACACGATGATGCTGTCGGTGGCAGCGGAGGTAAAGAGACGCCGCACCAGTGAAGCCGAGTTGCGGTCGCTGAATCACGCGCTCGAGGCGCGCGTGGCAGAGAGGACCGAGCAATTGATGAAGGTGAACGACCGCCTTCTTGAAGCGCAGCAGGTCGCGCACGTGGGCAGCTGGGAGTGGGATGTCGCATCGAATGCGCTGTGGTGGTCGGAGGAGATGTACCGGATTTACGGTTTGAGCCCGTCCGACGTCACCGGGTATGAAGCGTTCATGGGTCGCGTTCATCCAGAGGATCGCGAGAGAGTCAATGCCGTGGTGCGGCATGGGCTGGCGGACGGCCGAGCCTTCACGTTCGAGCATCGAATCGTACGGCCCGACGGCCAGATTCGTGTGCTCTACGCCGCGGGCCACGTCGTCATGGACGCTGACGGACGCCCGACGCGGATGAGCGGCATTGGCCACGACATCACGGAGAGAAAGAAGGACGAGGAGGCGCGAGCCGCCCTCATCCTCGAACAGGCAGCGCGCCATGAGGCGGAGGAGGTGAATCGCGCCAAGGACACCTTTCTCGCGGCGCTGTCACACGAGATCCGCACGCCGCTGAACGCCGCCCTCGGGTGGGCACATACGCTACGCGTTACCACCGGGGGACCCCAGAGCCGCGAAGGCCACCGATGCCATCTGCCGCAACCTGACGAGTCAGGCGAGATTGGTCTCCGACCTCATGGACGCCTCACGACTCTCGAGAGGCCGGCTGCAACTGCATCTGGACGCCGTAGACGTGCCGGCGCTCGTTGAAGGAGTCGTCGAGACGGTAGGTGGGGAAGCGGCCGCACGAAACGTGACGATCGACACTCAGCTGCCGGACGACGCAGTGCACCTTGTGGCCGACACGAAACGTCTTCAGCAGGTGCTCTGGAATCTACTTTCCAATGCTGTGACATTCGGAAGGGACGGAGGTCGCGTGCGGCTCGTGGTCACGGCTGAGGCCGAAACCGTCAGCCTCGCCGTTGAAGACGACGGCCCTGGTATCGATCCCGCATTCTTACCGCACATCTTCGACCCGTTCCGTCAGGCCGATGAGCTGTCGCCGCGCGCCACCGGATTGGGACTCGGCTTGTCCATCGCGCGACAGATCGTGGAACAACATGGCGGGACAATCACGGCCGCCAACCGGCCCGGTGGCGGGTCGGTCTTTACCGTTTGCTTGCCTGTTCAGTCTCGGGTCCACGCTTGAGCTGTTCCGCGCACTGTGCGCAGGCGGTGGCACCCGGACCGGAATTGAGCGCGGTGAGGTGCCGTAACGCTTCTTCGTGCTGCTTACGCCTCTTGCGGTCCATCGTCTGAGCGCTCCTGGGAGCGGCGTAATAACGGTTGAGTTCGGCCCGCAATTCGGTGGAGACGCCGGCGAAGTTACTGTCGGACAGTTTGCCGAGCAGTTCCGCGTACGTCTCGTCGGCCAGCGGATTCTCGCTGCGCCCCGATAGTTCTCCGGTGTCGAAGTCCGTGTCCCTCAGGTTCAGTCGCCCGGCCCTCAACGCCACCAGTGATTGACGATACGCGTCGCGTGAGGCCTTGAGGCTCTCCAGAAACAGCTGTTCCGCATCCGCCGTCAGCGGCTCGAACGCCAGTGGGCGGAACGGGCCGATCTTCGGAACGACCTTCGCCACGAAGATGAGAAATCGGGCAAAGAAACCCGGCTTGCGGTACTTCGTACCGAACGTCTGGTCGTAGTCGCGTGGCGACAACGCATAGACGAACGCGGAGCGCTCAATCTTCGGGTTCCGTTCGAGGATCTCATCCTGCTTTTCGCGCCATGCGAGTTCGGTCAGCTGCGGGATTGTCTTGCCCACTGCACGTCGATAGGTGCCAATCGCCAGATCCTGATCGAGAAACAGGTCCTTCGCTTCGAGGCCGTAGGTTTCGAGAAACGCCTGATTCAGCACGCGCTCGGCGACCTCGAACCCGATGAAGTCGTGATACGCCGTGGCGACATATGCGCCCTGGGCCACCTGTGACACGTCGAAGGCAAACTCGACCATCACGTGCTGCGCCTTCGCGTTCACGTAGAGCACCTCGTCGCCATAGCGGGCCTGTATCTTGGGATACATCAGCGGGATCACGCGGTTGACGGCGTGCGGATGGCCTGAATTGTCGCTGGCGTAGTGGGCGAGGGCGCCAATCGCAAACGCGAGTTCGTTGACGTCGCGGGCATCGCGAAGCAGCGCCTCTACGAAGGCGCCCGATCGCACGTAGTGCACGAGATTCGTGAACAGCGGACTGCCGAACGGGAAGTATCCCAGGTCCTGAATGACGGCTCCGCCGTACGCGTAGGCACGAGCTTTCAGCAGGTCTTCAGGGGATATCTGTGGAAACCGCTGCTTGAGCAACGGTGCGATCGTGTCGGTCCACAGCGCATCCACAGCAGCTTCGTGTGCCAGCACGGAGTAGGCAGCCACGTGGCGAGAGGAGGTAATGACGACCAGCGCGCAGGCGAGGAGGCATGTCAGCGCGGTTCGGGAGAGTCCGCGTCTCATGCTTGAGAGAATTGCAACCCGCGTGCCCGCGCCGCGGGTAAGAATGCGTGACCGGCTATTTCTTGTCGTCGCCTTTGCCAAACACCCGCGACCAGAAGCCGCGCTTCTTGGCGGGGGCGGGTGCGGCCTGTACGGCAGCTGGTACGGCGGCTGTCGCGACCTTGGCTTCAGCAGGCTCGGTTGCCGATGCCTGCTCGTATGTCACGGCGTTGGATGCCACGACGGCGGCTGGCACACGAGGCGCCATCGCCAGCGCCTGCAGCCCGCCAAACCTGTGCAGCGGGCACATGTCGATTGGCTCTGTGCCTTTCGCAAAATACTCGACGGACACCTGACCGGTTTGACGGCACGCATCCGTCGCGCGTCGTCCGGTGGCGCGGTCCACTTCTACACCGATCACGTCTGACGGCGCACCGAACCACTCGCTCTTGTCATCTTTCGTGGCCGAGAGCATGAAGCGCGTCCACATGGGTACCGCGATCTGCGCGGCATAGCCACCTGGCACGATCGTGCGCGGCTTGTCGTATCCCACCCAGACACCCGTCACCAGCTTCGTCGTGTACCCGACGAACCACGCATCGCGATACTCACTGGTGGTACCGGTTTTTCCGGCGGCGGGTAAGTGGAATCCCATCTGACGAATCTGGGCGGCAGTACCGGCGTTGACGACGTCCTGCATCATCGAGGTGATGAGGAAGGCGGTACTCGGGCTCACCGCGTGGGTCAGTGTCACGTGCGATTCGTAGAGCACTTCACCTTCGTTGGACGTCACTCGACGAATCAGCGATGGCGCCGCAAGCTCGCCTCGGTTGGCGAACGCGCCGAACGCTGACGTCAGTGCCTGGAGGGTGACCTCGCCGGAACCCAGCGCCAGCGACGGCACTTGTGGCATCGCGCCAAGGCCCAGACTCTCCGCGTATCGAGCGGCTGCCGGCACGCCGATGGTTTGGAGCATCTGTACCGCAGCGCGATTACTCGACGTTCGCAGGGCCGCGCGCATCGTGATGGCGTCGCCATCCACGTGATCGTCAGACGGCAGCCATGCACCCTGGAACGTCATGATCGGGTCGGCCAACCCGGAAATCAGCGTGGCGGGTGTGTAGCCCGCTTCGAGTGCGGCCGCATAGACGAACGGCTTGAACGCCGATCCCGGCTGCCGCTTCGACTGTGTCGCGCGGTTGAAGCGGCTCTCCTCGAATCCGCGTCCCCCCACCATGGCCCGAACCTCGCCAGTCGCCGGGTCGAGCGCGACGAGTGCCGCCTGCAGCGGCTCATTTGTCGGCGCCGGACGACGACGCCGTGCCTGAAGCTTTTCGATATCAGCGAGCGCGCGCGCGACCTCGGCCTCGGCGGCCTTCTGCATGTCGAGATCGAGTGTGGTCTCGACCTTCAAGCCTTCGCGATAGACACGGTCCCAGCCGAACCAGTCAACGAGCTGCTGACGGACTTCTTCTTTGAAGTACTGACCGACGGCGTCCTCACGGCGAAGGGAGTCGTCCACCTGGACTTCACTCTGCACCGCGGACACAAGCGTTGCTTCGTCGATCATGCCTGCGCCGCGCATGGCTCCAAGCACGACGTTCCGTCTCGTCGTCGCGCGTGTCGCGTCTGTGGAAAGCGCGTAGGTCGAGGGTGACTTCACGAGGCCCGCGATGAGCGCCGCCTCTGCCACATTCAGGTCGGACGCGTGCTTCCCGAGATACCCGAGCGAGGCCGCCTCGACGCCGTAGAGGCCGTCGCCGAAATAGGCCTTGTTGAAATAGAGCTCGAGGATCTGGTCTTTGGTGAAGGCGCGTTCGAGACGCACGGCGAGGATGGCTTCCTGCAGCTTGCGGCGGAGTGTCTTCTCCGGCTTGAGAAACGTCAGCCGGGCCACCTGCTGGGTGATGGTGCTCGCGCCCTGATCCGCCCGCCACTTGATGACGTTGTTCACCGCTGCGCCGGCGATGCGGATGACGTCGATGCCCGAATGGTCGTAGAACCGCTGATCCTCAATGGCCAGCGTCGCGTTGACGAGGTGTGGCGACACCTGTGCGAGAGGGACGTGGAGCCGCTGTTCCTTGAAGATGGTGAACGCGTGTCTGCCCTGCACGTCCAGGATGGTGGTCGCGCGATTCATCGAGCCCGCCGCCCGCACAACCTCGCCGTCTGGCAGGCCCTGGAACGCCGACAGCAGCGACCATGTCAGGAAGCCTGTGGCGAGCGATACGCTGAAGAGCGCCAGCACGCCCCCGTAGAACGTGCGGGGGTTGGTCCTGGCAAAATCCTCGATGTGGCGACGGGTTGGGAGGTTGGGGAATCGCACGTTTTGACGGGAAATGAGCAACGGTTGTGCCAATAGGATACTTCGTGCTTCGGCCCTGAGTGCCTCGGACGCAGGGTGCTGGATCATCGCTCCCTGGTGCGTCAGGTAATTACTGCTCGCTGCGTGCTCCAGCCGCCGCCCGACAGTTTCCAGGAGTGCGATCTCCCCGGTCGCGCGGTCCGTACGCTACCCTCGTGAGGATGTCCCCGTCCGAAGCCCCGCCCGCCGTGACCGATCTGACCACCCTCCGCGAGCGGTTACGCGACGCCATCGATCTGCTGGAGACGATCGTCGCCAACCGTCGCCTGCTCGAAGAGGTGCCCGAAGAGGACAGGAAAAGACTGCTGAAGGCCGTCACGAGGGTGAACGCGCCCGACGGTCGGACGAGACGCCGTCAGCTGAAGGCCAACGCCCGTCTGGAGCGGGTCGAGCGGGTCAGGCGTGAGGAAAGCGTCCTGCAGGAAACCGGCATACGGACGCTTCGACGGAAGGCGGTCTTCAACACACCGAACGTGTTTCCACCGCGAAACTTCGAGCCCGAAGATGTCCACGCCGACGAGGCCGCACGGGAATACACCGTGCCCCAGCACTGCTACGTCTGCAAGGAGCAGTTCTCAGTCGTTCATCACTTCTACGACCAGTTATGTCCTGGCTGCGCGCAGTTCAATTTTGCCAAGCGCACGGAGCTGGCGGATCTGCGCGGACGCGTGGCGCTGCTGACGGGCGGGCGCGTCAAGATCGGCTACCAGACCGGGTTGAAGCTGCTTCGCTCGGGCGCACAGTTGATCGTCACCACGCGCTTCCCGAGGAACTCGGCGGCTCGATACGCAGAGGAGCCTGACTTCGAGGAGTGGCGCGATCGTCTCGAGATCTTCGGCCTCGACCTGCGGCACACGCCGAGCGTCGAGGCGTTTTGCCGCGAGCTGCTGGCCACGCGAAGCCGGCTCGACATCATCGTCAACAACGCGTGCCAGACCGTGCGGCGTCCGCCCGAGTTCTACGCGCACATGATGGAAGGCGAGACAGCGGCTCTGAAAGACCTGCCGGATCACGCCCGAAAGCTGCTTGGTACCTACGAGGGCCTGCGTGGATATCACATGCTGCCCGAGGCCTCGTCCGCATCACCACAGCAGGTCACGCGACTTGCCGACGTAGCCGGTCTGACGCATGCAGCGCAGCTCTCGCAGGTCGCGCTGTTGCCAGAGGAACAGGAGGCACAGAGCGCACTCTTCCCCGAGGGCCGGCTCGATCAGGACCTCCAGCAGATCGACCTGCGGGATCGAAACTCGTGGCGTCTTCTGCTGGCCGAGGTGTCAACGGTGGAACTGCTCGAGGTGCAGCTCGTGAATGCCGTCGCGCCCTTTATCCTCAACGCTCGCCTGAAGCCGCTGATGACCCGCACGCCAGAGCGCGACAAACACATCGTGAATGTCTCAGCTGTCGAAGGGCAGTTCTATCGGAACTTCAAGACGACGAGACATCCGCACACGAACATGGCGAAGGCTGCGTTGAACATGATGACGCGCACCGCCGCCACCGACTACTACAACGACGGGATTCACATGAACAGTGTGGATACCGGGTGGGTCACCGACGAGGATCCCGCCGAGATCGCGGCGCGCAAGGTCGTGGAGCAGCGCTTCCACCCGCCCCTCGACATCATCGACGGCGCAGCGCGCATCGTCGATCCGATCATCAGCGGGTTCAACACCGGTACCCACATCTGGGGAAAGTTCCTGAAGGACTATCAACCGACCGACTGGTAGCGGCTTTCTTCTGTCGTAGTGCTCGGCTTCAGCCGAGCCTTGTTCACTCGCCCAGGAAACTCTCGAACGTCCAGGTGAGCCCGCCTTTGATCCCCTTGCGATCGTCGTCACTGGTGAGGCCGGTGAAGAATCCGCCATCCAATCGAACCGGACCAACCGGATAACGAACCCCGATCGTGGCGGTACCGCGTGTCTCGGTACCAGGTGGCGGCACTCCCGCGCGCGTGCTGACCCACCCGTTGACGTCGCCGGCAACCGCAAACGACGTGAAGCTCTGGACGACGGAGAAGCCGTAGGTCAGGACATCGTTCTGCCTGTCGCCTCGAGTGGGATCGGACAGGATCGCCATGCCGACATTCCCGACGAAACGGGTGGACGCGATCGACTTGGCGACGAGGAGCGACTGAAAGAAGTCCATCGTGTCGAGTCCGAGACCCTTTTCGTTGCCCGCGTTCGGGAGCTTTGTCGCAAAGCGCAGCCCGAGTGAGGGCCTGCTGCTCGTTTCGCGAAGGAGTCGTACTTTGGTTCCAAGCACGAGGTCTTCGACGCTCGACGTGCTCTCGCCTTGAGCGGTCACGAGGGAGGAGAGTGGCGCGTTGAAGCGCTCCCGAATAGCCAGACGACTCCATGAAAGACCGTCCAGCTGAAGCTCCGCCGACGATCCGACGCCAGTGCTGATTCCGAGGAGCGGTCCACGCAAGAGGGTCCCTTCGAGACCTGATACGGAGTACCGCTGCGACCGTGTGTGCTCGATGCCCGCTTCGATGAGCATCTTGCCTTCGCCGACAGGATCAGGGTCTTCAGTGAGGAGTGGCCGCTGCTGCGCCGCAGCGGGGACTGTCAGCGCCAGGCACACAACGACGAGAGAGGGAATGGACCAGCGGTCCGGAACAGCTCGAAGCATGAGGGATGGTAATACGACACTCGCTGGGAAATTCTTCCGCTTGACAACGGCGCGACCCCCACCATAATCGGGCACTGCCCGTGCCGTCAGCGAGGCTCGGGTGCGACCCGGACTGCGCGGCGTCAAGAAACGGCATCCTCAAGGAGGCGACCGTGCGATTGATTCATGCGGGCGGACCCGGCGGCGCGACGCATCCTCACACACAGCACTGCGGCACGGTGTCTGGCAGTTCACGCCGAGACTTCCTCAGATCGGTTGCCGCCGCCGGCGTGGGCGCGTGTCTCCCGGCCCGCCTGATTGGGCAGGGGGCGCCGCGTGGCTCTACGCTGCAGGCCGGCCGCATTGACGTTCACCATCACATCGTCCCGCCTGCGCTCGTGCAGGCGCTCCGTGCCCGCGGTGTAGCTGCTCCGGTCAACTGGTCGGTGGCCAAGGCGATTGAGGAGATGGACGAAGCCGGCGTGTCCATCGGTATGAGTTCGATTGCCCCGGCCGGCGAGCCGTTCAGCGATCCCGCCACGGTCGTGCGACTCGTTCGCGACTGCAACGAGTACTCGGCGCGCCTCGCGATGGATCACCCGGGGCGTTTCGGGATGATGGCAGCGCTGCCACTGCCTGACATTGACGCAAGCCTGAAAGAACTCGAGTACGCGTTCGACACCCTCAAGGCGGACGGTCTCGGCCTTTTCACGGTGTACGGCCGCGCATGGTTGGGCAATCCGCTCTTCGATCCGATCTTCGAGGAACTCAACGGGCGCCGCGCGGTCGTGTACACGCACCCGACCACCAGCGACTGTTGCCGGAATCTCATTCCAGGAATCGGAGACGGGGCGATTGAATGGGGCACGGACACGACACGTGCGATCACGTCGATGATCTTCGGGGGAGCCGCCGCGCGCTACCCGAACGTGCGCATGATCTGGTCCCACGGCGGTGGCACGATGCCGTTTCTCGTCGAACGCTTCGTGGGCATGGCGAACTCAGCTCAGAACAAGCCGAAGTTTCCGCAAGGCTTCCAGGGCGCGGCCGGGAAGTTCTACTACGACACCGCCCAGGTCGCGAATCCGGCAGCCATGTCGGCGCTCAGCAAGGTGGTTCCAACGTCACAGATCGTGTTTGGCACGGACTATCCGTATCGGACACCTGCCGAACATGTGAAAGGACTCCGGGAGTGCGGCGTGTTCAGCGCGCGCGACCTTCAGCGGATCGATCGCGAGAACGCGCTCCCGCTGTTTCCACGGCTCAAGACGTAGTTCACCGTCTCTCGTCGGTTCCGCGCGTCGTACAGAGGAGGAATAGCTCTATGAAGGGTGTCCGAATCGCCGCCGTGGTCGTCATCATCGGAGTCGCGTGCCTGCCGGGCGTTGTCTTCGCGCAGGCCGGCAGCAGTATTACCGGGGTTGCCCGCGACACATCAGGCGCGGTGCTGCCAGGCGTGACAGTGGAAGCCGCGAGCCCGGCGCTCATCGACAAAGTGCGAACGACGGTGACCGACAGCGGGGGCCTGTATCGCATTGTGGATTTGCGCCCCGGGGAGTACAGCGTCACGTTCACACTGCCAGGTTTCCGCACGTTCCGCCGCGATGGGATGGTCCTGCCGGCGAACTTCGTGGCCACGGTGAACGGTGACCTCAGCGTTGGTGCACTCGAAGAGACGATAACCGTGACGGGTCAGGCGCCGCTCGTGGACGTCCAGAGCACGCAACAGCAGACGCAGTTCCAACGCGAGACGCTGCAGGCGATCCCGGGCACTGGCCGGATCACTGGACTCGCCAACGTGATCCCGGGGGCGGCGCTCGTGGCGCCCACGGCCTACAGTGTGGGCGGCGTGGACGACACCGCTCAGATGCGGTTTCGGGTGCACGGAGCGCCCGAGGCAGAGGCGGTCGTGGACGGGACCGATCAGGCGATCGGATCGCTCGTATCCGGCGCGTTCGTCTATAACCAGTTGACCTTTCAGGAGGTCGTCGTCGAGACCGGCGGCATCAGCGCCGAACGCGCGGTGGGCGGCGGCGCCGTCAATATCGTGCAGCGTGACGGCGGCAACGTATTCTCGGGAGGGATGTCCTACTCGGTCACCGGCCCCGATCTGGTGGCGAGCAATCTCAACGACGAGCTGGCTGCGCGCGGTGTGCGTCAGTCCGCGTCGCTCAAGAAGCACTACGACGTGGCGGGTGCGTTTGGGGGACCGCTCAAGCGGGACCGGTTGTGGTTCTTCGCGTCCGCCCGGCACGGCACCACGGAGCTGTACCAGCAGGGCAACTACTACAACAAGCTGCAGGCGACGACGCCGTGGTTCTACGAACCGGATCTCACGCGCCCGGCCTATACCCGGCCCAACACCAGTGACATGACGCTGCGCCTGACGCTGCAGGCGGGGCGCCACCGGATTTCCTCGTCCACGTCATCGCAGCCGAATTGCAACTGCACCTTCGCGCTTCTCACGACCACGGGCGGTGTCGCCGCCGCGCCGGAAGCCGTCGCGGACCACGTCTTGGACCCGCAGGTGATCTCTAGCAACCGCTGGACGTATCCGGTGAACAATACGTTTCTGCTCGAGGGTGGCCTCACGCTGCAGGTGCAGAACCAGACGAACCGACGCGAGCCCGAGACCGGTCTCACAGCCGTGCAGGTCCTGGAGCAGTCAACGAACTATCGGTACGGGTCACGTGCGCTGAATGTCGGCAACACCGGCTCGTACATGTTCATTCCGCGAGCGCAGCGCCAGGGCAACGTGGCGCTGTCGCGCGTCTCGGCGTCGCATCGCTTCAAGACCGGATTCGAGTACCGCTGGGTCAAGACCGGTGACGCGAGCAAGAACACCGATCCGAACCAGATTAATCAGGCCATGGACTACACGTTCAACAACCGGGTTCCGGTGTCGGTGCGCATCTGGGCCGTGCCTTTTGCCTGGGAGGACCACGCGGTGGAGAAGGCGGCCTACGTGCAGGACCAGTGGACCCTCGATCGGTTGACGCTCAACCTGGGCCTGCGGTACAGCGACGTGTTTCAAGAGCTGGATGAAGCGACGCTTGCGGCCGGTCCTTTCGTGCCGGCGCGGACCTTGCCGCGGGTGCCGAACTTTCCGCACTGGCGCAATCTGAATGCGCGGCTGGGCGCCGCCTACGACCTGTCGGACGCTGGTAAGACGGCCATCAAGTTCGCACTCGGCCGCTACAATCCACCGATTCGGGCGACGGGCCAGGCGCAGCCGCAGCACAGCCAGTCGCCGAGCACCACGCGGGCGTGGAACGATTCCTTTTACGGCCCGGGCGACGCCCGTTCCGGCAATTACAAACCGGACTGCGATCTGTTGAACCCCAACCCGAACGGCGAGTGTGTCGGGGCCTGGTCGGATCGCAACTTCGGGCAGAGCGTGATCCTGACATCGCGGAACGCGCCCGACTCCGTCACAGGGTTCAACCGCCAGGGTTATAACTGGCAGGGCTCGGTATCGCTCCAGCACGAGCTGCGGCCGGGGTTGGGCGTCAATATCGGGTACTTCCGCACGTGGTATGGCAACTTTCTCGCAACCGACAACCTGGCCGTGACCCCGGCCGACTACGACGAGTACTGCTTCACGGCGCCAACCGACAGCCGGCTGGACTCGGTCAGCGGCGAACGGATCTGCGGGCTCTACGACCTCAACCCTTCCAAGTTCGGTCAGGTGGACAACCTGATCACGCAGCAGTCGCACTACGGGGACCGCAGTGAGATCTACAACGGCGTCGATCTCAACATCAACGCTCGATTCCTCGACGGGGGCCAGGTGGCCGGCGGAATGACCGTCGGTCGGACAACGACCGAGAATTGCGCGGTCATTGATTCGCCTTCGACGCGCTACTGCAAGGTCACGCCGCCCTGGTCCTCGGGTACACAGGTCAAGTTCCTGGTCGTGTATCCGCTGCCGTGGGAACTCAAGACCAGCCTCATCTACCAGAACTTCTCCGGGATCGCGACGGGGGGCGACACCGTGATCACCAACGCGGTCATCGCGCCGTCACTCGGGAGAAACCTGTCGGGGTGCCCGGCCGGGGGCGCGGCCTGCAATCAAAACCGCACCGAGCTCCTGATTCCGCCGCAGTCGAGATACGAGCCGCGGGTGCAGCAGGTGGACCTTCGCTTCACTCGCAGCTTCCGGTTCAGTGGCGTCAGGGTCAATGGGAACGTCGATCTCGCCAACCTGTTCAACACCGGTAATGTCCTTGCCGTGACCGAGCGCTACGGGCCGGCGTGGCTCAACGTGCTCCAGACGATCGGTGGGCGCATGGTGAAGATCAGCACGCAGGTCGACTTCTAGTCGCAAGACGTTCGGAGGTTGTGAATGATCAGCCAGTCGTCCGCTGCTCGACTCGGTCTTGTCCGTATTGGCCTTGGCGTGATGCTCGGCGTGGCGCTGGCTGTCACGGGTGTCCGCGCGCAGGCGCCCGTCACCCCATCTCGGGAGCCCGCGCCGGGACCCTGGCGTTTTGCTGGTGAGCGCCCCTGTGTCGGCCCGGAAGGTGGCGTGTTGCAATGTCCACCCGTCGCCCGGGTCGTTGCTCTACGGGCTGGCCGCCTCTTCGACAGCGAGAGCGGACGGATGTTGACTCGACAGGTCATCGTTGCCACAGGCGAACGCATTACCGAGGTCGGTCCCGAGTCACAAGTGCGCATTCCAGCCGGTGCCCAGGTCATCGATCTTAGTGAGGCCACGGTCGTGCCAGGCCTGATCGATACCCACTCTCACGTCTACAACAACCGCCGGCCCAACATGTCGAGCGAGCGCTCCGCGATTGTCGCCATCAACAATCTCCAGGCCGACCTCTATGCCGGATTCACCACCCTGCGCGACATGAGCTCGCACGGCAATGGCTACGGCGACGTGGACATCCGCGACGGGATCACGATGGGCGACATCGACGGTCCACGGCTTCAGGTGTCAGGTCGGGGCATCAACTGGGGTGCCAAGCCGGCCGATCCCAACGCGCCAGACAACCCGCTGGGCGGCTACATCGTGCGATCCGTCGATGAAGCCCGCGCGGCGGTCAAGGAACACGTGGACCGCAAGGTGGACTGGATCAAGCTCTATCCCTCGGGCGGATATTCGTTCACCGACAGCGGCGATGTGCGCTACGTCCAGACGTACCCCGAGCCCGTCCTTCGGGCGCTCATCGAGGATTCGCACCGCGCAGGAAAGAAGACAGCGTGCCACGTCTTCGGCGGCGACAACCTTCAGCGATCGATAGACCTCGGTTGCGACACCATCGAACATGGCTACGCGCTCACACAGGCGCAGCTGGATCTGATGGTGAAGAAGAATCTCGCGTTCTCTCCCACACTCATCCGTTACGTCGAGCCCTATATGGACGACAACGACGCCAAGAACACGGGTGGCAAGTTTCGGATGATCCCCATTTTTGACAAGGCAGTCGCCATGGCTGTCGCGACCCGGGGACTCAAGGTGATGGTCGGTAGCGGTGCCGATGGTTCGACTTACGTACATGGCACGCAGGCCCTGGACTTCGAGGCCCTCGTGAAGCGGTCCGGCATGACCCCGGCCCGTGCCATTCAGGCCGGGACGATCGTCAACGCCGAAGTGCTGGGCTGGCAGCGGGACGTGGGATCAATCACCACAGGTAAGTTCGCGGATCTCGTAGCCGTTGGGGGCGATCCCCTCGCTGATATCACCGAACTCCAGCGAGTGAGATTCGTGATGAAGGGCGGCAAGGTCTACCGCAACGATCTCGCCCGAGGTCGGTAGAGATCACAAGCCTCGACTGCGTGCGATGACTCGTTCAAGTGTCTGCCCGGGCGTACAGTAGCCGGTCCCCTCGGGTGCGAGGTACTCGACCACATCGTCCACTTTGAGATCCGCAGCCAGACACGCAAGCGTGGCCCGGTCCTCACGCGTGATGCTGTGCTGATCGTCGAGCAGTTGGACAAGCTCCAGCTGGCGCGACCACATCGCGGCCTCGAGCGTCGTCACTCGAAGAACGGCTGAGGAGATGACCTCCGGCCGCACGGGATACACACGATGAGGGTCTTCTCCCATGCGCAGGAAGCGCAGTACGTCTGCGGCGCGAGCGAGACCTGCTGCCTCCGCACTGTTCTTCGGGCCACGATCGACGAATGGCCCTGCGCCCACCATGTCTCCGCCCATGACGAACATGAGCCAGGCCACGGCAACCGCGAGTGGTGTTGCCAGCGAGATCGCACACGCCTTTGAAAGCCGTGTATTCATTCGCGTGAGAGGAGAGCGCGGAGTGGTGAGACCAATGGACCGGGCGCCGGATGCGTGAACAGCGCGTCGTCTCGAAGCGACCGGAACAGCGTGCGCTCAGGCTCCTGGAAGGATGCATCCTCTTCCATGTAGGCCCACTCGTTGCGTTCGACGACGGCACCCGCGCGAAGGTTGAGGTGGGTTTCGGTCAGGCGTATTGCCCACATCGCGCCGGTGAGCGCAAAGAACGCCAACGCGACGGTTTCGAGTCTTGGTGACGGGATCGCGGGCAGCCACGAGAGCAGGCCGCGCGCTGCCACGCAGACAGCCACTGCCAGAAAGACACCGGCCGGACTCATCACGACATCCTTGCTATACGGATACGTGACCACGGCATTCGCCATGAGCACGACCACGAACAGCGCCACGAGCTGGTCGTCGCGGTCGAGACGCCACGCTGCAATCGCCCTCCGGCGCCGCCACAGAAATAAAGCGACCAGGCTCGTGGCACACAGCGACGCGAGGAACATGTCCCACGTTGCAAAGGTGAAGTTTCCGTTCAGCACCTGCCTCGTCAGGCTGTAGACGCCGCCAGTTGGTTCAGAAAGAAGTACGGACAGCACACCTGAGACCGAGTTGTAGAGGTAGAAGCCGAGCGGATTCGCTCCGAAGCGGGCCACCAGCTCCGGAGGATCGAGAACGCGAAACCCGAATCCTGAACTTCGTTCGATGAGATCCGGCGCGCCGACTCCGAACACCGGGAATCGAAGCACGAGATACACCGCGAGCAGGAGCACCTGCAACGCTGCTCCTTTGCGAGAAATACCGGTCGTCCCCACGAGGGCACCGCCGACCAGGATCGCGCCGACGAGCAGCCCGCTTTCAATCGTCAACGCCGAGATGGCAAAGAGCAGCGCTCCCAATACGTCGTTCCACCAGCGGTATCGCGCCATGGCGAGGTTGGCCGCGAGCAGGCAGTAGATCAGAACCGTCATGAAGTGATTGAGGGGGAACGCTTCCCGTACCGTGCCCTGGAACGTGTGCGTGCCAAACAGAACGGCGAGGCCGAGCACGATCGGCGCAAGGTCGAGCAGCGTACGCGGTCGCACGAGTCGGATGAAGAGGATCGCCAGCGTTGCTGTCTGGATGACGTGCACACCGCGATACCAGGCGAAATAGTTGCCGCCGGACAGCTCGTACACGAGCTTGAGCTCACCCCACATCAGGGGTCGCATATACGCTCGTTGAGTGAACTCCCCGTAGAGCAGATCGTTCCAGGGACCCGTGGCCTTCAGCAGTTGTCCGAAGCTGTCCGAGTACTGGATGGGCAATCCGAGCAGGAAGTGGCCCACCGTGAGAGAGACGATGAGGCCGCAGCCGTAGGCGAGCCACGTGACCGCGGCTGAGGTAGTTGTCGGAGCGTTCTGAGGAAGGCCGGGGGCGACCATCATCCGAGCGCGAGATGCTACCGGGATTCCGCTGGCAACTCAAGGGTCGGGTTTCGGTAATCCCCCGGCGAATTCCGCGTCCGAAAAAACACCACCGTCGCCGCCCAGTTCTGCTCTAATCGTGCACGTCGATGAGCCTTCGTGTTCGCCTGATTGCCGTGTTCTTCCTGATGTCGGTCGTACCCCTCGGGGGCCTGACTCTGTACACCTTCATGGGCAACCTGGCCGCGGCGCGCGGGGCCGCGGAGGATGAAGCCCGGTTGCTGGCAAGCGAGCTGAGTCAGCGGATGGAAACCGTCACGGACCAGCTGACGCAACGGATGAGCCAGCTGATCGAGTCCACACCGGCTACTGCTGACGGCCCCGCGACGGACGGGCAGACGCCGACCGATGCGTTGTCAGAGCTCTCGATGCTGGTGAACAAGATCGAGGTTCGAGGGGAGATCGATCTTGATCCGGTTCGCCGCGAGATTCTTCGCGCGGTAATTCCCGGCCGTCGAGTTGACGAGCTCTCACCTGATGAGCGCCAGCGCGTGCTGGCCGAAGTCAACCAGCGCATGCGGGACATCCAGCAGGGCATTCAGATCGTGCGCGACTCGGTTGCAGAGCAGGTGGCCAGGGCTCAGACAGCCGCGACGTCCGAGCCCTCATCGTCGGCCGTGCCACCGGCCGTTGCTGAGCCGGCGACGCAGCGGAGAGCGGGGCTCACTGGCAGTCGCTTCGATGTGCGGGAAGAGAGAGACGGCGAAGTGGTGAGTCAGGTCACAGGTGAGATCGATCTGCCGGTCCTGTTGAACGCCGTCTTCTCCGCCACCCGATACGATCGCAGCGAAGTGCCATTTGCTGTGGCGAGGGATGGGCAGCTGTTCACGCTCGGCAACGAGGATCGGAGAAGGATCCAGGCCCTGGATACGGACGCGGTGAGCGCCGCTACGTCTCCCGGAACCGCAGTGCTTCCGGAGTGGATTGTTGTCACGAGCCCGGACCCGACCGGGTCTGGACTGAAGTTCGGTATCGCGCGACCCATGGGTGACGCACTCGAAGGTCTGCGTCGCGCCACGCTGCGCAACGCGGCGATCGGGCTCGGGTTCGTAGGGCTCGCGCTGATCGCAATCCTGCCGCTGTCGTCGAGCCTCACGCGGAATCTGTCCCACCTCAACGACGCGGTTCGCCGCATCGCCCACGGTGACTATGCCGCGCGCGTCGTTGTCAGGTCAGACGACGAGGTCGGCCGTCTGGGACGTGCATTCAATCAGATGGCCGAGGACGTCGAGCGGCATCAACATTCGCTGATTGAGCAGGAACGTCTTCGCAGGGAGCTCGAGCTTGGCCGCCAGATCCAGCACGACATGTTGCCTCGGGTGCCGTTGACGCTCGGACTGACGGATGTCAGAGGAGTCTCCGTGCCGGCTCGTGAGGTCGGCGGTGACTTCTTCAACTATTTCCGATTGGCCGATGGATCCGTCGCGCTGCTGGTTGGCGACGTGTCAGGAAAAGGTGTAGGTGCTGCGCTCCTGATGGCCAATATTCAGGCGTCATTGCGGACGCGCTTGTCGCTTGGTCAGGACCTGGCGGCGCTGGCTGCCGAACTGGATCGTGACGTCGAGTCGAGTACGTCGGGTCGCGTCTACGCGACGCTCTTCGTGGGAATCTTCGACCCGGTGTCGCGACAGTTGCGGTGGGTCAACGCCGGACACAATCCGCAGTTTGTCGTGCGGCAGAACGGCGGACTCGAGCGCCTGGACTCCACCGGGTTTCCCATCGGCCTTCTTCCGGGTGGCAGCTTCGTCGAACAGCGCTCGCAACTGAACGCCGGCGATTTGTTGTTTTTCTATACCGACGGCTGCGTCGATGCCGAGAACGCCGCTGGCGACATGTTTGGGCTCGAACGCCTCGAGGTGCTGTTGGCTGCCGCGGCAGGGGGCAGCGGGGATCAGCTCCTCGTGTGCGCAGAGGCTGCGGTCGGCAACTTCCGGGCCGGCCACGAACCTTCAGACGACGCCACGATGATGGTTGTGCAGGCCGGGTAGGGCGACACCCTTCGGGGCTCGGGATTCGGGACTCGCGCATGGCAGGCGAAACCCCGGCGTATGACCTGTGCTGTCACCATCTGTTCTTATCCTTCTGCCAGCAGGAGGATCTGAATGTCGATTGGCGAGCGTCGGCGGATGTTTCGGCGTTTCAAGGTGCTGTGCGCCGCGTGTCGGGAGCGCAAAGCCCGGTTCAGATATCGCGGCCAGGTCCGCGCGGATCGCGATCACACCCTGTGCTTCGAGTGCTATCGCCGCGAACTGGATCGTCTGCGCGCGCGACGGCTCGCGCAGCAGCCGTTCTTGTGGGCCTCAGCGTCGCTGGGATCCAGGACCCTGGATGATCGGCAGCTGGCGCATCGTCAGCGGATGCTCGCGCATTTGCAGTCGTAGTGTCCGGCTTCAGCCGGACGATAAGAGTCAGTCGTAGTGCGCGGCTTCAGCCGCGCGAATTGAGCAATGGAGATCACATGAAACACGAGGCAGACATCACCATCATTCTCGACCGGTCCGGATCCATGGACTCCATCGCCACGGACGTGGTCGGTGGGTTCAATCACTTCGTCACCGAGCAGCGGGCGCAGCCGGGCGACTGCCGGCTGACGCTCGTGCAGTTCGACGACCATTACGACGTCGTCTACGCTGAGCAGCCCATCGCAGATGCGCCGCTCCTCACCGCGGGCACGTTTCAACCGCGCGGGACGACAGCACTGCTCGATGCTGTCGGGCGGACGATTGAGGCGACTGGTGATCGCCTGCGCATGTTGCCCGAGACCGACCGTCCCGATCGCGTGCTGATGGTCATCATCACCGACGGTCTGGAGAATGCGAGCACCCGCTACACCCGCGCCCGGGTCTTCGAGATGATCTCGACGCAGCGCGATGTCTATCGCTGGGGCTTCCTCTTCATGGCCGCCAACCAGGACGCCATCCAGGAGGGCGGCCACATCGGCATCGCGCCGAAGGCGGCGATGAACTTCGATTCCGACGGGGCGTCGTATCGTCTGGCCTCAGCCGCCATGTCGGCGGCTGTCTCCGAGTTCCGCGAGACGGGAGAAGCGGAGTTCTCCCAGCCGACGACCGGCGCGAGAGTGAAGAAGAAGCGAGTGCATTAGCTCGGGCTCGAGCATCAGGCAGCTCCTGTCGAAGAGGTAGGTCGATTGCGCGAGGAACCGAGGTCCATTTGCAACGGTCTTAGGCATAACCGTTGCAGCTCGACTCAAGGAGGTCCGGTAGGCTCAGCTCGGGTGCCTCGGAGCTACTCCTTCGTCCTGCTCACCTCTTTCAGTGCGACGCCGGCGTGAGGGTTGCGGCTGCCGCCAGGCCGCGGATCTCGACTGATGTCGATGCGGTGAGCGCGCTCTCGCCGGCGATGGCGCCGTTGGATTGCAGGATGAAGGCGCTGATTTCCGTGTAGGCCTCCGTTGTCAGCGATGGCTGGCCGTAGGGCATCGCTGCGGAGATGTAGTCGAAGAACTGTTTCGTTGTGCGGGGACCCCACGTCTCCATGAAGGCTGGGCCGGCGAGCGCGGAGATCTCGCCGTTGCCGCTCAAGTCTGGCGAGTGGCACGACGCGCAGTTCTTCGCGTACGCGGCCTTTCCGGCCGTCGCCTGCTGAGCCGTGAAGACGGCAGGTGGCGAGCCCTGTCCCGCCACCATGACTTCGCCCATTGTCACAATTCCCACCGCGCTCGCGCTCGCCGCGAAGGCCAGAAGAAACGCACGTCCCATCGCCATGATGTGTTCCCTCAAATGCATCGAACGCCTCCAGGTCCGGCTCCCCTCGACTTCGCTCGGGGCAGGAAAGCCGGACCCCACGAGTGTCTAGTCGCGAACCTCGCACCTCGCACCTCTGCTAAGCAGTCGCCGTCCTGCTCATGACCGTCTCGTGCAGCTGCTTGACTTGTCTCCACGCGGCGGTGATGGCGCCTTCCTGCCAGCCGCCGTTGCCGCTGATGGCCGCGCAGCCGATGAAGATCCGGTTGTCGGGCTTGTTGAGTGTGGCAAGTCGTTCTGAGTTGCCCGTACCGCCTCCGCCCGCGAAAGCGCCCAGACTGTACGGAGTCTTTTCCCAGAACGTGCAGTACGCGGTCTCGTACTCCTCCCGAAGCTGCGGATGGACTTTGCCCGCGTGCGTCAGCACGTGTTCGATGCGGTCCTTGATTGGCATGTTGATGACGCCAGACATCTGACCGTTGCCATAGAAGCCGAGGACGATGCCCTTGTTGCCGAAGTAGCCCCAGGAGGGATAGGAGAACGTGCCGAGAGGGAGGTTGGAGTAGAGGTGGCCACCGAAGATCTTGTCGTCTTCCTCCCAGAAGCGCCGCTTCATCTGCAGCCCGATCTTGATCTGGTCAGTACTCAGAAACCAAACCGAACCTGAAACTGCACTGACCGGGCGTAGCCACCGACGGCCGTCAACTGCCCGAACGTCGGCGTGCCGAACTGCGACTGCAGTGTGGTGAAGAGCGGGTTGTCGAAGAGGTTCAGCACGTCCGCCCTGACAGAGATGGTCTGTCCGCCACTAATCCGTTGCGCCTTCTGGACGCTGAGGTCTACGTTGCGCTGGCCAGGCGTGCGCAGGTCCGAGAGGGTCCGTGGCGCGTTTCCCAGGGTGTATGCCGGCGCGGCCGTGAACGCCGCGGGATTGATCCAGCTCGTCAATCGTTCCTCGAGCGAGCCACTCGTACCGAGATCGACACCGGGCACGATGTTGGGACGCTGTGAGCTGCCCTGCGAGCTGCCACCGAGCAGCCCTGAGTTACTCGCGGACTGCCACACGCTCACGGGGAAGCCGGTCTGGAAGCGTGCGGCCATCGTGACCGACCAGCCGCCGAGCAGCACACTTCCAATCCCATCGCTCAGCCACCGGTGTCCGTTTCCGACAGGCACCACGAAGGTGCCGTTGACGTTGAAACGATGGGGCACGTCGAGCAGCGAGTAGCCCCACTCGCGGTCGAGGTCATACGTGTCGAGCGCGTTCTGGCTGCGCGCGGAGTAGGTATTGGACTCGCCGAACTGGTTGTCCATCAACCGGCTGAACGTGTAGTTCGCATTCACGCCCCAGTTGTCCCGCACCCGCTTGTCGAATCGAAGCGTCATCGCGTTGTATCGGGCACGAGCGTCCGTTACGCGGTGAGCAAGCACATCGGTGAACTGTGGGAACGGGCGGAGCAGCTGTCCGCGGGTGATCGTCGCCGAGTTGGCCAGGTTGCCGAACGCGGAATTGCCGAAGAACGGGTTCGGCAGCAGATCGAGCAGCGCCGAACCGAGCGCGAGGTACTGCGGATCGAGCTGATTGATGTTGACGGTCGCGTCCACGGTGCCGCCAACCGGCATGTGGTCGGACCTGCTGCCCGAGTATCCGATTGATACGGCGATGCCGGCAGGGAACTCGTGTGAATAGTCGATGGAGTACTGATGGACCTGTCCGGGCCCGGAGTGCTGATCGACGAAATCGATGACGCCGCCGGCGCCGGTTGCCAGCCCCAGTGCGTCGCCCTGCGGTGGAATAATGCCCGCGGGGAACGGATTGCTCAGGGAATTGGCGGGTGTGCGATTGCCGTCAGTGCTCGAAAGATACGTGGTGGTCGCCGTGTAGCCGAGTCGTCCCATGGCGGTCTCGCCGACGCCGGAGAACTGCACGGGCGCCCAGAAGAAGCCGTAGCCGCCACGGATGACGTCGTTGTCCGAGACCGACCAGGCAAACCCGCCGCGAGGCGCCAGGCCGTTGAGTGATTCGCCCTGCGTCGTGGGATACCCGTTCACTCCCGCATACATGAGGCCACCCTTGAGCGTCATGCCGGGCACCTGCACGGGGAACATCGCGTCCCTGTCGAAGCCAACCGTAAAGTGGCCGTCGGCTTCACGGACGCCGGGCTCGTATTCGTACCGCAGGCCGTAGTTCAACGTGAGCTTCGAGCTCGCGCGGTATTCGTCCTGGGCGTAGCCGGCGTAGTAGTCCACGAGATAGTCGGCGGGCGTCGCATAGACGATGCTGCCCGTCGAGGGAAAGCCGAGAAGGAAGCTGGCGAACGCGTCGCCACCGGCTGCGGTAGGCGTCGCTGCCGTGAACGCCTGCGTGAAGTTGTAGGTGCCCGCCGAAGTACTGAACGTTCTCGTGCTTGCCCCAATCCGCCGATACTCCGCGCCGAACTTCAGCGTGTGGCTGCCCATGAGACGAGAGACCGAGGCGTTCGCCGTTTGCGTCAGGTGGGTCGTGCGACTGGGACCGCCGTTGCCGAGCGTGGTGGTCCCGCCGTATCCGGTGATCGCCGCCTGGGGGAAGGTGTTGAACGTCATCGCGCTCACGAGGCTTGCCGGGAACCCGAGCGTCCCTGCATCGAACGTCGGGTAGTTGCCGCCGAAATCCTGGAATCGATTTATGCCGTATCTCACTGCAACGGCAGTGTTCGCATCAGGGATGAAGATGTTGTTCAACGCGAGTAGATTGACCGTGCGGAAGAGCAGGCTGGCACTCGGATCCCCGGGAACGGTTCCGTGCGCGCCGAAGAACGCCGATCCGGGTTCCTTGGTGTGCTGATGCGCATAGAGGCCGCTCATCGTCCAGCTCTCCGTCCAGCGCTGATCGACCTTCAGCGTCTCCTGATCCTGCGGGCCGTCGTCGAGGATTGCCTGGCCGTTGAACGACTTTCCGTCGGTGGGGATGGGCATCGGCGTGAGCATCGCTCTTGCGACCGCGCTGATCCGGTCACCCGGGATGACGTTGCCGGGGAACGGGTCTCGCACGATGACACCGTTCTCCGTTCGCGTCGTCAGAGGATCGTAGATGGTGACGAGCTGCCCGGCGGTGTTGCGCGTCTGCGAAAAGTTTCCGGCGCGCTCCGCAGCTGTCGGCAGCGTGAGCACGCTGTTGCGAGTGCTGCGCTGTTTGTAGCCGTCCGTGCTGAACCAGAAGAATGTCTTGTCCTTCACGAGTGGACCGCCAAGTGAGCCGGCCCAGTTGTGGTAATACTGCGGCGGGTTTTCGAGTCCCGCGCGCTTGGCAAAGAACAGTGTGCCCGTTGTCATGCCTGGTTTGCTCACGAGCAGCGCGCTGCCGTGCCAGATGTTCGATCCCGATCGGGCCGTGGTGTTGAAGACGCCGCCTGCCGCGTGTCCCATGTCCGCTTCGTAGGTCTTGGTCTGGACCTTCAGTTCTTCGACCGCCTCCATCGACGGTGCAATCGTGGGGCGATTCGTCAGGTCCGTGATGGACACGCCCTCGATGAGGTAGCCGTTGCCGCGACGGGGCCCGCCGCCCAGTGAGAGCTGCGATGAACCGGACTGATCCTGGTAGCGCACGAACTGCGGGTCACCGGTCTGGATGACACCAGGCGTTGAGATGGCGGCGAAGAACGTGTTGCGTCCAAAGATGGGCAGGCTCTGGAGGGCCTCCTGATCGAGCGAGGCCGCCTGCGAGGCGCTTGCGCGCTCGACGAGCGGCGCTTCACCTGTGACCGTAATCTGCTCCGAGATCGCGCCCACTTCGAGCATGAAGTCGAGGACCAGTGACTGTTGCGTTCCGACTCGAATCCCCTTGCGTTCCTCGGTCCTGAAGCCTGGCAGCGACACCCGAAGCGTGTAGGTGCCTGGTAACACGCTCGCAAACGCGTACTCCCCGACTTCGTTCGTCATCGCCGCCCGCTCGGCGTTCGTTTCTTCGCTGATGAGCGTGATTTCCGCACCGGGAATGACACCCTGTGCATCGCGCACCGCCCCGCGCAGGGCTCCCTGATAGGTCTGCGCGCTGGCGTTGATGGTGATGACGAGGCTCGCGGCGGCGAGCAGTAGACCGACGACGGCCGCCCGAAGACGGACCGACCGCACACTGACGGGTCTCGAGTTCATTGATATCCCTTTCTCGTCGAATGAGAGAGGCGTCGAGGCTGTGGGCGGCTGCGGGGCCTGGGATTCGCAGTCGATATGACCGGATTCGCGTCTGTGCGCGACCGCGGTCACATCGCCGGAGCGTCGGGGCTGGAGACGTCGCGCGTCTGAGCGCGGTCGTCGCGCAAATTAGTGCAAGGCGTGCGCCATCCAAGAGCTGGCGCCGGCGACCCGTTCATGAGTGATGAGTTGTTCGAAATCTGCAGGAATACGCAGGAAATCAGGCTGCGAGCCGTGATCCTGGCTCGGGCAGGGGCGATTCCTTGAAAGCGACTCTTTTGTGTGATTCGCCTGTCTACAGGCTCATTTGTGTCAGAACTCGACAGCAGGCGATGACGCGGAAGTGCCGGTCATTGACTCGAGTGAGCGATGGAGTCGCTCGGCCTCGTTCGAGGAGAACCGCCACTCCTGATCGTCTCGTGTCAGCAGTGCATCAGGGAGATCCGCCGGCATGACGCCGTCTTCTCCGTGATAGGCGACACCGAGCAGCAGGTGCCCGACCTCGTGGGCCGCGACGAGGCCGAGCAGTGTGCCAGGCTCGACGTGCAGGCGCGCTGCCGCGTTGTTGATCCGATCAGAGAAGACAGTGGCCAGCCAGCCGCGATTCGTCTCTGGTACGACATACGCCATTCCGTACGCGTCAGGATGGAGCGTCGGGCTGAAAGCAGGTGCCTTGATGATCCGCACCACCACTTCGGAGGGCCGGAGTGGCTCCGCGCATGCATCGACGGCAGAAGTGAAAGGGGAGCGGCCGCAGTGCCGGAACGCGACCGCTAATCCCGTGTCGGCGAGGATGGCTTCGGCGGCTCTTCGCGCCGACTGCATCTCCTCGCTTGTGACGCCGGAGCTGTTGTAGAGACGGATGGTCAAGGAGACGGGCGTCGCTGCGCCCGCGGGGATCGTCAATGTCCCCACGGTCGCCAGGAGCATCAGCGCGCGGCGTCCGACGACCTTCATGTCCCTGTTCCCTGCCTCGGTCAATGTTCGCCCACGCCAGCAGCGTGGGACAAAAGCGTATCATCGCCCGAAAAACGTCGAACTTTCTGTACAAAATTGTTCGTTCTCTGTTTTTCGGGGTCTGACGCTACGACCAAGCCACGACGACACGAAGATCCACGAAGCATCCAGGTATGTGCCTTCGATTCCTTCGCTTCTTCGTGGTTGCGTCTATCTCTCGATCGGAACGCTGACGCTTTCCTGTCCTTGCGCGTCGTAGCAGGTACACGTGTGGTCGCCGGAGTCGCGCGGCGCCATGCCGCTCGCGGAGAAACCTCTGGCGAGGCAGTGGTCGGCGCAGATCATGGTGTCCGTTCGGGCCGCAGCGCTCCCAATGCCGAGGACTCGCACGGCGATGAGTCCTGCGAGCGCGATCGTCGCGCCCACAGATGCGGCGACGTGCGTCCTGTTCAACGAGGGCCGGCGTTCCTGCGTTTTGCCTATCGCGTACGCGATGGCCAACTGCGCAAGCCAGAGGGCGAGGGTGCCAATGATAAAGGTGGTGGTGAGCAGGGTGTTGGCCGCGGACGGCCAGGGGTTATCGCCGAAGACGAACAACCACAGCACCCCGGTTGCGGCGCCGAGCAGCATCGCGCCCCCGATGAGCGACAGCAGGAACGCCGGCAGCGCAAAGATGAGGACGTAGAGGTGTCGCCTGCGCATGGCAGGATTATCGTTTTGATCTAAGGGGCTGGGGGCGTACACCGCATCGCAGGATTCGCCACATCGCGGTAGACGCGATGGCAGTTGGCGCAGGAGTCAGCGATCTGGTTGGTGGCTTCGCTGACGGCGTCCTGGCTTCTGGACTGAGACGCCTTATAGGCGACGCGACCCGCCTCGACGAGTCCTTGTACGTACATCTGCCAGTCGGCGCGGTCCACCGGCACGGGCTTGCCGTTCTCGCACCGTCGTCCCGGTGTCATGAGCAGCGGGGCAGACTCCGCGATCGCGATGGCCGCGACGTCAACGCCGATCCACGGCCCGTAGACATTGCCGTAGCGGACGGACGTGGTGGCGGCCCCGGCCTTGGCTCCAGCTTTCTCCGATGCGCCGGGATCCTGCGTCTGCACGTCGAACAGGACGTTCGAGCTGGGAAACAGGATGCCGCGCATGACCTGGTTCAGCGTGCCGACTGCCGGGAACGACACGGCTGCTGCGGCAGTTCTCGGTGCTGCGGGAGTGCCTGCCGGTGCGAGTGCAATCAGCTTCAGCGCCGGCTCGTCTGAAGGCAGATCCGCGCCGCCCGCCGGAAACTTGTTGCCTTGAAGGATGTACGCCACGAGGGCCGTGGACTGCGCTGGCGTCAGCGTGCCAGGGCTATCCAGCGGCATCGTGATGTGAACCTTGCCGTAGAGGTCCGACAGCGGCTGGCTTTTCCAGATGTTGAGAAAATCCGCGCCCGCCAGTGGAGGGCCGGCGAGGCCTTCGAGTTGAGCGCCATGGCACTTCGCGCAGCGGGCCTTGTAGTCGGCCGCGCCGCGTTGCGCCTGACCCGAGGAATACACGCCGGCTGTTGCCAGCCTCGACTGCGCCTGCATGCGGGTCGGGAGAGACCCGGCCAGAACGCAGATGAATATCGCGACTGCGAACGCGATCGTCTTCACGCCTGCCGGAACCCGTGTTCTCGCTTGACTGTCCGACACCCTCACTTGAGGTTGCCCTTGGCTTTGGCTGCGTTCTCGGCGCCTTCATTGCCAAGGAAGAACTGGGAGCCGTCTGCTTTTGTGTAGCTCACGCCGGCGATGAGGTTCGAACCGTCTCTCGAGCCATATCCACGGACGGTCAGCGTTTCGCCGAGCTTCATCGAGTTCTTGGTGACACCGTTCCGGATGAGGCCGTTGGGCGCGCCGCCTTCGACGCCATAGCTGGCGACCGTCCCGTCTGCGTTCTTGACGTCGATCCAGATCCAGCCGTGGGGATTGACGAACTCGACCTTCGTCAGGGTTCCCGTCACGACGATCGGCTTGTCTTCGTCGAACACCGCCGTCCAGGAGTGGTGCGCCTGCACCGAGATTCCCGCCAGCGCGGTGATGACGCCGACGATTGCCACTGCTCGCCTCGTAATGCCCATGCCCATTACTCCTTCGTTCGTCCGTGCCGGAGCCGGTGCCGTACCGACCAACGTGTCCCCGTAAGTATCGCAGCCCATGGCTGACTTCGCCACTACCCACCCGTTTCTTACCGATTCGGTGGCGAATTGCGGGCATCTGTAAGGCCACGTTCCGGGGCTCGGGACTCGGGGCTGGGGGCTCGACCTCATTACGGACCGGCAACCCTCTTGCTTCATTACCTGTATGAGCGCACTGACGCGCGGATTGGGGGAAGCCTTGGATCATCCGTATCCACATTTGCGGCACGTTGATGCCGATGAGTTCGCTGATCAGGTGGTTGACTTCGACGAGATGAATGTCGAGAGCCCCACGGGGGAGCGGCTTGGAGAGGTTGAAGGATTTGTCGTGGATTCGGCGTCGGGCCGGCCCTACTACATTGCCGTCGATTCGGGAGGCTGGTTCAAATCCAGACTGTTCCTGCTGCCGGTAGGCCATGCGCAGTTCGACCGCGACCGCAAGGTGCTCGTCGCGGATGTCACAAAAGATCGCGTGGAACGCTTTCCTGGTTTCGACAAGGACGCCTTCCAGGAGTTCGATGAAACGCAGATCAACCGTTTCACTGATGAGACCTCCCGAGCCTGCAACGTGACAGGACCGGGGTCGTACTCAGCCGGCGCGCTACCGCCATGGGAGCGGCCAGACTTCAGGAGTCCGGAGTGGTGGGGAAGCACCGACTTCGCCGGTGGACGCCGCGAGCGGTTGATACGCGACAACGATCCCATCGGTCAGGCGCATGCACCTGAACCGAGCCCGTACCCAGGTGGACGCGCGCAGCCCGGCGATGTGATTGGACTCGAAACCGGCGGCGAGCAGACCCACGTGGGCGAGACGGCGGAAGACGAGAACAAGCGGCGCCGCGACGCGGAGGACGAAGCCGCGAAGGCGCGACACTGAAGGCTCTCGGCTCTCGGCTTTAGGCTCTAGGCGTGGTCGTTCGTACCAACTAGAGACTAAAGCCAGCGCCAGGGCCGAAAGCCTAAAGCCCAGAGCCCTCCGTTTGACTCCCTCGCTCCGAGGATGAGACAGTGCTGGCCGTTGTTTGAGCCAGGCGTCCCACACACTGTCTGCATTTGAGGAGTGGTCATGATTCGAGGACCGAGGGTTGGGCTTTCGGCCGTTGTCGCGTTAGGAGTCTCCGCTGCCGCCATCAGCTGCGCCCGCACCGAGTCGCAGCCCGCACCATCGTCATCCGTCCCACAGGTGAGGCAGGTGGCCTACCTGAAGGCGTCCAACCCCGACATGGGTGACCACTTCGCGTGCGGTGGTTCGCTGCCTGGACACATTGGCAGTGCGCTCGCCGTCAGTGCCGACGGCAACACGATGGTCGTCGGCGCACCTCACGAGAGCAGCAATGCCCGGGGCATCAACGGGAACGCTGCCGACAACTCGCTTTACAACTCGGGTGCTGTCTATGTGTTCGTCCGGCGCAACGGCGCCTGGGTGCAGCAGGCGTATGTGAAGGCGTCCAATGCCGGTCAGAGCAACCTCTTCGGGATGAGCGTTGCTGTGAGCGCCGATGGCAATACTCTGGCTGTCTCAGCTCCCTGGGAGCCGAGCGCTGCCACCGGCGTCAATGGCAATCAGAACGACACCTCCATGCCCCAGGCCGGCGCTGCGTACGTCTTCGTGCGGTCCGGTGAATCCTGGTCGCAACAGGCATACGTCAAGGCGTCGAACACTGGCCACCCGGCAGATCTGGACGATCCGACTGCGGACGGAGATCAGTTTGGCTCCTCGATCGCCTTGAGCGGCGACGGTAACACGCTCGCAGTTGGTGCCATCACCGAAGACAGCGTGGCCACGGGCATCAACGGCAACGCCGCGGACGATTCCGCAAACTCCGCTGGCGCCGTGTACGTCTACTCGCGGACGGGCACCAGCTGGGCGCAGCAGGCGTACGTCAAGGGCTCGAATACTGAAGCAGCCGACCTCTTCGGGTACGACGTCGCCCTGAGCCACGACGGAAACACGCTGGTGGCGGCTGGCTATGACGAAGACGGACCTGGCCGCGGCGTGAATGTTGCGGATCAGGGGAATGGGGCGAACGGGTCCGGCGCACTCTATGTTTTTAACCGCGCCGGTGGGGCATGGAAGCAGGACGCATATCTGAAGGGCTCGCGCTCCGAGGGCAACGACGCGCTGGGCTTTTCGATCGCCATCAGCGCCGATGGCAACACCATCATCGGAGGCGCCGCCGATGAATCGTGCCTTCTGGGTGGCATCAGTCCGCAGGGGTGCAACACCGACAAACCCGAAGACGCGTCGGGTGGATCAGCCGGCGCCGCGTACGTCTGGGTGCGCGGCAACGGCACGTGGACAGAGCAGGCGTTCATCAAGTCGTCTTCTCCGCAACTGCAGGATTGGTTTGCAGCCAACCTCGCCTTGAGCGCAGATGGCAACACGTTGCTGGTAGCGGCGCCGATGGAGGACAGCCGGGCGCGGGGAATCGACGGCGACCAGAAAGACGATTCTGCGGTCGAGAGCGGCGCGGCCTATGTCTTCAGGCGCACTGGAACGTCGTGGGCCCAGTTGGCCTACATGAAGGCCAGCAACGCTGAGGAATACGACGAGTTCGGCACCGCCGTCGCGGTGACTGGCGACGGCCGCACACTGGTCACCGGCGCGCGCATGGAAAGTGGCGGCGTGGCCGGTGTCAATGGCAACGAGAATGACAACTCCATGCCGCAATCGGGCGCGGTGTACGTATGGGAGGTGTCCCAGTAGGGGACAGCTTTGTCGTGACAGCGAGTCGAAGGCCGCGACGCCTTCGACTCGCGCATCGGCTTTAACCTGGCGGAGGAGAGATATGACACGCACGATGCTGACCTGGCGTCCGGTGACGGTGGTTCTCGGCGCACTGCTGCTGGTGGGCTGCTCTTCTGAAACGCCGACAGGCAACGCTGGTGCTGGAGCAGGGGATCAGGCAGCCGCATCTCAACCAGCGGCGCCACTTCCGGAACAGGAACTGCTCGAAGATCTTGTCCTCGCCAACCGCATCCTCACGCGCGAAGTGGGCATTCTGGACATCCAGGCCCACGTGAGCGCTCGCAGCAAGACGAACCCCAACCACTGGTACATGGCTCGCTTCGTCGCGCCCGGTGGCGCGACCCTGAGTGACATGGTCGAGTACGACCTCGAGAGCGTCCCGGTCAACGGTCCTCGCAACGACAGCGCGCGTGAAATCTATCTGCACGGCCAGATCTTCAAGGCGAGGCCGGATGTGATGGCGGTGGTGCACGCGCATTCGCCGGAGTTCGTGGCCTTCGGTGCGACCTCGGTCCCGCTGTACTGGGGACCGAACAAGCCTGTCCCCGTCTGGGATATCCGGCCGCTCAACGGTGGCCGCAACGGCATCGTCAGTTCCAATCTGCTTGGCCAGTCGATGGCGGAGAAGATGGGTGGCAACGAAGCGGTGCTGCTGTGGGGCCACGGCATTTCTCTGGCCGCCCGATCGTTGCCCGAGGTGATCCATCGCGTGACCGCGCTGCGAGAGAACGCGCGATCGCAGATGGCCGCCGTGTCGATCGGCAGTTCCGCACAGCCCGAAGCGATCGTGGACGACGAGGCCGCGGATAAGAAGGCGTGGGACCACTATCGACGCGTGGACCTGCTTGCCGAGAACGGCCAGGTGCCCACGAACCCTGCGCCCATGCCGACGAAGCCCGCCGATCCCGTAGGCGCCGCACGTCACGACCTCGTGCTCGCCAACCGCATCCTCTCCGATGAGTCCGTGGGAATACTCGGGACCGCCGGCCACGTCAGCATTCGGCATCCGAGCAACCCCAACAGCTACTTCGTGGCGACCGCCGCACCGGGCAGCGTCACCGACAAGGACATCATCGAGCGGGACATCACCAAGCCGAGTCCAGACACGATGGGGCTGTCGATAGACGACGAGATCTATAAGGCGAATCCCGACGTGAAAGCCGTGCTGTATGCGCAGCCGCCGGAGATCGTCGCGTTGTCACGCGGTGTGCCACTGCGCCCCATCGTGAACGGCGCTGCCTTCATCGGCGACGGGCTTGCAGTGTTCAATCTGTCAACGCTCGATCCCAAGCAGCCGCTCCTGTCGAACCCCGCGCTCGGACAGGGTGTTGCAGCTGCGCTTGGCAAGAAGGCGGGCGTGCTGCTGTCGGGCCACGGCGTCGTAATGGCACGCCCGTCCATCTACAACCTTACAGGCAACGCGTATCAGCTACGCCAGAACGCGAGAATCCAGCTGCAGGCCATGGGCTTGAAGGGGAGAGTCACCTATCTCAACGAGGTTCTGGCTGCTCCGGCGCCTCCGGCTGAGGCGGCTGCGAACGCCGGTGGTGGCCCGCAGGGTGGTGGCGGCGGCGGAGGCGGACAGCAGCTTGGCCCGCCAGAAGGACGCGACTGGGTGTATTGGGCGCAGACCATTCCTGTTCGTTAGCCGACGGCGACGCCGCGCACCGTCTTACGCGTGTGTGCGACCAGATGTCCGGAGCGAAACCGTGGGAGGTGTATTGGCCTAGCGTGTTGTTCGGCGGCGAAGGCTGAGTATGTGAGAGTACGTCGGTTTCGCGGAGCGACATCTGGTCGCACACGCGCATTGGATAGATCGACTTACTGATCGCGCGGCGGGGGGGCGCCTGCCGAGGAGGCTCGCCCCAGCACGCTGCCGTCGGCGAGAACCGCTTCGAGAATCCGGCCGACTGGCTGGCCGGTCTTCACCTGCTCGACGGTGATCGCCACCTGATCTCCAGGCTTGAACGAATCCTTGCGGTAGCCCACAGGGAAAATGGTGTTGGGCGCCTGGCCCTCCGCCACCCATTCGACGAGCGTGCCGTCCTCACGCTTGACGTCCAGCACGAGCAGGCAATGCGGGTTGGAGTACACCCACTCCTTCACAGTGCCCTTGAGCACCACGCTCTTGCCAGACTCGAACGCCGCGCTGCCGTGATGAGCGGCCATCGCAACTGGCTCCACGAGTCCCAGGGATGCGATCAGGACACATACTCGCACTCTGAACATACGCGCCTCCGTTTCCGAAGCCATGCGGGGATTACCGGCCCCCTGCGCCGCCGCTCGCACTGTTGCCGAATCGCCGGTTGTAGTTCTGCTGCTCGACGGGCGAACAGTAGTACTCCATGACGTCGGTACGAGGATCGGCCAGCCGCATCGGGAGCCTCATCGTCTCCCATGGCTTCGAATAGACCTTCGGGTCGTCAATCGTTTCCGACCACTCGATGGTGTGGGAATCGAGCCGTCGGATCCGCTCGGTGACGCGCACCTGATCGGTGATCGGACGACCCGTCGAGTCGAGCCACACACGATCCTCGGGCATGGTCCCCACGGTCACGGCCTCGAGCGTCGTATCGTCCGACCAGCGGCCGACGCTATAGCCGAGGAATCGCTGCTCGCGGATCTCGTCACCGAGCTTCACCGCGCCTCCCTCGACGACCGTCGGCAGCTGGCGGCCGTCGGTCCAGATGACACGCCACCTGTTGTCGAATTGATACAGGATCGCGACCTTGTAGTCGTCCTGCATGATCTGCACGAGGTTGAGGTTGTAGTGGTTCACGCGGGGCATGCCGAGGGGCTCGCAGAGGTTTCTCGGGTCGTTACCCAGTGCCGGCGGTACGGCATCCGCGCCCTCGAGCGCCTTGTGCGTCTCGTAGAGCTTCAGTCCGAAAGGCGTGTACGGGAGCTGGTTCTCGGGACGCCCATCGTTCGGCTTGAGGTGCACGCCGCCCGCCTGTGTGCCGGTGCCGAAACGACCGATTGGGATCCACGTGCCGGCCATGCTCCGCCGCGGCGCTGACGAGCGACGGGCCACGGGCACTTGAGGCTCGGCGTAGTCCGGTGTCACCCAGCCGCCCGGGGCCCCGCCGCCCTGCGCCAGGGTGACCGATGGACGTTGAATGACGGCGAAGGCAAGGATGGCCAGAAAAATCCACGTGCACGCGCGCATCTGTGCGGGTTCTCTCATTTGCTCACCGTCCCGGAAAGGGCAGGATCGACGGCGCGGATGCTACCACGCCTCGGCACCTGCCTTGCAGCCGACCGGGTATGCGATTCATGCCTGGTCTGCTCGTTTTTCTGCTTGTTGGGTATCCGTCCGCGGCGCATGCGCAGTCATTCGCTGTACACGCATCCGCTGGTCCCACGCTCATCGACAGCGGCTACAGCCTCGCTGCCGGAGTGGGCTTCTTTCCTGATTCGCCCCTGGCGATCCTTGTCGGCGTCGAACGAACGCACCTTTCGACAGAAACAAGCGCGGAAGGGCGCGATAGCTTTTCGACGTTTCGTGGTGGAACGCTGACGCTGGCTGCCGCGGAGTTGCGCGTCGCACCGTTCGGGCGTGACCGCGTTGGACCGTACGGGCTCGTGGGATTCGCCGCTGGCCGGTCGCGGCCGAACGTCAACGCACAGTTCCCCGAGTCCGTGACCAACGACGTGCGCGCGGCGCTGTTTGGCGGCGGGCTCTACGTGCCACTCGGCGCGCGCGCAAGCCTCTTTGCTGACGGCCGACTGATGATCGGTTCGGAAGGTGGGGAATTACTCGCGGTCGCGCCCATCCGAATTGGCCTCGCGTGGCGGTTTTGACCCTCGCACCTTCGCACCTCGCACCTTCGCACTCGCACCGTCGCACCCCCGCACTCCCGCACCCTCGCACCTCATAAACAAATAGATATTGCGGTCGCCCGTCGTCCGGGCTATATACCTCCACACTGTTCCGATGACCCTGTCGCGTTGAGGATCATCAAACTGGGGGTGGACGGATGTTGAACCGAGTCGGAGCCCTGGCACTCATCCTGGTCGCGTCTGCGACACCCGCGTTCGCCCAGATGGAACTGTCCGGCGCGTACACCTCACGGATGTACGAGGACTACATCGAGCGGGGCCCCGGGGAGTTCATGGGGAACTTCACAGGCATGCCTCTCACTGACGACGGTCGGGCGAAGGCGCTGCTGTATACGTCAAATCTGCCGTCCACCTATGAACGGCAGTGTCTTGCCCAGGGCGTCGGGGTCTTCCAATACCGGCCACGTGGTGTGCAGATCGTCAAAGAGCTCGGACCAAGCGGGACTGACGTGATTGCCTGGATTCTTGCGGGCGACAACCTGCGAGGCGAGCTCAGGATCTGGATGGACGGACGACCCCATCCTTCAGCCAATGCACAGCACGTCGAAGGAGGATTCACGACTGGACGCTGGCAGGGCGACATCCTCGTGGCAGAGACCACGCACGTGAAGGCGAGCTGGATTCGCCGTGGCGTGGGCATCCCTGCGAGCGACGAGTCCACTATGACCACGTTCATCTCGCGGCACGACGACCTCTTGACGATCATCACGGTGCAGCGGGATCCCTACTACCTCAGCGAACCGCACGTCGTGAGCCGCGTCTGGCAGTATGATCCCCGCGGCAATCAGTTTGAGGATGGTATCTGCGTGACCGGGAACGAGATCCCCAGTCTCGAAGACACGGGCCAGGTTCCGCACTATCTGCCAGGCAAGAACCCCGAAGAGAACTTCATGGTGCGCACGTTCAACCTGCCAAAAGATGCCGCCATGGGTCACGCGTACACGCTGTATCCCGAGTATCGAAAAACCATCCGCAATACCTACGTTCCACCGGCTGCGTGCGGCACACGCGCGCCCGGTTACTGCTGTGGCTGGATCGAGCGCCAGGGTCTTCCTGGTGGCGCTCCCAACTTGAGCTGCAATGACGGCGGATTCGGCCAGCTCGGGCCGAGGGGCCGGACCGCCGCTGAGGGTTCAAATCGTTAGTCAGGTCGAGGCTCGAATCGTTCACTTGCTAAAACGGTCACTCTTATGACCGGTAGAGGACATATGTGCCACGCGTTCACCACGTTCGTGCGTCGCGGCTTCTGGCTCCTTCTTCTCTGTGCAGGCGCGGCTCAAGCCGCGCACTACACCACAGCCACCGTATTCGCCCAGGCCACCGCACAGATCAACGGTAGCGTCCGGGATCAGGGCGGACTCGCTCTGCCCGGCGTGACGGTAACGGTCACGAACACCGGCACGGGGTTGACCCGCACGGTCGTGACCAACGAGACCGGTTCGTACATCCTGCAGAATCTGCCGGTTGGACCGTACCGTTTCGAGGCGTCACTCGGGGGATTCCGCACCTACGTCCAGACCGGCATCGTCCTGCAGGTCGGCTCGAATCCCACGCTTGCCGTGACGCTCGAGCTCGGCCAGCTCGAAGAGACCGTCACGGTGCAGGGCAGTGCGGCGCTGGTCGAGACGCGTAACCCCGGCATCGGGCAGGTGATCACGAACGAGCAGGTCCTCGAGCTGCCGCTCAACGGCCGGCAGCTGACCGAGCTGATCTTCCAGTCGGGTGTGGCGACGGGCGGAGCGGGCACCGCCGACGCGCCGAGCGCGTCGATGTTGAACACAGCTATCCGCAGTTACCCCAACACGACGATCGTCGTTGGGGGAGGACTGTCGAACGGCGTGACGTACAGCCTCGACGGCGGCACGCACAACGATCCGTTCAACAATCTGAGCCTGCCCCTGCCGTTTCCCGATGCGATGCAGGAGTTCAAGGTCGAGACGAGCGCGCTGCCAGCACAGTACGGGCACCATTCATCCGCGGCCGTCAACGCCGTCACGAAGTCAGGCACGAACGTCATGAGCGGCAGTGCGTTCGAGTTCATGCGCGACTCCTCACTCAATGCCAAGAACGCCTTTGCGTCGATTGGCCCGGACGGCAAGCGCCGCGATGACGGTCTGCGCCGCGATCAGTTCGGCGGCACGCTGGGTGGCCCCATCCTTCCCGGGAAACTGTTCTATTTCGGCGCCTACCAGGGCACCCGCGTGAACGTGACCCCCACCGACTTCTTTCAGTTCGTACCGACGCCCGCGATGATGGCCGGAGATTTCACCGCGATCACGTCGCCGGCGTGCAATGCGGGCCGCACGATCGCACTGCGCGCGCCGTTCGTCGGCACTCGGGTCGATCCGGCGCTCTTCTCGCCGGCCGCGCGTAACCTCCAGGCGAGGCTACCCGCGCCGGTGAACGACTGCGGCCAGACCTTCTTCGCCCGGAAGACGCAGAGTTTCGAGCACCTCGGCGTCGGCCGTCTCGATTACCAGTTGAACAACAACCACTCGCTCTTCGGCCGCTACCAGCTCGCACAGTACGAGTCGGAGCCCGACAACGATCCGGACAACGTGCTGGCCTACGCGAACGGTCCAATCAACGACACCATTCACTCGGTTGTGATCGGCGACACCTTGCTGCTCGGATCGAATACCGTCAATTCGTTCCGCGTGGTCTACAACAGTGCCGATGTTCGTAAGGAATACGTGCCCTACTTCGATCACGGCACGCTCGGGATCCGGAACGTCGCCATTCCTCTCCCCGGCTTCGGGCCCTATAGCGTGTCGGGCGGCTTTTCGATGGGACCGTCTGGCGCCAGACCCAGCAGGTACGCGACGACAGCATTCCAGGTCAGCGACGACTTCAGCGTCGTCCGCGGACAGCACCAACTTGGTGTGGGCTTCAACTTCATCCGTTCGGGTCTGGACGGGGATTCGATTGGCGCCGGTGCGGGCAACTTCGTCTTCAACGGCAGTATCACGGGGCTCGGGCTCGCGGACTTCCTGCTCGGACGTCCGTCGGCGTTCAATCAAGCGCAGCCCTTCACGCCCTTCGGCCACATGAACTACTTGGGCTCGTACGTCCAGGATGCGTGGACGGTGACGCCGAGGCTCACGCTGAACGTTGGCCTCCGCTGGGATCCGTTCTTCCAGTACAAGAACGATCTCGGGCGCTTCAATCACTTCAGTCTCGAACAGTTCCGCGCCGGCGTTCGCAGCACACGGTTCAAGAACGCTCCGGTGGGCGTGCTGTTCGACGGTGATCCTGGCCTCGAGAACGAATCGTATCTGCCGAACTTCGCACCGCGTCTGGCCGCGGCGTGGGACCCGCTTGGCGACGGTCGTATGACCGTGCGCGCGGCGTGGGGCCGGTTCTTCGACTTGCCTCACATGCAGTATTTCGCCGGGTTCGATCGACTCACGCCCTTCGGCACGCAGATCGACGTGACCAATGCGGTGTTCGACGATCCGTGGGTCAACACGCCCGGCGGCAACCCATTCCCGCTCATCGAGAGCGCCGACATGATCTTCCCGCCCGGCGGTGGGTTCGTCACGTTCCCTCTCGATGGCAAACCACCGTACTCGGACCAGTGGAACGTCAGTCTGCAGCGGCAGCTCGGCGCATCGTGGATGGTCTCAGCGAATTACCTCGCCAATCGCGGTAACCGCCTCCCGGTCGGCGATCAGCTGAACCCCGCCATCTACAGCCCGGGCGCGACCACCGCAACAACGGCCGCGAGACGGCTGCTTACGCTCGAGAATCCCGCGGCGGGTCGGCTGTACGGCGCGATCTATGCTGTCAACCCCGTCGGCACCTCGGAGTACAACGCGCTGATGCTATCCCTGCAGCATCGCGGAACGCGGGGCCTCTTCCTCTCGAGTAACTACACGATGTCTGAGTGCGTCACGGACGTCATCAACTACGAGCCGGGGATCGCAGGCATCAATCTCACGAAGCCGGGCGACGTGGCGTTCGACCGCGGCAGCTGCGGCACCACAGATCAGCGGCACGTCGGTAACATGTCGGTGGTGTATCAGATTCCTGGCTCGCAAGGTGGCGCACTCAGTGTCCTGACGCGCGACTGGCAGGTGTCGGCCATCGTGGCCGCGCGCAGCGGCAGGCACTTCGATGTCCAGACGGGTGTGGACAACGCACTGAACGGACAGGCCGGTCAGCGGCCGAACAAGATATCCGACGATGTGTATGTGAAGGACGGGCTGCGCTGGCTCAATCCCGCGGCCTTCCAGGCCCCGGCGGCTGGTACTTTCGGGAATCTGGAACGCAACAGCCTGGTGGGCCCCCGTCGCTTCAACGTGGACATGGGCGTCACCCGTTCGTTCCGCTTTGGTGGCAAGCAGCAGGTTCAGTTCCGGGGCGAGGTGTTCAACCTGTTGAACCGCGTGCACTATGACGACCCCGTTGCGGCGCTCAACAGCGGCACCTTCGGCCAGATTATTTCCGCGGGCGATCCGCGCATCATTCAGCTGGCGCTGAAGTACCAGTTCTGATTGGAGGCGCCCATAATGAAGGGGTATCCGGACACACTGGGGCATTCGTGAAACAGAAGCGTTCGACTGGGGTTACGGCGTTCGCGCGTGGGGTACTCGTCCTGGTGGGTGTGACGCTGGCGTCGCCGGTATCCGCGCAAGTGGATCTGGCGGGCCTCTGGCGGCCGCTCGCCAGGAATCAGGATGGAAGCGGCATGGACGGCGACCTCGCCGGCCTGCCGCTCAACGAGGCTGGGCGTCAGCGGGCGCTCAGCTGGGTTCCCGAGAATTTCGAAGTTGCCGAACTGGTGTGCCGTCCGCACTCGTTCGACTATTCGATTGAGGCAGGACCCTCGCAGTTGCGGTGGGTCCCCGAGGTCGAAGATTCCACGCAACGCATCGTCGCCTTTCACGGCCGCCTGTCGATGCGCGAGCAGGAATCGGATATCTGGCTGGACAACCGTCCGAGGCCATCCGACCAGGTGCGTTACAGCTGGAGCGGCTTCTCGTTGGGCGAGTTCGAAGGCAACACGCTCGTGCAGACGACAACACATCTGAAGGAAAACTACCTTCGACGGTGGGGACCCATGCGGAGCGATCGCGCGACCGTACGCACACGATGGAAACGCATCGGCAACTACCTGCGCGCGACGGTGATCATCTACGACCCGATCTACATGGACGCACCGTATCTCCGGACATCCCTGTTCTGGGTGAACGACCCGAACCTCGTGCTGCCTCCGTATCCATGCGAGGAGGCGACCGGCACCGTCGTCGAACCGGGAACGGTGCCGCATTCGTTGCCTGGCAAGAGTTTTCTGCCAGCGCACGATCCGAACATGACCGACGCGTTTGGCACGCCGTACGAGCCGAGGCTTGGAGGCGTAGAGACGATGTATCCCGAATACATCGCAAAGATGAAGACACTGCCTCGTCCGAAGACCGTGATGGGAGAAGGGGATCGGGGTCAGTGATGTCAGGGACCTCCAGATACTGGTCCGTGGTGGCTTTAGCCACCTGCGCTCTGCTGATGTTCATCGCTGAGAGTGTGCATACGCAGAACGCGCCCTGGGCATGGGCGCCGCCCATCCACACGATCGCGCGTGGAAAAGTTGAAGTGGTGCCTGTGCGGGGCAACGTGCACATGCTGGTTGGCGCCGGCGGCAACATCACCATCCATGCCGGCAACGACGGCGTGATCGCAGTCGACGCCGGTGCGGCTGACATGACCGAGCAGGTCTGGGCTGCGATTCAAACGATCTCCCGGCGGCCACTCAGGTACATCATCAACACCAGCGATCGCGAAGACTACAGCGGCGGCAATGAGGCTCTTGCCTTGAAGGGCAGCACGATTCCCTTCCGCCCCGCGGAAGATGCACGGGTCTCGGATGGGATGCGAGGCATCCAGAAGGCCAGCATCATTTCGTACCTGACGGCGTTTGAGCGGATGTCTGCGCCCACTGGGAAAGTAGCCCCACGGGCCGAAGGGGCGTGGCCCGACAACACGTATTCAACTCCTCAGAAGAAGCTGCCGTTCAACGAGGAGTCGATTGTCATCATGCATGTCCCGTCCACGACCGACGGTCACAGCATCGTGTACTTCCGCACGTCCGATGTCATCAGCGTTGGAGATCTCGTAGACATGACGGGCTACCCGAGGATCGACATCCAGGCGGGAGGCACCGCTGATACGGTGCTGGAGGGTCTGAACAGACTCATCGAACTGACCGTGCCCAACAGAAAATCCGAGGCGGGGACGCTGGTGATCCCTGGTCGCGGGCGTCTGGTCGATCAACCGGAAGTCGTCTACTACCAGCAGATGGTGGCCATCGTGCGCGATCGCGTCAAGGACATGATCGGTCGCGGTATGACGCTCGAGCAGATCAAGGCCGCGCGGCCGAGCCGGGACTACGATCTTCGGTATGGTACGAATACAGGTCCGTGGACGACGAGTATGTTTATCGATGCCGTGTATGCGGGTCTGGCAAAGAACCCAGGAGGGGAACTCCGATGAAACGCATGATCGTGTTATGTCTCGTGGGCGCTGCGACGCTGGCCGGGGCCAACCTCGCGCTTGCTCATCACTCGTTCACCGCCGCCTACGACAACACCAAGCGGGTAGAAGTCGAAGGGGTGGTCAAAGAGTTCGTGTGGCGGAACCCGCACTCGTTCATTCGCATCGACGTCACGAACAAGGAAGGCGTCGCCGACACATGGAATCTCGAGTGGGGCTCGAGCAGCCAGTTGACCGCATCGAAGTATCCGGTGTCCCGCACCACGATCAAGCTTGGCGACAAGATCATCGCCGCCGGTGAGCCGCGGCGTGATCCATCGATCAAGGGATTGCGGGTATTCAGCATCAAGCGCCCGGCCGACGGGTGGCTGTGGGAAGGTGTCGTCGATTGATGGAGTCCCGCCACGTTCGTCGAGTCGGTTGCGCGCTGGCGCTGTTGTCTGCGCTCGCGATGCCTGCGGTGGTCGAGGCGCAGCGGGGAGGGGGAGCGGGTCCTGCCGCGCCGGCGCCGCCGGCGCGCGCCGTTGCCCCGAAGGACCTCACCGGAACCTGGGTGTCGGTCGTCGCTGAACATTGGCACCTGCGCATGCTGGTGCCGCCGAAGGGCGATTTCTCGATGCTGCCGCTGAACGCGGAAGCTCGCAAGTTGGCTGGCGCCTGGGACCCGGCGAAGGAAAGCGCCGCCGATCAGTGCAAGTCCTACGGCGCCGCGGCCATCATGCGGATCCCCGGACGCCTCAACATCACCTGGGCGAGCGACAACGCGTTGCGGATGGACATCGACTCCGGAACGCAGACGCGGTTGTTCAACTTCGGCGGCCAGGCACCTGGCGGCCGGACTCCGTCACTGCAGGGATACTCTGTCGCGGACTGGGAAGGTGTTCCCGCCGCTGATTTGCGCGCGCGGCGGCCCGACAGTCCTGAAGACGTCCGGGGAGGCCTGCGTGTCATCACCACGGACCTGCAGCCTGGCTATCTTCGAAAGAACGGCGTGCCCTACAGTGCGAGCACGCGGGTCGAAGAGCACTTCGACCGCTTCAAGGAACCCAACGGCGACGACTGGCTCGTCGTGGACAGCATCGTGACGGATCCCGTCTATCTGACAGGGCCGTACATCACGAGCGTCGCCTTCAAAAAGATTCCTGACCGACAGGGCTGGGACCCGACACCCTGCCGCGCCAACGAGGCGCGGTGAAGATCCGCGAGTTCAAAGCCTCGCCTCGACTCTGCTCCCAATCAGGAGAACACATGACGCGAAAGTTCTGCTTTCTTGCCGCTCTCTTTGTTGCGTTCACGATGCTGGTCGCCACGGCAGCGTCCGCGCAGGCGGTGGATGCCCGGAAGGCCCTGCAGGACGCCGCCAAGGCGATGGGCACGACGAATCTGAAGTCGATTCAGTTCACCGCCGATGGCTACCTATCCAAAGTCGGTGAGCAGTACGACCTGAACACGGACTGGCCGCATTTCAATGTGGCCAATTACACGCGCACGATCGACTTCGACGCCAAGTACATGCGTCTGGACTACGACCAGACGCAAGGCAACTACCCCACGAACGGCTACGAGCCAGTTCCGAACGAACACGTCACCCACATCCTGAGCGGCGATTTCGCGTGGGACATGAAGGGCACCACGCCCATGCCTTACAAGCGCCTGTATCTCGATGGCATGCCATACGCCGATATACGGCAGCTCGAGCTGATGCTGACGCCACACGGATTCCTCAAGGCGGCGTTGGCCGCCACCGATGCGATTGCCATCAGGCAGCAGATCGTGGGTCCCTCGGACTACGGTCTCTCGATGTTTGGGCAGTGGGTGACGATCGTGTCCTTCCACTACGGGAAGTACAGAGTCAACGGCACCATCAACGACAAGAATCTCATCGAGCTCACCGGTACGTGGATCGCGAACCCGGTCTATGGCGACATGGCCTATGAGATGCGGTACACGCAATACAAGGACTACAACGGCGTGCAGTTCCCGGGGTTGATCCATGTCCATCATGGCGATCCCAGGATCAACCCCGCGGAGAACTACTTCCAGGTTTCCATCAAGGACGTCAAAGCGAATATCGCCGTGGACAAGATCCCGGTCCCGGACGTGGTCCGGACAACGAAGGTCGATCCAGTCAAGGTGGTGACGCAGAAGCTCGCGGATCATGTCTGGCTGCTCGGCGGCGGCCCAATGAACAGCGTGCTCGTCGAGTTCAAGAACTTCGTGGCCGTCGTCGAAGCACCGCAGAACGAGGCACGGTCGCTGGCGGTGATCGAAGAGGTTCACAGACTCGCGCCCGGTAAGCCGATTCAGTACGTGGTCAACACGAACCACCACATGGCGCATGCTGGCGGTCTCCGGACCTATTTCTCACAGGGGACCACGGTCGTCACCCACCAGTCGAACAGAGACTATTACGTCGACATCCTCTTCAGTCCGTTTCCGAGAACCCTGGGCCCTGATCAGATGTCCATCTTCAACCCGATGTACATGATCAGCCGCCGGCCTCCCTCGATTGAGACGGTGGGGGGTACCACGTCGATCGGGAAGTATGTCGTCAGCGACGACGAGCGGCAGATGCAGATCTGGCACGTGCAGGATATGGCGTACGAGATTGGCGAGAGCTACGTGAAGGTTCCGGGTCCTTCGGTGGCCAGAGGCAATCACTCCGCTGACATGCTGATGGTCTATCTCCCGAAAGAGAAGATTCTGATCAACGCGGATCTGTTTGTGCCGGCGGCCCCGGGTGCGAAGCCCGCTCCGGCTACCGCTGGGATGCGCACCCTGGATCTCAACGCGAAGAAACTGCATCTCGACGTGGCGCAGCATGTGTCGATCGTGGCGCCAAGGGTGGCGCCAAACGCCGAGCTCATTCAGGCGATTGGTAACGTCCAGTAGACGCGATCAACTCTTCCTTCTTGGCGCGCGTCCAGGGCTTCAGCTCGTGCTCGCGCTTGAGCGCCGCGCTGAGTGATTCACACTCCTCGACGTAGGTGAGGACAACTGGGAGGCGCGAGCGCGTGTACTTCGCGCCCTTGCCTGCGTTGTGGACGAGCACTCGCTTCTCCGGATCACGGGCGTAGCCGGTGTAGAGCGTCCCGTCGGCGCAACGCACCATGTACACGAAGAACACGGCGCCCATTGTAGGTCCCGTTCTGATCTGCCCGTATCCCGAAGGAACTAGAATTTTCCAATGCGCTTTGCGATCCGCACAGCGAGCCTGGGCGTCGCGATCATCCTGGCTGCGTCCGTCGTGGTCGCGCAGGCACAGGCGACGTTTCCAACGCTGGACATCCGCGTGCCTGTACCTCCGCGGCCTTTTGTGGCGGGCGGAGCCGTGCATCTGGCCTACGAGATCCATCTGACCAATTTTTCGGGCATGGCGACGAGGCTCGATTCCGTCGAAGTGCGAGATACCGCACGACCGGAAGAGGCGTTGCTGGCTTCGTTTGAGGGGACGCAGTTCGATGGTGCGCTGTGCTGTTCGTGTGGGTGACGTTGACGTCAACGAGAGTGCCCACGTCGCTGACCCATCGCATCCGGTTCAACGTGGCGGGGAGGGCTGGGACAGGGCCGCCGGACTCACAGGACGCCGTGCCCGGGCAAGGCTCTCCGTTCACGATCGACGGAATCGATGCGCCGCTCTCATCGGCACTCCCTCGCGTCATCGGTCCACCGCTCGAGGGCGATCGCTGGCTTGCGTTGAACGGGCCTCACAACAACGTCGGCCATCGTCGAGCGCTCATCGCGCTGGCCGGGCAGGCACGCATCGCGCAGCGGTTCGCTGTTGACTGGGTACGACTCTACGAGGATGGCCGCACATTCCGCGGTGAGCCGCTCGACAACAACAGCTACCGGTCTTTCGGGGCGAACGTACTAGCCGTGGACGATGGCGTGGTGCGAGACGTGCTCGACGGTATTCCGGAGAACGTGCCGCATCCCACCGCCCGGGTGTTGCCAATCACTCCACAGACACTCGTCGGGAACTACGTGTTACTCGACATCGGCGGCGATGCCTACGCCGTATACGCGCACCTGCGGCTGGGCAGCGTGCAGGTGAAGGCCGGAGACCGGGTTCGCAAGGGGCAGGTGCTCGGCAGGGTTGGCAACACTGGGAACTCGTCCGAACCGCATCTGCACTTCCACATGGTGGACCGGCCGAGCCCCATCGACGCGGAGGGAATTCCCTACGCTCTCGAGTCTTCATCCTGGAACCGGCGCCCGACAAAGCGACACCCGCCGTTCCACAGCGCCGCGAGAACGAGCTGCCGCTGGTCAACGAGCTCGTGACGTTCCCGGGGCGTTGATCCTTCGATCCCTTCGTCCCTTCGTGGTCGTGTCCTCGTAGTGTCCGGCTTGAGCCGGACCCCACGACCGTCGGTTGTATCAGTGTGTCGCAGGGGGCGGTGATCCGGACCGTCGCTCGCGTCGGGCCCGCCAGATCACGTATCCTTCTTCGATCATGATCGAACCAAAGGGCTTCATACAGGCTGGCTTGGCACTGTTATTCGTGATGGCCGGATCCCCGGCGATCGCGCAGACCCAAGGACGAATTGCGCCGGCCGCCGGATTGGAAACGATCCAGGTCCGCGAGAACGTGTACGCGATCTTCGGCGCGGGAGCCAATGTCACCGCGCACGTGGGTGAGGACGGCGTCATTCTTGTCGATAGCGGTTCCACCGCCACCGCGGCGCAGCTCGTTGCCGCAGTCAAGGCCATCAGTGCCAAACCGGTCCGCCTCATTGTCAACACGAGCGCCGACATGGATCACATCGGCGGCAACGAGGTGGTCGGCGCCACCGGTATCGAAATGAATCCCGATCTGTTTGCCGACGAGCCGCATGCGACGGTGTTGTCGCACGAGAGCGTGCTGACCCGGCTGAGTGGCGACGACAAGATCTCCAGCGAGCTGTGGCCGAGCGAGACGTTCACCTCGCGCGTGCGGTCGATGTATCTCAATGACGACGCCGTCATGGTGTACCGGATGACCGGGGCGCACACCGATGGTGACACCGTGGTGCTGTTTCGGAAGGCGGACGTCATTGCGACTGGCGACATCATCGACCTGCGGAGCTTCCCTGTGATCGACATGAAGAAGGGCGGGAGCATTCAGGGCGAACTCGATGCACTGAACCGCCTGCTGGAGATGACCGTGCCGGCCATGCCGATGGTTCTGAAGGAGGGTCGGACGCTCCTCGTGCCGGGCCACGGCCGAGTCTCCGACTACGCGGAACTCGTGGAGTACCGCGACATGGTCACGACCATCAAGGACAATGTCGAAGCGCTGATCGCAAAAGGGATGACGCTGGAGCAGGTGAAGGCAGCGAATCCGACCGCAGGCTACCGGTCCCGGTGGGGCAAGGAGTCTGGACCATGGACGACGGACATGTTTGTGGAAGCCGTGTATAGCGGCCTCAAGAACCCGGTGAAACCGTAATGGCGTACCGATTCGCGCTCGTTGCTCTCCTGTTCGCTCTCACCACCGCCACGGGCGTGGCGCAGGGGCGCGGCGCCCCGCCTCAGGGCGCACCGCCGACACCGCGTGCACAGGCGCCGATCGACCTGACCGGTTACTGGGTGGCGATCATTTCGGAGGACTGGCGCTGGCGGATGATCACGCCGTCGCGCGGCGACTTTCCGAGTATCCCTCTCAACCTCGCCGCACAGAAGATTGCCGAAGCGTGGGACCCGGCGAAGGACGAGGCCGCCGGCCAGCAGTGCAAGGCGTATGGCGCACCGGGACTGATGCGCGGGCCGACACGCCTCCACATCACCTGGCTGGACGACGACACGCTGAAGCTGGAGACGGACTACGGCATGCAGACGCGATTGTTTGAATTTCGAAACGCGCCGCCGAATCCGACGCCCTCATGGCAGGGCCGGTCCACGGCGCAGTGGATGTTCGCCGGCGGTGGCCGTGGACGTGGCGGTCCGCGCTTCGGCGCAATGAAGTCCGTGACGACCAACCTGCGGCCGGGCTACCTGCGAAAGAATGGCGTGCCGTACAGCGAACGGACGATCTACACCGAAACCTGGGACGTCCACACCGAAACCAACGGTGACAAATATCTTCTGATCACCGACACGGTAGACGACCCGACCTACCTGCAGACGCCCTGGATCACGTCGAATCATTTCAAGCGTGAGCCCGACGGCAGCAAGTGGAACCCCGAGCCCTGTGATGCGCGATTCTGACGGCTGGAGCATGCTGATGACCTTCACGAAGACTGCGCTGTTCACCTTCCTGGTGGCGGCGTTCGCACACCCGGCCTTCGCGCAGGTCGATCTCACCGGGTCATACCAGACACGCATGTACGAGGACTACATCGAGCGTGGCCCCGGTGAGTTCATGGGCAACTACACGGGCATGCCGTTGACCGATGAAGGCCGTGCCAAGGCGTTGCTGTACACCTCGAACCTTCCGTCAATCTACGAGCGGCAGTGTCTGCCGCAGTCGGCCGGCGTGTTCCAGTACAGGCCGACCGGATTTCGGATCTGGAGCGAAAACGGTCCGGAAGGCGATGTCGTTGCGTGGGTGATCGGCGGCGACAATCTCAGAAACGACATTCGGATCTGGATGGACGGCCGGCCAGCGCTTTCGCCAAATGCCCTCCACACCGCGGGTGGATTCGCCACCGGGAAATGGGAAGGGGACACGCTGACCGCCCGTGTGACTCACCTCAAGACCGCCTGGATCCGTCGCGGCGTCGGGATTCCGGGGAGTGACGACACCACCATCACGATCCACCTCACGCGGCGCGGTGACCTGCTCACGGTGATGACGATCCAGGAAGATCCGCACTACCTGACCGAGCCGCATGTCGTCAGTCGCGTGTGGCAGTGGAATCCGCGGGGCACCGAGATCGCCCGGCCTCAGTGCAACACCGCGAATGAGATCCCGAGCCTCGAGGACACCGGCGGAGTCCCGCACTACCTTCCCGGAGAAAACCCGGAAGAGGACTACATGGTCCGGACATTCAACATCCCGAAGGAAGCCGCCATGGGGCACGCGGAGACGCTCTATCCGGAGTACCGCAAGAAACTCAAGGGCGTGTACACGCCGCCTGCCAGTTGCGACGCTCGCAGGCCCGGATACTGCTGCGGCTGGATCGAGACGCAGGGACGGCCCGGTGGCGCGCCTAACCTCACCTGCAACGACGGCGGGTTTGGCGTGCTTGGACCACGCGGGCGCCGGCCTGAGGCCACCGCGAAGTAAGACGCCTGCGCCTCAGCGGTCCTGTGGCGACTCGCCGTCAGGAGTCAGGCAGTAGCCGTCACCGTGCACCGTGTGAATGAACACGGGATGCGCAGGGTTCGGTTCTATCTTCTTTCGCAGCCTCGCGATGGCGTGGTCAACTGAGCGCGTAATAGGCGTATCCGGGTACTTCCATACCTCCCGCAGCAGCTCGCTGCGGTGGACCACGCGCTCCCGCCTGGCGGCCAGATACTTCAGCAACTCGAACTCCTGATTCGTCAGGTGAATCATGTGTCGGCCCGACTTCACGGTTCGGGCTCGAAAGTCCACCGTGACGTTCCCCATGGTCAGCCGTTCGATCAACGTTCGTGTTCGGCGCAGAACCACGTGCACGCGAGCAAGAAGCTCCTCGAGATCGAAGGGCTTCGTGACGTAGTCATCCGCGCCCAGGCTGAGCCCGCGAAGCTTGTCCGTCGTCTGGCCGAGCGCCGTCAGAATGATGACCGGGATGCGGCCATTCTGGTGCAGGAGTCCGAACACATCGAAGCCGCTCCTTCCAGGCAGCATGATGTCGAGAAGGATCAAGTCTGGTGGTCGCGCACGTACGGCCGCGACCGCAGCGTCCGCGTCGGCCGCCCACTCAACGTCAAAGTTCTGGAAGGCGAGATTGTCGCGCAGCACGCGCGCGAGGGCGATGTCATCTTCCACGACCAGAATTCGAGCAGGCATGCGTGTCAGACCATCGCGACGCGTGCTCGCGCCGACGCAAGCGGCAGCGTCATGACGATCGTGGTCCCCTCACCCAGTGTGCTGCGCACCGCGATGCTGCCGCCATGGTCGGACAGGATGCGAGCCGCAATGGCCAGACCCAGTCCCGTCCCGCCCTGGCCGGCATTGCGTGCGCGGAAAAACTTCTGCGTCACGAGTGGAAGGTCGCCGGGATGAATGCCAATGCCGCGGTCGGTCACTTCCAGCACCACGGCACCGGAGGCGACGCGACCGGAAATGCGGACGCTCCGGACATCCCGTGTGTACCGGATGGCGTTGTCCAGGACGTTATCGAACATCAGCTGAAGCGCGGTCACGTCGCCGAGCACCGGCGGGAGGGTGTCGGGAAGCTCAACGGTGACGGCGAATCCTCCCCGGCGCAGTTGCGGATCAAAACGACGGAGAGAGGTGCTGACAAGCGAGTCGAGCCTGACCGGGTCCATCACTCGAAAGGCCTGGGCGTCCGTCACCCGCGAAAACGTCAGCAGGTTGTCGATGAGCTGGCCGAGGCGTTTGGATTCCTGGACGACCATGTCCGCGTACTCGCGCTGGGTGTCCTGATCGGTGATCCTTCCGGTGACGAGGGTGTCGGCGGCCGCGCGAATGGTCGCAATCGGGGTCTTGAGCTCGTGGGTGACACTCGAGACGAAGTCCGCCCGCAGTTCGGCGAGCCGAATGTTGCCGAGACCTGCGCGGACGGTCAGTCCCACGCCAAGGAGCAGGGCAATAGCGGCAGTAGCGCCGAGCCACAGCATTCGTGTGACGCCACGCGTCGCTTCTGCAAGTGTCGGATCGTTCGATGCTGTCGCTCGCACCGTCCAGTCCTGGCGCGGCACGTCCATCGGTGCATTTGGCGTCAGCAGGATCGAATCAAAGAAGGTGGCAGGAAAGGGACGCCGCACGTCGTTGTCGCCACTCCCCGTCTCGCCGGTCGCAGCGACCTGACGGCCGGCATCATCCTCGATTGACAGCGTGACGCCGTTGGTGGCCGGCTTGAGTCGTGCAATCTGCTGCGCCAGCTCCGGGAAGTAGTGGTCGCGGGCCCACGTCATGTCCACGCCGAAGCCGTAGACGGCCACAGTATCGGTGTCACGGGTCGTGCGATAGAGCAGTCGAGCAATCACCTGATACGGTCTTCCGGCAAACGTGGTCTCGAAGACCGAGAACATCCGTCGTTCCCGAACGTCGGCAATCACGTGCTCGGTGAGCGAGGCGCTGATTGGGGGATTGCTGATGACCACGACAGGAAACCGATTCTGGCCTTCAGGCAACGCAAGCCATGACGCCGGGCGGTCGCGTCTCGCAAAGAGCGCAAGCGGCTTCGTGATGTCGTCGGTCGCAAAAAACCATTCCGCGTACGGATATCGTGCGAACGCACTGGCGACAGGGTAGAGCGCGTCGATCGGCGGGCCCAGCATCGCGTTGGCTGTTTCGGCGGAGAGCAAGAGGGATCGGTGCGCGCCCTGCATGTCTTTCGTGAGGGCGCTGACGAGAAGCATGGCTGCCTCTTCCGTGCGACGATCCGCGAGCTCGAGCGAACTGCCATACCAGCCGCGAACCGCCGCATGCCCAAACCATCCGAGGATGGCGACGGACACACAGATCGTCACAGCGAGAATCCAGCTCACTTGTGTCTGTGTGAGTGCCCGCATCACGACACCTACCGCGCGAGCTCGCGTTCCCGGTAGAAGCGAGCGGCCCCGGGATGCAGAGGAATCGGCGTCGCGGAGGCCTGTTCCAGATTGATGTGGCGGAAAGACTCTTCGAGCGTGGAAAGTGAGGTGAGCGCCGCGAAGAACGACCTGGTGACCTCATGCACCAGACTCTCGTCGAGGTCGCTTCTGCAAATCAGGATGACATTGAGCCCAACGGTCCTGATGTTGCGATTCGCCTCGGTTCCGTCGGGAATGTCAAAAGGACGAAGGAACGGATAGTTCTGTCGGAGATGTTCTATGGCACTGCCAGTGAGTGGCAGCAGGCGCGCGCCGGCCCTCGTGGCCGCCGTGACTTCATCGATCGGATGACTGCCGTAAAAGAACGCGGCATCGACGTCCCCGTTGATGAGCTGTGCCAGTTTGTCCTTCACGTTCAGTTCGACAAGGTCCACGTCGCCGTCCCGAAAACCAAACGAATCAAGAACGAGCTGAAATGTCGGGGAACCCTGCGTGCCAGGTTCGGTGTACGCCACCTTGCGGCCACCCAGGTCCTCAATTCTCGTGATCGGCGAGTCCTTGCGAACCAGGAGTTCGAAAAGCCTCGGCTGGAGGACGGCGATTCCCCGCAACTTATCGAATGGTGCGCGCTGACCATCAAGCTGGCCAACGAACGCCACATAGACGGAATCGGCCCCTGCGATCGCCACATCGGCTTCGGCATCCTGGACGGCCTTGACGCTTTGCACTGAAGAAATCCCTGCGCGGACGTCAACGTCCAGGCGAGGCACCGCGTCGCGCAGTGCCTGAGCAAGCATGGGGGGCACGTCATCGTTGACCTGCGGGGACAGCAGGACTGTCAGTGTCTCCCGAGGCTCCGGTCGCGTGGGCGCGGCGCACGACGACGTAATGAGCATCGCCAGCGACACGGATCCCGCTGACAGCAGGCGGCTACTGGTACTGAAGCCTGAAGGCATCGACTGAGCGTACGAGCATCGCGCGGATTGTCAAGGATGACGTCAGCGTCCGGTGGGGATGTTCAGGGCTGCGACAAATTGATACAAGCAACCCGTCTCGCGAGCCCAGCTCCTCGATGTCGTGTCGCCCCGATCGCCTGGCCTGCCTGGCTGAAGCCACGCACGACGGGATTGCCAGGCCGTCGCGGGCGCAGGCCCTGCGACACACTGAGACAACCCTCGCCAATCTGCAGGTGTAACGTGAAATTGCTCTTGCAAGCCGCGGCCGGAGGGCCATTCATGAGTCAGTGTCGAGCATCTCGACGGCCGCACGCGCGCCGCTGCTTACCTCTAGTCTGGCGTGCGTGTGTGCACGTGAAGGGAGACATCGCAATGACCAGGATCCTGGTGCTGTTCGTCGGGCTCGCCTTGTTCGCCGGGGCGGATGGCGTGTTCGCGCATCACTCGTTTTCCGCCACCTACGATTCGACCCAGAAGGTCGAGATCGAGGGTGTCGTCAAGGAGTTCGTGTGGCGGAACCCGCATTCATTCATGCGGGTTGACGTCACCGACAAGGACGGCTCGGTCAAGACCTGGGCACTCGAGTGGGGTTCGACCAACGTCCTCGCCCAGTCCAAGATCACCCGCACCACCCTGAAGCCGGGCGACCTGCTGAAGGTCACCGGCGAAGCGGCACGTGATTCGGCGTCGCTGCGACTGCTGATCTCGAGCCTCGATCGGCCGAGCGACGGGTTCTCGTGGCGAGGCCGCGTCGAATGATCGGGCGGCGCGCCGGGCGGGGCAGGCGCGGGAACTAGTTCAGATCGGTGTCAGTCGCCGTCGTCAAGGCGGCGGGAGGGAAGTTGTATGAGACGTTACCTCGTCGCAACGCTGCTCGTCCTCGGGTTGGGGACGCAGGCGTCAGCTCATCACTCGTTTGCGGCGACCTATCTCGAAGATCAGTCCGTCACGATCGAAGGCTCGATTGTCCAGTTCCTTCTCAGGAATCCGCATTCCTTCGTGCACCTGATGGTCAAGGAGAAGAACGGGACAACCAACCGCTACGTCGTCGAGTGGGGTTCGCCTGCTCAGCTGAGCGGCACGGTGTCGAGAGACACGCTGAAGCCCGGCGACGAAGTGATCATCACCGGCAATCCGGGCCGCAATGCGGCCGACCATCGCGTACGGCTGCTCACCTTCAAGCGTCCGAAGGATGGGTGGAGCTGGGGCATTCTCGAGAACGAACGGTTCGACTGAGTTCGTCCCTTCGAGGTTACGTCGCCGGCCACACGTGACATGTCGTGCACGAGGTGCTGGCCTTGCGCTCCTGATGACACGTCACGCACGCCGCCATTCCCGTCACCGATGTGGCCATCGACATCGTGTCCATCTCGGGGACGTTGCCGTGACACGTCTCGCACCGCACGCCGGCCTGCAGGTGGGGACGATGAGTCCACGTGACGCCCGGTAGCACCCGGAACACGCGCACCCACGGAATCGGTTGGGTGCCCTTGGCGAATTCGGCGAGCTTGACGATCGTCGGCCGGTTGGCCGCAATCGTTCGATGACACTTCATGCACGTCGCCGTTTCCGGAAACGTCATCTGCGCGCCCGTCGTCGCGCTGTGACAGGTCTGGCACTGCGCGCCAACTTTGACGTGCGTCCTGTGACTGAAGGGGAGTGGCTGCACCGGCGCGGGTGGCGGCGCCAGGTGCCGGGGCACTTCCGGCGTCGCGGTCGCGCCCTGCTGTGCTCTTAACACTCCTGTGACGAACAGGGCGAGCAACGGCGCCAGCAGCAATACGAAGAATCCCCTACGCACTGCGTGGCGCCTTTCCGACCACCTGCTCCAGCGTCTTCCCGTCATCCTGCAGGATGACCATCGCGGCGTTTCGTCCCGGCTGGCCCGTGACCGAGCCGCCTGGTGCAGTCGATCCTCCCGTCTGATACAGACCCGGGATCGGCATGCGATACGGCGCGAAGTTTCCAAGTTCGCGGACGCTATGGTGCACGCTTCCTCGCCACATCGAGGGATTCATGCGCTCGATGTCGATTGGACTGAGCAGGAACTTCGCCAGAACTTTGTCTTTCGTGAGGTTGGCCGTGTGACGCAGGTAGTAGGTCAGGAGCTGGTCTGCCACGCGCTCCTTAATCGCATCCCAGTGGTGGGGCCCTTCTTTCAGTCCGTAGGGCATGGTGCCCTCGATCTTGACGGCGCCGTAACCCGGTGGCACGCGCGTGGTGTCGAACACGGAAGGATGCACGATCTGCAGAGGGTAGTCCTCGATATTCAACTCACCGCGCGCCTGATCGGTGTTCAGCTGAAAGATGCTCTCGGGCCGCTGCATGATCGACGCTTCACAACTGCCGATCGTGCCGCCGGTTGAAAGGGGATACTTCGGCGATTCGGCGAGCGCGAAGTGAAACGCGAACATCGCGTGCTCGGGCTGCCAGATGTCCACCGTGTCGAGCAGCGCATCGCCCCAGAGCTCGCGCGGCGCCATGCCGATCAGGTTCTTGGGATGAATCGTCGAGACAACGCCCTTCTGGCCGCGATACTGGCTGCCGTCCACGCACTCGACACCCGTGCACCGGTTGTTCTCGATGATCAACCGCGCGACCGGCTTGCTGGTCAGGATCACCGCATTGTTCGCCTCGAGGTAGCGGCCAAGGGCAACCGTCAGCATGCCCGAGCCACCCTTCGGCATCGGTCGCCCGTTCAGGTGGGTCATCATCGACACCGCCTGGTTGCCGGTGCCGGAATCGCTGCCGGGCACGCCGCCGAAGTGGCCCGCCGACAGGTTGGCCGCGCGCATGTGCGGGCTCTCCCAGATCTGCTTCGCGGCATCGAATCCCGAAAGCGCTCCGATGCGTTCCCAGAAGACTCCTTCTCTGGTCTTGGCGCGATCCCCGGCGGACATCGCGAGCACCTTCTGGCGCGACGCCAGGAGCCGGGTGAAGGTCTCCGCATCCTTCTTTGACACGCGTGCGATCGTCTCGGCGGTACGCGCAACGTCGCGCCTGAACACTGTGAAGGATGCGCCGTCGAGGAAGGGAATGTGGACGACGACGTCCGGGTCGATGACTTCGTAGCCGTACTCGCGCAACGGGATCTCGTTGTCGCGCAGCATCGGATTCTGATTGATGCCGTTGTGCGCGCTCGAGCAGAGATCCTGCTTGAAGCCTGGCAGGAGGACCTCAGCGGTCTTTACACCGCCACCGATCAATGGACGTCCTTCGAGTACCAGCACGCGGTTCCCGGCTTTGGCGAGGTAGGCCGCGCACACGAGGCTGTTGTGCCCTGCGCCGGCGATCACGTAGTCAAAGCGTTCGGCAGGCGCGGCGGTTCGCCCGGGCGCCTGAATGGCTGTCGCCGGGCTTTGCGCGCTCGTCAACTGGCTGGCGACGAACGGAGCCAGCGACGCGGTGGTCCGTACGAAGTCGCGGCGGGTGATGGCCATCGCTATCTCCTGACTGACGAATCGACGCGACCGAGTGTAACCCGCGGTCGTAGTGCGCGGCTTGAGCCGCGCCTCGCACCAGCTAACCACGAAGACACGAAGAGCACGAAGATTCTTGGATATTTTCCTTCGTTCCCTTCGTCGCTTCGTGGTTGTCCTCGTAGTGCGCGGCTTTAGCCGCGCCTCTGCCGTCCTCAGAAGCTGAAGAGGTTGGTGACCTTCAGGATGACCGCTCGTTCGAGTACGTCGCCGCTCGTGGTGTCGCGGCGATCGTTGTAGACGACGTAAATATCGCTGAGCGGATGATGCGTGAAGTTGAAGCGGAGGTTGGAGCTGATCTGGTGCGTATCCCGGTTGTACTGGAGGAACGCGTTGAAGAAGGCGCGCGGGTTGAGGCCGTAGAGGATGCGTGCGCCCACCAGCCCCGTGGTGAAGTCGCCCTGTGGGAGCGTGACCTCGTTGCGGCTGTAGGTCAGGTCCACGTTCAGGTGATAGTTGGGGCGGATGTCGAGGTTGGCCGTGTACGAGCGATTGTGACCGCTCCAGAACTCACCCCAGCTCGTGTTGCCGGTCACGCCAACCTTGCGGTTGTTGCCGCTGTTGATGCTCGCTGTGTAACGCGTATATCGATAGTCGCCCACCGGGAGGGAGACTCCCGGGCGGATCGCGAACGGTCGAACGAGGCGGTCGAACGTCTGGTTCGCCGTGAAGTTCAGCGAGCCGTTGTTCTCCAACTGCATGCCCACCGTGCCTTCCTGGGTTCGCGTTTCCATGACGCCGTCGCCGTTCTCGAAGTAGTCGAGGGCCGAGCTGAAGATGAGGTTGCGGATGGTGTCGCTGCGCTGGAGCCGCGGCCGCCACGAGAGGTCACCGCTGTACTGCGACATGTCGCTGCGGCGGACGAAGCCGACCTCGGGATTGAAGTTGGGCTGCACCGCATTGTGCTCGGCTGAGACCGTCAGGTCGTCATCGCGCCACGCCGCGAGAAACTGGCGCGCCATGTTGCGGCCCGAGCGGCCCGGTGTATCGCTCCGCAGGGCGTAGCCATCGATCTCGAGGCGCTGGAAGAACTGCAGGTGCACGTCCGGTCCGTACACACGGTTGTAGTCGTTTGAAACGCCAGACTCCCGATCAGTCGTGATGGCCCCGATCCACGACTGACGCATGAAGTTCCGCTTGTAGCGTCCCACCAGATAGGTGTTGGAGGGCGTTGTTCCAAGCTCCTCGGTCTTCATGACGAGCAGACCGACGTCGTTGCCCATCACCTGGCCAGACACCCGGCCGCCGCCCACAATCGGGATCTGGTTACCGGTTGAGCTCAGCCCGATTTTGCGGCTGAAGAACGGCACCAGGTTCGACGAGGTGTTATTGAAGTTGCGGTTGCCCGCGCCGAATGCGAAGTTGCCGGAGTTTTCGAGGAAGAAGTCCCGCTTCTCGGGGAAGAAGAGGTTGAAGCGGGTGAGGTTCACCTGCTGCTGATCGGCCTCCACCTGCGCAAAGTCCGTGCGGTACGTGCCGTCGAAGGTCATCGAGGGCGTCAGGCTGTACTTGAGATCGAACCCCGCGTCCCGGTCCCAGCTGGTTCGTCGCGCGCCGCCTATGCCTGTCTGCGCACCGCTGCCGATCACGAACGGTTTGATCTTGAGGTTACGGCCCGGGCTGAGATTCTCCAGTCCGCGCAGCGTGCCCGCCATGTCGGCCTGGTTCCCGCTGAACCGGATTGGCACCGGCGCCCAGTTGCTCTCCTCGTTGCGGTGCATGATCTTGCGGCTCACGTTCACGCCCCATTCCTGCACCTCCGCGCTCGAGAAGCGCAGCGTCTTGAACGGGATGGCGAACTCGATCGACCAGGCGCCGTCGGCGGCCATGCTCACCTTGGCGTCCCACACGCCGTCCCAGTCCATGTTGGCGCCTCCCGTCAGGGAGACCTGCGAGTCGCGCCGCGCGCCGGCCGGGTTGACGACGAACGTGAATCCGCTGCGCCGGTCGTGGAGGCTGTCGATGAAGATCTGCACCAGGTCGGTCGTGCCGAAGTCGAAGTCCTCTTTGAGGTCCTTGATGAGCAGCTTGTCCGGCTCCGAGTCGTAGCACGTCACGCCGACATACAGGTTGTCGTCGTCATAGAGAAAGCGCACGTCGGTTCGTTCGGATGCAGGGGCACCGTTGTCCGGCAGCTTCTGATAGAAGTCGCCCGCGAGCGGTGCGCGGTTCCAGACCTCTTCATCCAGCCGCCCATCGAGCATGATCGGCTCCGTGATGCGCACGGCTGTCGCAACCCGACTGGCACGAATCGCGTTGTGGTCGATGGGAACGGACTGCCCGGCTACCGGGAGCGCGGCGGCGAGGACGACTGCGACGACGGGGAGTCCCAGTTTCATGCAGGCGAACGGCGGATGGTACCACAAGGGTGGGGAAGTGGGCGTGGCGGCTACACTGATCGCGTGTCAGCCAGCGGTGCCGTCGATCGTGATCATAACGGCGCGAAGTCCCGTGTGATCTGCTGCAGCAGCTTCTGATCGATGACGCGAGTGTCGCCTTTGTCGGGTTCGTCTTCCGAATAGAACGTCAGTTTCACCGTGGCGCACAGCGGACCGAACGTATCAGGATCAAACACATAGAGCCCTTCGTAGATGGCCTCGGACTCCGAGATGCGGTGTTCGACCACGAACGGGTGGATCGGGGCCACCTCCGTGTCGCCGCAGAAGGCACGCATCCACAAGAACCCTGACTTCGCGCGCTTCATCGGCGGCAGCGATATCCCTTGCGTCATCGCCGCGCCGCGCGCCACCTTGGCCCACAGCCCCTCCACCATCCTGGGCGTGACGCGCACGAAGAGCGCGCGCGGATACGCGGCAACATATTCCGACCAGTCGCCGAAGTCCATCACCGGACGCCGCGCCTGATCCTTCGCGCCGTAGATGTGAACCGGCGTGATAAACGCGACGTCAAAGTCGGTTGTGGCCATCGGGTACGGACTCAGGCTGCCGGCGCGATTCTTCACCGCCTCGCTGAGCGCATTGACGGAAACCGACGGCGGGTCGAGCGGCAGGGGCGTCGCGTCTGGCGACATCGCCCCGGTGATCTTCTTCTCCGCCGATGCGATCACTTCGCAGGCCTGGTCGATCCTGACAACCCGCGCATTCGAACGGCTATCCGGATCCCGATCATCGACCGTGGTGAATCCAATCAGGCCACCCGCCGTGAACACCGGTCCCCCGGCACTTGCGCGCACGACCGTCAGATCCGACAGAAGCAGACGTGGTCCGACGCCAGTCACGTCCCCAAACGTCAGACGCTTTTGCCCTGTCATCTCCGCGCCGATGGCGGACAGCTCCTGCCCGTTCGCCACCGCCGGCCGTGTCTGGCCGCACCCGAGCGGCAGCGGCCGCACTGATGTGACGATCGACGGATTGATCCAGAGGATGGCAACGTCGCGCACGGGATCCACTGCGAGGACGGTCGCCCGTACCTTGATATCGGTGAACTGCGCCTCGGCGGACGTCGCGCTGCCGACGACGCGCTGACTGGTGACGATCAGGCCCCGAGCATCGATGAGAAATCCAGACGCGTGCTGGGTCGGCGTCCACAACCCGACGACACTCCCTTGCCACTGAGATGCGAGAAACGAAGGGTCCGTGCCGGAAGGTGTGGCCGATGTTGCACCCGCTGTACCTGTAACGACCGATGCGTTGTCGGCTGTCAGTTCGAGCGTGGCATCACGGCCCGCGACGATGTCAATGCGCTGCGTCCATTCATAGCGTCTGCCCTCGAACGCCACTGGCTGATCGGACTCCACGGCATAACGTCCGGGACGCAGCGAGACGTCGGCTGTGCCAGCCAGCGTGGTGAAGATGCGTCGGGGCGGCGCGCTTGGCGGCTCTTCGCTGATGAGCAGCGCGTGGCGTGCCACCGGCGTCACCTTGCCGCCGGCGTCAGTCAGCTTGACCGTGACGTGGAGCGTGCTCAACGCCTGGGCAGACGCCGCCGACGAGCCCATGACCAGCAACGTTGCAACGAGCAGCGCGCGACCCATAAAACCATCGTCCGCTCCAGGCGAGCCGGTGTCAACCGGTCGCACCGCGTTCGCCGGGTTGTGGAAAGACAGTGGAGGCGGCGGGACAGGTGTCCGCCGCCGGGTCTTGAGCGACAATGACGCCATGCAGGAAGCCATCACAAGCGATCGGGAGGTGATGCACGGGGTGCCCGTCTTTCGGGGGACTCGGGTTCCCGTGAAGATGCTCTTCGACTACCTCGAGAACGGCGACTCGTTGGACGACTTTCTCGAGGGCTTTCCGACCGTGAGTCGTGAGCTCGCGGTCCAGGTCTTGGAAGAGAGCAAGTGACGTCACTGGCATGGGGTTTTGGGGCTCACGCCGACGTGAGAAAGCGGCCCCGATCGTCCGCGCTACTTGACAAACGTCTTACGCCGAACCTCCTCCGGAGCGTAACCAACTCTAAGTTTGTTGCGAGACAAGATCATGACCGAGCCCATGCGGCCGCACGAGCGGTTGCCCTATTCGCCGATCACTGAACGGCCGTCTCTCACACTTCCTGGCGGCGCGCAGGTAGCGGTGTGGACGGTGGTCAACCTGGAAGTCTGGGACATCGCGCGGCCGATGCCGCGGACGGTGCTCACACCGCCGATGGGACTGCCTCAGCTTCCGGACGTGCCGAACTGGGCGTGGCACGAGTACGGGATGCGCGTCGGCGTCTGGCGCTTCTTCGAACTCTTCCGTGCACTCGGCATCACGCCCACGGCGGCGATCAATGGGCGCGTGTGCGACGTCTACCCACAGATCGTCGCTGCGGCAAAGGCTGACGGATGGGAGTTCATCGCCCACGGGCACGAGCAGCGCCCGATGCAGACGGTAGAGGACCAGCCGGCCTTCATCAAGGAGGCGCTGGACACGATCGAGGCAGCGGTGGGAACGCGTCCGATCGGATGGCTCGCGCCGGGCATGACGCAGACCTTCGAGACGCCCGATCACCTCGCGGCGGCGGGACTCAAATACACGGCCGACTATGTCCATGACGACGAGCCGTCCTGGATCAAGACGACGCGCGGCAACATGGTGACCCTGCCGTACACCTTCGACATGAATGACATCACCGTGCTGGGGCTTGCTCAGCACGAGGGGAAGCACTTCTATGAGCGCGGTGTCGATCAGTTCACGCAGCTCCACAAGGAAGGCGCCTCGCGCGCCAAGATCATGGCAATCCCGCTGCATCCTTATTTGTCAGGGCAGCCGCACCGCTTCGTGCATCTCGAAAAGCTCTATCGTCACCTCGCCGCGCAGCCGGGCGTGGTGTTCATGACTGGAGCGGAGATCTACGAGTGGTTCGTCGGCGAGGGCAGGGCGGCGTAGAGCGCAGGTGTCGTCACCCGAGACGACCGGGTGTACACTCAGCCCCTATGAACAGAAAGCCGTTACGCGCGACCATTCTGTTTGCGGCACTCACGTTCGTTTCCGCGAGCGCGGCGTTCGCGCAGTCGATGCCGAACCTCTCAGGGACATGGCTCCTCAACTTCGACAAGAGCGGCGAGCGCATCGCGGGCAACGGGGCCGACGTGCCCTTTCCCAGCCAGATGGTCATCGCACAGTCGCCGACCGAATTGACGGTCGAACGCACCAGCGTCAGACAGGATCCGTTCAAGGCTGTCTTCAAGCTGGATGGGAGTCGCGTCAACGTGGCCGCCCCCGAGGGCATCACGGAAACAGGCGAGGCCAAGTTCGACGGCGCCACCCTGGTCATCACCTCGCGGCGCTCGTTCTCCTCGCCAGCCGGCGATACGGTGATCGAGTTCCGGGAGGTCTGGACGGTCAAGGGCAACGAGCTGACTGTCCTGAAGACTGTCACGCAGGACGGCAGCTCCGACACCGAAACGGCCATCTACGACAAGAAGTCGTAGCCGCCTGCGCGGCGGTCCCGATCTGTTACGGCGCGGCTGGGACCGATCCCGGGACGGTCTGCTGACGCCACTTGCCGCCGTACGCCTTGTCGTAGACGTTCCGCATGTGGCGCAGGACGACGTTGCCTTCATGACAGTCGTGTTCCCACGCCGGGTCGAGGAGCCGTAACGCGCGGCTCCAGTCGTTGCTGCCTTCGACCTGCCGCGTCATCGGCGCTGCGGTCGTAAACGTCCACGGACGCGTGAACACCGTCGGATCGGTGATGGTCATCGTCCACGTGATGGTGTTCGAATCCTTCATCGTGTAACGCTCGACCGTCTGGGCGTTCGGGCTGTAGAAGTCGCCGCCGAGCGCCATGCGCGTCCTGCCGTTGAAATTGGTCGTGTCGATGACCAGCGTGTCTCCCTCCCACCGGCCAATCGGATCGCCGTTCCAGAGACGGATGCTTGCCGGCAGGTGCTGCTTGCGGTTCATGTCGATGATGCGGACGATCTGCTCCTGGCCGGCGATCGCGATGTTGCCGCCCGTGTACATGAAACGCTGCGCGAACGAGTGCAGGCGTCCGATGTCGTAGAACTCGCAGTGGCCGACGGGATCCTCGTAGGCGTTCACGTCTTCCCGGCGCTTGTTCCGCTCGACGAGCGCCCACGGCTGGTACGGGATGACGCCGTCGGCCGGATCGATGATCAGGCTCGGGCCGCCGCGAATGCCGAACCCGGACGTGTGAGTCTCGAGAATCACGGTATGCGTCAGGCCCGAACCCATGCCGCTGAAGACCCCTTCAAGGTTGGGTTTCCCATCCGCGGTGCGCGGAATCGGACCGGCAGGCGGGAGCGCCGGCGCCACCCTCGGCGCGCCGCCCCCGCGTCCGCCTCCTCCGCGTCCCTGGGCCAAGGCGGGCACGGACATGACAACCAGCCCGGTCGTGACCAGTGCGATCGACAGTGCGACGGAAGATTGAACCTTCATGGTGCTCCTTGCGTGGCTACTGAACATCGAAGTCTCTCGGGAACGTGTGACCAATACCGAGGTCGTCGAGCATCGCGGTGCACTCGTAATCGAGCAGGCCGACCTCCTTCTGGCGCTGCAGCACCATGCGGATCGTCCACGGGCGGGTGAACACCTTCGGATCGGTCATCGTGGCCTCGTACTGCAAGGTGTCGGGACCAACCGGCGTGTACCGCTCCACGACGGTGAGCGCATCGCTGTGGAAGTTGCCGGCCATGTCGAACCAGGTGTACCCGTTGAAATTCCCGAGCGTGACGACGAGCGAGTTGCCGTCATAGCGGCCGCGGGCCATGCCGTTCCACCGCAGGTTCAGGCCGCCGTCCGGATCGGGCAGGGGACTGGTGTCACCAATCGGGACGATCCGCTTCTTGTGGCTCCACTCGTACGTGAAGTTGACGTCCCGCTGGTCCTGGATAATCTGAAACGGCCACCCGAGATAGGTCAGCCGCGGAACGCCGGGCATGTAGCACTTGGCCAGTGGATCCGTGTTCGCAAGCGGGTCCGGCGTCAGCGTGCCTTCGTAGTTCTTCTGGCGCCGTGCCAGCATCTCGGGTCGGTACGGAATCCTGCCGTCAGGCGGATCGACGACGAACCCGCGGCCGGCGGGAATCCCGGGCCTGGCACCATGGTCTTCGAGATCGAACTTCGCGAGGTTCCAGGCACGCCACACGCCCTCGACGTTCGGGTAGCCGTCGGGGGTGCGCGCGGGGACATACGCCTGGGCCGGGGCTTGCGCGGCCAGTGCGGGAGCGAAGGAAGCGGCAGTCACGGCTGTCGCGAGGGCGAGCAGGGCTGGTGCAATGAAACGCATAAGCGCCACAGTGTAAACCCAACAGCGATTGACAGGCCAGCGCAGGAGTCCTAAGCTGCGCCTGCGACCGTATCACCAAGGTCAGGAGACGCGATGAGCAGCAGCCGGAAACCTTCATCGGACACTCCTTCGGCGGACGCTGAGCGTTCCGCGGTTCCCTCGCAGCCGGCGGGCGTCGCTCCGGTATCCCGCAGGGACTTTCTCGCCGCGACCGCGGCGACCAGCGTCGCGTTCGGCGCGCCCTCGGTCGCCGCGCTTGCGCAGCAGACCGCAGGCCCAGCCTCTCCGGCGGCGGGGACGCAGGGTGTCGTGTCCAACCCGTTGCCGAGCGGCGAGGCCTTCGAGATGTACGACGGCACGGCGGCCGGGGCCGTCCTCGCACAGCTCCGGGCGGCCGGCGTCCGGATGCTCTTTCATACGAACACCAGCGGGTTCGGTCCGCTGTGGGAGGCGGTCGATGCCGCCGGCGACGTCCAGGTGATCAACGTCACCCACGAGGGGCACGCGGTGGCGGTGGCGGCCGGCTACGCGATGGCGAGCCGCAAGCTGGGCTTCTTCTTTGGAAGTGGCGCAGGCGTCGGCAACTCCATCAGCAACCTGTACTGCGCCTGGAAGGACCGGGTTCCGCTCCTCGTGACCTACTCACACGGCGATCTGTCGGCACAGGGGAAGGACGGCTTCGAAAGCTGGGACGATACGCTCAGGCCCACCGAGCCGTTCACGATGTGGACCGCGAACCTGCTGACCGAAGAGATGGCCGAGATCACACGCCGCGCCATCAGGTTTGCGTACGGGCCACCGAGCGGACCGGTCACGATGGTGTGGGGAACGGCAGAGGCGGGCGAGCGCGTACGCCAGCGTATCGACAAGATCGATCTGGCGAGCGCGCGCCACAGGTTCCGCGCCCCCGCCGATGCGATCCAGCAGGCGGCCCGGTGGCTGGTCGAAGCGAAGAACCCGGTGTTCGTCGTCGGACCAGAGGTGTTCGAGGACGGAGCGACCGCCGATCTACTCGCCCTTGCGGAAAAGCTGTCGGTCCCGGTCACGGACACCGAGGACGATCTCTACGCGAACTTCCCGACCGATCACCCGCTGTACATGGGCCAGATGCGCACGCTGCGCTATCCGCGGCAGACGGACCTCATGATCGGCTTCGGCGAGGGCTTCAAGCGCCGCGAGCCCCAGCCCGGCACGCCCACCGTGCACATCAGCCACGATCCCGTGATCCTCGGCAGGGTCTATCCGGTGGAGCTGGCCATCGCGTCCGACGTCCGGCTGGCCATTCGTGACCTGTCCGACGCGGTCGATAGTCTTCTCACGAGAGACCGCATCACCAGGATTCGCCAGAGCCGGCTCGCGCAGATCACGGCGCACACGGCGGAGCTGAAGAAATCCCGGGAGATCGCCCGCACCGCTTTCTTCAATCGCAGCCCCCTCAGCTGGGAGCGCGTCGGCTTCGAGCTCGACCGCCTGCTCGACAAGAATGCCGTGATCGTCCCCGAGCTTGGGACGCAGGCGTACAAGATGCTGAACCAGTTCACGTTCGGCGGCGAGAACAAGTCGAAGTACGGCCGGACCATCGGTTCGGCGCTCGGATGGGGCGTCCCGGCCGCGTTCGGCGTCCAGTTGGGGCTGCCCGATCGCCAGGTCGTGGCGCTGCAGGGCGACGGGGGCTTCCTGTTCGGTCAGTCCGAGGCCTTGTGGAGCATTGCCCGGTACGAGGCGCCCATGCTCATCGTGATCATGAACAACCACCTGTACAACGAGACGCGGGCCCGCAACATGAACGGCGGCGGACAATTCTTCGAGGAGGGTCGCGACTACAACGGGTATCTTGGCGACCCGAATGTCGATTTCGCGAAGATTGGTGAAGCGTACGGCCTGCGAGGGGAGAGGGTGAAGACCGCCGGTGAGCTGGTGCCCGCTCTGCAACGCGCCCTGCACAGCATGCGCGATGGCAAGGCCGTGCTGATGGACATCGACGTGGAGGTAGACGGCCCCTCACTGTCACAGCCGACGTGGTACCAGAGGCACTCGATTGCCGAGATCCAGCGCAAGTCGCGGACAGTGTAGCGGGAGCCACCCCATGACCAGGAGCAGAGTTCCCGTGAACGCCAGCCGCCGAGCCCGGCACGTCACCGCCGTCTGCGTGGCGTCGTGGATCGTCACCGTCTTGATGTCAGCCGGCATTGCGGGAAACACGGAGGCCCCGCGGGTCGCCCGGCAGACCGCTCCGCAAGCGGCCTCGCAAGCGGACATCGAGAAGGGGAAGACCGCGGTGACGCAGATATGCGTCGGGTGCCACGACGGGGGCGCCATCATGCGCATGGTGGCCGTTCGAAAGAAGACGGCGGACGAGTGGAGGGACACCGTCTACCGCATGATCGGCCGGGGAGCACAAGTCCTTCCGGACGAGATCGAGCCGCTCACGACATATCTCACAGCGGCCGGGGGACAGGCCAGCGGCGCAGCCGCGGCAGGTCGTCGCGGTCGGGCCGCTCAGGCAACCACAGCGGCGGATGGCGATGCAACCGCCATCCTCGCGCGGCGATGCCAGCTCTGTCACGACCTCGCGAAGGCGACGACGAAGCCGGCGACCGCCGAGGGCTGGGATGCGATCATTGATCGGATGGTCAAGCTGGGCGCCGGCGTGACGCCCGCCGAGCACCAGACACTGGTCGCGTATCTCAACACTCGGCCCTGATAAGTCGGCCTCGTCACGCACGCGGCAGGCGATTCGTTGACAGTTACGCGCCGCGCAAGTAATTTAAGCGGCGCAACGTAAAACTCAATTCCGGGGATCGCGCGCCCAGAGGAGACAATTTTCATGAAAGTTCAGTTTGCGGCCCTTGGGACTGCCGTGCTGCTTCTGCTCGGTGCCACGACTTCGACGCTTGCGCATCATTCGTTCACGGTGGAATTCGACCCGGACAAGTGCATGGATCTGACGGGTACGCTCACCGGGATCGAGTGGGAAAACCCGCACGCCTGGCTGCGCATGGACGTCAAGGATGCCAGCGGGAAAGTGCAGCCGTGGCGGCTGGAAATGATCACGCCGAACGCGATGCGGCGCAACGGCACGACACGCGAGCACTTCGAAAACACGATTGGCAAGGTGATGCACGCCCGGGGTTGCGCGGCCAGGGCGGGCGCCTTCGCGATTGACGGCACCAACAGAGGCGCCGCCGAATATATCAAGCTGGCGGATGGTGCGATTCGAATCGTCGGGCAGGTCGTCGAGCGGAACCTGACGCCGGAGAAGCTCAGTTTCTGGGGAAATTAGCGCCGCGCGCAAGTGTGACCGGTATCGGGATTCATGCAGCGGATGGAGGGTCGGAGATGCAGGGAATGACACGGCGGGGCCGCGGCGCGTGGCTGCGCGCGGGACTCGTGCTGGTGGGCCTGGGTGCGATGTCGATGCCGATCACGGCCCAGAACGCCGCACAGGACGCCCAGGCCAAGGATTGGTCGCGTATCGCCGGCAACTTCGGCGACGTGAAGGTACTGCCCAACGGCGGGGCCGCCCCCCGCGCCGAAGACGGGAAGCCGGATCTCACCGGACGGTACTATCCGAACAGGGCGGGACGCATGCTTCAGGGCGGATACCGGCTCGGGGACGACGTCATGGACCAGTACGACGCCGCGGTGACGCCGCAGCCAGTGGCAAAGTTCCGCCCGGAGACGAAAGCGAAGTACCAGTTCCCCACGCCGTACGGCACCTGCGCACCGGGTGGCACGCCCACGTCGATCACGACGCAGGCGACCGAGCACGGCCCCATGGAGATCGTCCAGAAGCCGGGCGTCGTCTGGATTCTCACCGAGTTCCCCCAGACCATCCGCCGCATTCCCACCGATGGTCGGCCGCACTCGAAGAGTCCTGACGTCACGTTCAATGGCGAGTCCGTGGGGCACTGGGAGGGAGACACCCTCGTCGTGAGCACGATTGCCATCGATACCCGGATGCGGAACATCTCGGTGGGCGCGCGGGGAGACTCCAACGCCTGGACGCACAGCCCCGAAGAGCGGGTGATCGAGCGCTTCACCCGGAACTCGAAGAACTATCTCACCTACCAGTACACCGTCATCGATCCGGTCGTGCTGATGGAGCCGTTGGTCTCTGCGCCGCACACCTGGACGCTGGCGCAGGATCCCAACGACGTCTGGTCCGAGTACCTGTGCACCGCCAATGAGGATGCGTTCGCCTTTGAGAAGATGACGCCGGAGGCAAGGAAGGCAGCAGAGGAGCGCATGCGGAACGGCGGCCAGTAACCGATCTCGAGCACATTCAGCAAACAGGAGTCACTATGCGCATCAGGTTCGCGTTCTCCGTATTCGCCGCAGCGATTGTGGCGCTGCTCGGAGCAGTCGCACCGGTCCAGGCCCATCACTCGTTCTCGGCGGTGTACGACGGGAACAAGCCCGTGACGCTGCGGGGCGTCGTCAGCAAGATGGGCTGGCAGAATCCCCATGCCCATATCTACGTTGACGTCAAGAACCCGACCACGGGCCAGATGATCACGTGGGAAATCGAGAGCGCAGGCGCGAGCAACCTGCTCCGCGCCGGCCTGCGCCGCGAGGACTTCATTGGCGCCGAGGTCATCGTGAAGGGATTCCTCGCGAAGGATGGCACCCCGGCGATGAACGCGAGCAGCTTCACGCTGGTCGCGGCCAAGAAGGAATACACGAGCGACGAAGCTGCCCCGGCCGAGCGCTGATCGTCTGGCAGGGCGGAAGAGGCGCTACTCCTTGAAGTCCGCCCGTGCCGGGCGAGGCTCTGTGGGGTCAAGATCGAACAACTGCGTTCCATCGGCGAAGCGGATCTTGTTCATGCGCCCGACCGGAGTGCCGTTTTTGGTGGGGTAGAGCCACACATCGATCACTTCCCCAGGCTTCATCGTGCTCCTGCTGAAACCAAGCAGTTCCATCGACGGCGTGCTGCCCATCTCCAGCGTCCATTCCCGCGTCGTGCCCGTCGCGTCCGCACCTCGAACCTTGATCAGCGAGTGAGGATTCATCCACGAGTACGCGGTGACGACCGCACCCTTCAGCTCGATTGGTTCCGCCGCGTACGCGGCGTCTCCATGATGCGCGAACGACGAACGTCCCGTTAGCAGAAACCCGACCACCATCAAACCGAACGACAGCACCTTCACTGTCTTCATCCTGCACCTCCTCATTTATTGCCGTCCCCTCGCTGCTCCGACGGGAGGGTACGCAGGCTCTGTGATTTCAGACCCTCGGTACTCCCGGCAAGATCGGCCTGTTCGCTCAGGTATTTCTGGGCCTCCGAGGGTATGCAGATGAATTCATTGAGCTTCTGATTCGGAACCCATTTGAAATAGGCTTGCCCCATCGAAAACCGTTTCGCATACATCTCCGGATCATCGATCCAGATCTCCATCATCATGGTGTTGTGGTCGATGCGGTTCCAGCGCTCGGTGAAACGTGCATTCACGCTGTGTGGCAGCCCTTGCTGAGTCAGCCACTTGTCGTCCCTGACGCCCACGGTCTCGATGACCAGCGTGTCGTCATCCTCCCAGCGGCCGACTGAGTACCCGTTGAACGTCGGGTCGATTCCTCCCCGCACTCCGACATTGGTCGGCAGCGCCCTTCCATCCAGCCAGACTTCCCGCCACCAGTATCCGTGCTGCAAAAGGAAAACGATCCGACCGGGCATCTCGGCCACCTGCATGGCGCGATTCTGCTGATACATGTTCCGTGGAAATCCAAACGGATCGCAGAACCTTCCATAGGGATCGTTGGTCCCACCGGGGCCGGCCTCTCCTATGGTCTTGCGTTCACTTCTGATCTGCTGCGCCGATGCCGTCAGCTCGGGCCTGTCTCCGGCCTTTCCGTCCGGGACCCCTGGGCTCGCCCTGGGTCCGTGCCATGTTCCCGTCAACGAGCGCTTTGGAGCCGGTCCTCCATCGCCGTCTGGGAACCCCGGGGGGACGTCCGTCGCGTAGTACTTCCACGGATCCCGCTTCAGATCAGGGTCGTATTTCCACTTATCTGCATTGGCCACTTCGGCCTGAGTCCGCCCCTGCCCGACGCCATCGTCCGCCACCTGGGCGAATCCCACGCCGGAAGAAACGAATCCGGCGACCAGGCTCACGCCGGCGATCATGAGCGTCTTACGCATTCGCACACCCTCCCGAACTGAATCCTAGCCATACTCGGTTGTCTTTCGATCCCTCGAATTCAGGGAGTATACCCGTGGGTTCCTCGGTCAGTACGCCGGCTGCAGCAGGAATTTTCTGTAAATGGGCGCCGCTTCGGGCGACGTGAGAAATGCCAGGAGCTCTCTGGCCTCTGCGGCCCGCGTCGTACGAGACGAGATGAACGCGATGAGAGGCGACGGCGGAGAGATCTCCGCCGGCAGCGTTCCGACAATATCGATGTCGTCCATACCGAACATGCCAATCTGCATGGTCATGCCTATCTCCGCCTGGCCACTGGCCGCCGCGGCCATCGCTCGGCCGCCACCGCGAGTGTGTGTGGTCTTCGCCTGCATCTCGTCGGCAATACCGAGCCTTCTCAGCATCTCCTCAACGTTCCGCCCCGAAGCGGAAGTACCGCCCTCCGGGTCCGGATAGGCGATGGACTTCGCGGCGAGCAGCGTACGTTTCACTGCCGCAGGAGTGGAGATGTCTGGCTTGGGCGCGCCCTTTCGGACGGCGACCCCCATCAAGCCATTGGCGACCAGGGTTGCGCTGCCGGGAACGACGTTGCCCGACGCCACGACGTCCGCATCGTGAGGAAACTCGACGATGCCCACGTCGAACGGCTCGCCCTTGACGATCAGATCCCTCGAAGCCATGAAGTTAGGGAATGTCAGTTTGACCTTGCGGCCCGTCTTCATCTCGTACTGAGCAATAAGCTCCTTGAACCCATCGTCTGCGCGACTCACAATGGAAACCCTGAGCTCTTCCTGAGCGTAAACGCTGGGCGAACCGAAGAGTACGAGGGTCAGGGCCGCGGTTGCGGAAAGCCAATGCTTCACGATGGTTCCTCCGATTTGTCCCGGCATTCTCACAAGAACAGAGGCACTTTTCAACAGACGGTTCTTCCTTTCCTACGACATCCCGAATCTTTTACAATCACGGCCGGTCAATTGACCATGCGCGGTGATCTGCGCAGAGCAGAGAGGTTCAGAATGGCGGTTCTTTACCGTGGCGTGATGGTAGGCCTGGTGGGCGTGGCGTTCGGCTTCCAGTTGAACGCCTTCGCGCAGAACACCCCGGCGCAGACTTGGCCCGACCCGGTTCCCAATCGGCAGGCGGCTGCGGTGAAGGACAAGAAGCCGGCGCCGAGGCGGAGCCTGGCAGGGCTCTGGGGCTCGAGGCTGGGCAACCAGGCCAAAGGCACGCAGCTCAGGCCCAATGACGGAAGCCCGGCGAGCGAACTGCCGTACACGCCACTCGGACGGCAGATGTACCAAGCCCACAAAGCCCTCGAAGGGGAGGACGCCGTTCCGCCGGCCGGGACGAACGATCCGCGCGTGACCTGTGAGCCTTTGGGGTTTCCCCGGTACAACCACTACGACCTGGGCGCGCGGATTTACCAGGACGAGCACTCGGTCAGCATCCTCTACAACTACGACAACCGCTGGCGCATCATTTGGACGGACGGCCGGTCTGTTCCCACGCTGGTGGACGGCGGGGTGGAAATAGACGGCCAGTACCGTGAATCGCGGTGGATGGGATACTCGGTGGGGAAATGGCTCGACGACTACACGCTCGAAGTACAGACCGTCGGGACCTTGCCGGAAGAGCGCGTGTGGCTCGACAACACGGGCCGTCCCATCAGCGACCGGGCGCGCATCACGGAAACCTTCCGGCGCCTCGACGCCGACACGCTGGAGTGGTCGGAAACGCTCGACGATCCGAAGATGTACACGCAGCCGTGGCAGACGATGAAGATTCCGATGATCCTGCAGGATCCGCGAACGGACGTCCTGACGCGGTACTGCTCACCCTATGAAATCGAGGCCTACAACAAGGCCTATGGCGACGGCGCGAGCGGCAAGTAAACCAGGACGCCGGGAAGACAAAGGGAACGCACAATGAGAAACAGGCTCGTCAAGGCGGTGAGCGTGGCACTCCTGCTGTTGGCGTCGGCGCCCGCCGGCGCGCACCACACAGGTTCCACGCTCCTGTCCGACACAACCGTGACGGTGAAAGGCGTGGTCAAGAGCTGGCTCTGGTCCAATCCGCATTGTCTGCTGACGATCGAGGTCAAAGGGGCGGACGGCCAGGTGGTGGAGTGGGTCATGGAAGCGCAGGCGCCGAACAGCATCTATCCCGCAGGCTACCGTAACAATTCGTTCAAGCCTGGGGATGAGGTCACGGTAACGGCGAACCCGGTCACCAACGGGCGGCCTTACGGGAGAATCGAGAGCGTCGTCCTGCCGAATGGCTCGAAGCTGGGCGGAGAGGGCGGCGGCCGTCGCGGCAACGCGGCGGCGCAGTAACGCCTTCGGGTCTCTGCCCTCGCCCTATCGTTTTCGCGGAACGGGCTTACCCTTTACTTCAAGCCAGTCTATCCGTGACCCGCCACCGGATCCGTGGCCGGCGCCTCGCATCAGATCGGTGAAACCAATTTCCTCGACCCTGCTGAGGTCGGGGAAATCCACCCAGTATCCGTCGCGGGCTTCGACGACCTCGGCGATGTTGAGGTTCCGCCAGCGCACGTCAACGAATTGAATCTCCTGCTCCGCCCAGCTCGTCTGAGGACCTTGGGCGCACTTGTCGCCCACGAGCCACTGTCCGCTGGCGAGCTTCAGAACGGGACGGAGGCAGTGAAACCCGCTCACCCTGGTGCGCCATTTGATGCTGGCCACTCCGGACAGATCCACATCGTTGTTCCTGTCCCGGAGGGTGATCAAGCAGTTCGCATGCGTCGAGGGGCCGACGATGACTTTTCCTGAGAGGTCGTCGCGATCGAGGTTGGTTCCGCAGAGCAGCGACATCACGTAAACCAACCCGTCGCCGCCGCCGGGTTTCGTGTCCTTGTTCTCCGGCTGGAGGATAGTCCGGGTGCCCACTGCGTCTCCGTACAAGCGGACTTCCAAATTCGGGTTCAACACGTCGCCTTGCGCGACTGGATGCTCCGGCTCCCGCGCATTGTTCGTGTTGGGCTGGGTGTGATCGTACCGCCAGTCCTCGCGGAAGAACACTGGGACCTCGTCGATCTCGATCGACCGCTGCGGCTCCTGTCTGGGCGGCGGCGGCGCCGCTACACCGCCCTGGCCCTCGACCGTGGCGGGCAAGCCGGCCAGGCCCAGAACCACGAGTCCCGACACACCTGCCGTTCGAATCACACTCGGGATGAACGCCCCAGTTCGCATAGACACCCTGCTCCTTAATCCTTTTCCCGGACATCGCCGCCTCGAACTGCGATGACCGCCCGTTACAGGCCGTGAGCATGCCCGCTCTGAGCGCAGCCGTCAAGCGCCGTGGCGTACGCCTACGGTTGAAGCAGCGGGATGCTCGCGATCGGCGGCGGCATGGGACGCGACTGCAGATACGCGTGAATGTGCCCGAGCTCCGCGTCTGACACGAGTCTCTCGGGATAGTTTGGCATCCGCTCCGACGGTCGCCGGACGTATGTGGTGAACGCGGCGCGTGGAAGCGGTCGCGGCGCGATTCTCGGCCCCGCGCCCCCCTGGCCCTCGTAGCCATGGCACGTCCAGCAGCCCAGGCTGACGAACAGCTTCTTGCCGGCGGCGGCGTCTCCAGCGGGCGGCGTTTGGGTTGGCGTCTGGGCGGCGGCGCCCGCAGCTGCGAGTACGAGCACTGCGAGCAGCTTCAACATCCAGATCTTCATGCCCTCACGTTCCTACCGAGGTTGCGTCACCACGTCGATGAGCGACGGCTCGCCGCTCTTCACGACCTCGATCGCGCGGCGGATCGCCGGTCCCAGTTCGTTCGGGTTGGTGATCGGTCCCTGTGCGTGGACGCCCATCCCCTGCGCGATCTTCGCGAAGTCTACGTTCGGGTTCTCGATCGTCGTTCCGATGTGCGCACGTGTGATGTCGCGGTTGCGCCAACTGGCCATGCGCTGGATGTGCATGATCTCCTGGTGGTAGGCGCGGTTGTTGTGCATCACCGACAGCAACGGAATGCGATGATGCGCGGCCGTCCACCAGACGCCGGGCGCGTAGAGAAAGTCACCGTCGCTCTGAATGTTCACGGAGATGCGCCCGTGTTTCTTGTTGGCGAGCGCGCCGCCCACCCCGGCGGGCGCGCCGTAACCGACGCCCGTGGCGCCGGACGAGTTGCCCGTGTGGTGGTACCGCTCGGTGAAGTTCCACAAGCGGAACACCCAGTCGCTGGTGTTGCCGCTTTCGGACACGTACGACCAGTCCTCGTTCCGAATCTGCGCCCAGATCTCCGCGGCGAGCCGCGCGGTGCTGATCGGCGACGCATCCCACGCGTACGCGGCCTCAGCGCGCGCCGCTGCCAGACCCTCCAGGTGCGCCTGTTCCAGACGCTGCCGACGCTCGGCAAAGGCGCGGCGCCGATCGACGGTGATGAGACGACGGCACGCGTCGATGAGCGCGGGAAGCGTCGCTTCCGCGTCGGCGGCCATGGCGACGTCCACCTCGGCGTAGCGTTGGAAGTCCTGATAATTGCTCTTGATATACAGGGCGGTCGATTCGATGCTGATGAGCCGCACGCCGGCTCTGGCGCGTGGGAACGACGTGAGCTCGAGGCCCAGGATGACGTCCGCATCGGCCATCGGCTGGCGGCTGACGGTCTGGTTCAGCGGGTGGCGGGATGGGAAGTTCATCCGCCCCCGTTGATCGATCACCGACGCCTGGAGCGTCTCCGCCAGCTCGATGAGCAGCGGCATCCCCGCCGGCGTCCGCGCGGCCCGATCCGCCACAATGACAGGATTCCGCGCGTTCACGAGCAACCGCGCGGCCTCGGCCACCGCCCCCGAATCGCCCTGCGGCGGAGTCGCCACGGTCAGCCGCGGGACGCGCAGCCGCGAGGCTTCCTCCGGGGCAATCGGATTCTCCTGCAGATGGCCGTCGATGACGATCACAGCCGGCCCCATAGGAGGCGTTATCGCGATCTTGTAGGCGCGGACGGCCGACTCTGCGAAGTGTCCGAGGGAGACCGGCATGTCGTCCCATTTGACGAAGTCACGGACCAGGGCAGCCGCGTCCTGCACGCTGTGCTGCCACTCCACGCTCCCTCCCCGCTCCGCCGCGTCGAGGTGGTTGCCGGCGAGAATGAACACCGGCACGCGGTCGCAGTACGCGTTGTAGACGGCCATCGCCGCGTGCTGGAGCCCGACCGTCCCATGACACAGCACGGCCATCGGCTTCCCCTCGGCTTTGTAGTAGCCATGGGCCATGGCGACGGAGGATTCTTCGTGACAGCAGGTCAGGAACTCGGGCAACTGGTTGTTGCCGTAATTGATGATGGATTCGTGGATGCCGCGGAAGCTCGAGCCGGCGTTCGACGCCACGTATTCGAAGTCGAGCGACTTGAGGACGTCCAGCATGAAGTCGCTGCCCGGCCGGCCGGCCGGGCCCGCCCCGATCGCGACCGCGGGGTCGATGTCACGGCCTCCCACCGGCGGCATGGTAGGCCCGGTACCCTGTGCTGGCGCTGCCTGAGACGCCGCCTCGGGTGTGGCGTTCGCAGCCGCGTCCGGCACCAGCGCCGCGGCGCCGGTCACGGCGGCACCTTTCAGAAAGCTCCGGCGATCGACGGCAGGATTTCCGGACATGCGATTCGTGATCTGACCGCGCAGTATACGCGAGTCAGTAGCCTACGGGACCGCAGAGTTCAGCGAGCTAAAATGGCGGAGGTACGCGATTGACTTCGTCCTGGCATTGATGATACCTACGCTGCCACCTCTGGACCGTGGTTCGGCTGGCCCAGAGGTCGAGCGGTGCGGTTTCGCGTACAGCACCTGCGCAGGGCGGGGCCGCGAGCGGCCACCGGTGCATTAGACGGAAGCGGAAACGAAAAGGGCGGAGATGGGCGTGCAAAAGATGAACAGAATCGGAGCGATGTTCCTGATCGCGCTGGTGCTCCCGGTCGTGGCGTTCGCGCAGGCCGCGATCAGCGGCGAGGTGCGAGACGCGTCGGGCGCGGTGCTGCCAGGGGTGACGGTCGAGGCGGCGAGCCCGGCGCTCATTGAGAAGGTCCGGTCCACTGTGACAGACGGCACCGGTCAGTACGCAATCGAGAACCTGCGGCCCGGCGAGTACGCGGTGACCTTCACGCTGCCGGGTTTCTCGGTGGTCAAGCGGGAAGGCGTCGTGCTGCAGGGCACCTTCAACGCCCGGATCAACGCCGACCTCCGCGTCGGGGGGCTCGAAGAGACGATCACGGTGACCGGCGAGACGCCGATGGTTGACCTGCAGAGCACCACCCGGCAGGAAGTGCTGGACCGCAGAGTCCTCGACATCCTGCCGTCGAGCGGATCCAGAACCGCGTTGGGCGTGCTCATCGCGGGAGTCGATTTCCGGCGGCAGGATGTCGGCGGTGCGGGGACGGCGGCCCCCACCGGCAACATGACGGCCCATGGCTCCTATTCTGAAGATGCCGCGACGACGCTGAACGGCATTTCGATCGCCAGTTTCGGCGTCGGTGCCGCGACCTCGGTCCTCTCCATGAATCCGATGGGCGTCCAGGAGATGCAGATCGACACGGGGTCGAACAACGCCGAGCTGCATGCGGGCGGCGTCCGTACCAACTACGTCCTCAAGGAGGGCGGCAATGCGTTCCATGGAGTGATGTTCGGCGCCTTTGCCAACGGTGCGCTCCAGAGCGACAACGTGACCGCGGAGATGAGAGCCGCCGGCATCCAGACGGCGAACAGCATCAAGGCGAACTGGGACATCAACCCCGGGTTCGGCGGCCCGCTCATGCGGGACCGCATCTGGTTTTATTTCGCCGCGCGGTACAACGTGAACTCCGAGTACGCCGCGGGGCTCTACGAGAACAAGAACCTCAACAATCCCAACGTCTGGACGTTCGAACCGGACACCTCGCGGCCGGTCGCGAACGAGCAGCGGCAGCCGGATGCGCAGCTCCGCGTCACGTGGCAGGCGACGCCGCGGAGCAAGATCGGATTCACGTCGTACAACACCACCTATTGCTTCTGCCCGAGCAGCGCCTCTCTCACGACGGCCAGGGAGGCCTCTGCCCATGCCGATTACCCCGAGCAGCGTCTGTTCGCGGGCGACTGGACGATGCCGGCCACATCCCGGCTCCTGTTCGAGATGAAGGGGCAGTACTACGGAGCGCAGAGCAACCGGTCGCCCGCCGACGGCCTGGACCCGACGATGATCCTCGTCCAGGAACAGGCGACGGGCATGTCGTACCGCGCAGGCAACACGTACCGGTACCAGTTCCAGGATATGGGCAATATCGCCGGGTCTACGTCATATGTGACCGGCGCCCATTCCTTCAAGACGGGCTTCAACTGGAAGATGGGCACCCTCCATTTCATCGACTTTGACCTGCAGCCAGTGAGCTACCGGTTCAGAAACGCCATACCCAACCGGATCACGCAGCGCGCCCTGGGCGAGTGGAAGGCCACCGTCGATGCGGACCTCGGGCTCTACGTGCAGGACCGCTGGGCGTTCAACGACGTGACCGTGAACTACGGGCTGCGGTACGACTACTTCACCTTCCACTACCCGGAACAGCACATCGGTCCGGCGGTGCTCGCGCCGGCTCGCGACATCACATTCCCGAGGATCGACGGCTGGAGCCTGCAGGATCTGTCGCCGCGATTGGGGGCCGTGTACGACCTGGGCGGCAGGGGGAAAACCGCACTGAAGGCCAGCGTGAATCGTTACCTGCTCGCCATGGGACCGGATGTGGGCTTCGTCCAGCAGGCCAATCCGTCGCGCAACCTTGTGACGCAGGCCACCCGGTCGTGGGCCGACGCCAACCGGAATTACGTGCCGGACTGCAATCTGAGGGATCCGGCGGGGAACGGGGAGTGCGGCGCGTTGTCGGACCGGAACTTCGGCACAACTGTTTCGAACGTCACCTTCGACGAGGAGATGCTGACCGGGTTCGGGAAGCGGACGTACAACTGGGAGGTGTCGGCCGGCGTGCAGCATGAGTTCCTGCCCACCCTCTCGGCGGACGCCACCTACTTCCGCCGCTGGTATGGCAACCACGTGGTCACCGACGATCTTGCGGTCGGGCCCCAGGACTTCGATCAGTTCAGCATCACCGCGCCGACGGATCCACGCCTGCCCGGCGGCGGCGGCTACGCGATCCAGGGACTCTACGACATCAAGCCCGAGAAGTTCGGCGTCGCCGCGGTCCCGTTCGTCACGCTCGACCGCCGGTACGGGAAGATGAAGGATCAGTGGGATGGCGTCACCGCCTCGGTGAACGCCCGGCCCGGTGGGGACGTCTTCCTGCGGGCCGGCGTGAGCACGGGGCGCCGCCTGGAGAACATCTGCGAGATCGTCGCCGCGACGGGGCGAGGTGAGTCGCCCAACTACCGGTACGTGTGGTCCACCCCCAGCCAGCTCTACTGCGACCGCGAGGAACCGCTGCAGACGCAGTTCAAGGGGTTCGGCTCGTACACGATTCGACCGATCGACGTCCAGATCAGCGCGACGTACCAGAGCAAGCCGGGTGCCTTGATCCTGGCCACGTACACGGCGACCAATGCGCAAGTGCGACCGAGCCTCGGCCGGGATTTGGCCGGGGGCACGCAGAACGTTGACGTGCAGCTCCTGTCGCCCGGGCTGTTCAGCCGCGGCGACTCGGGCCTGGGGGCAGGCGAGCGCGGCGACCGGCTCCACCAGGTCGATGTGCGGGTGTCCAAGCTCCTCGATGTCGCAGGGACCAGTCTGCGGGCGAGCGTCGATATCTACAACGCCTTCAACTCGGCGGCGGTACTGAGTCACAATTACGCGTTCGACAACTGGCTGGCACCGACCGAAGTCCTGCTCGGTCGGTTCTTGAAGTTCAGCGTCCAGTTGGATTTCTAACATCGCACATGCCGGGGGCGGGAAGGTCGCGCGGGCCTTTCCGTCTCCGGAATCTTTCCGCGCTGAGAACATTAATGACAAAGACGATGGGACTGAGACTGGGGGTTTGTGTTATCGCCCTCGTGGTCGGGGCAGGCAGCGTGTGGGGACAGGGCAACCCCACGACCGGTGGCCCCGTGGATCCGCTGCTGCTGGAAGATCTGGCTCTGTCGTACCGGATCCTGACCGACCACGACGTCATGGACGGCCTCGGACACTCGAGTATCAGGCACCCACAGAATCCGAACCGCTACCTCATCTCGCGCAATCGCGCGACCGGGTTGGTCCGACCCGAAGATCTGATGGAGATGGACCTCGACTCGCGTCCCGTCGATCCGACCGCGCGGTCGTACAGCGAAGTGGCCATTCACGCAGAAATCTACAAGCTGCGGCCCGACGTCAATGCGGTTGTCCACCATCACGCGCCCGGCACGGTGTCGTGGGGCATGGGTAAGATCCCCATGATGCCGATGAACCAGAGCTCCCGCTGGATGCTGGACGGGGTGCCGTTCTTCGACTACCGGGATCTCAGCAAAATAATCCCCGGCGATCGCGGCTGGGAGAGCAGCAACCTGATCGACACCCCGGCCCGCGGCCAGGCGGTCGCCCGCGCGCTCGGCGGGAGCCCGGCGCTGCTCCTGGTCAATCACGGCGCGGTGGTGGTCGGCGCCTCGATCTACGAGGCGACCGGCCGCAGCATCTACATGGAAATGAACACCCAGGTGCAGACGGCCGCCATGCTGCGAGGTGGAGAGGTTACCTATTACGACGCCGCGGGTGAACTGAGAGCGACCGGTGCGCGAAGCGATTTTGCGCGCCAGTGGGACCTCTGGAAATACGAGTCCTGCCTCAAGGCCGGCTTTTGCAAGCCCGAGCTCGAGGCCGGACGTGGAGCCGGCGCGCGTGGGGGACGTGCCGGCGGTGCGGGGGGCCGCGGCGGCGCTGGAGGCGGACGCGG
>JABFSA010000148.1 GCA_013140775.1 Acidobacteriota bacterium | reverse complement strand
CGTCGTTCCTCGTCGGTCAGAATCAACGCAACTTTGGGGCGTCCCAGTCGCATGCTCGCCTCCTTGTAGACGAGTACGACGGGGCCGCGCCAGTTGTTTCACGTTCTACGGTTACGGGACACTAGTTCAAAACGCGCTTGATGCAACCCGCGTCAGGCTGTACGCGACTCTTCAGGCCGAAGGACAAGCGTTGCCGAATGTCCCGAGCCGTGCCCCAGAGGAGTGGCGATCCAGATACCCGGTACGCGTAGCGCTTGAAAAGCGGTTGGCACCGAATGCGCTTTCAGGCGAGGACGAATGTTTCTGGCACTTATCAGTTGAAGATTTCGGAATGGGCATGGACGAAAACATTGTTACGTCCTATTTGCTTCAGGTAGGCCGCTCCTACTACACATCACCGACCTTCTTAAGGGCCGCGCATTTCACCCCGACAAGCCAATTCGGTGTCGGATTCCTTTCGGTATTTGCCGCGAGTGACGAAGTCGTCGTCGATACCTTGAGCTTCGCGGGTCAGGCGGCTGAACCCCTTCGCTTGACGTTGACGGGCCCGCGAAACTACTTGTTGGTAGATAAGGGGTCACGAACCACTCCGGGTACAACGGTTAGCGTGCGCCTTAGGGATCGGATTGAAGTGGCCGACGTCGTCACATCACTACGACAGTGGTGCAGGCGAGTCGAGTTTCCCATCGAGGTGAGGGGAGACGAGGCGAGGGTTACCATAATCGCCGAAACAGCCAGCGACTTCACTTTTTCGGAAGTAGATCATTCGTCTCAAGGAAAGCTTATCGAGTTGAAAGCTTTCGATGTTGACCGGCCGGGGATCGATGGCGAGTTGTATGTTCTTGCCATCCGCTCAGAGGATCCGAGTAAGAACGATGAAGACTGGGCTCGAATGAATTGGTACAAGTACTCGTACACGCCTTCGTATCCACAAACCGTCAATAGAGTGCCAGCATCGGTGAGTTGTTTTCACGGTATCACCCTTACGGAGGGGGAGGGTTCCGCTGACGCGATGATTGCTCGCCTGGATTACCGCCGTAGCTCGGACCGCGTAACGCTCGCGCGATCAGGTCGACTTCGCCAGGGCCTTCACAATGGCGATGCCGAATTGCGATCTCGATGGGTGGAAGTGCTTGATGAGCATCTGCGCTTAACCTCGCTTGCTACTGGGGAAGATCGATGGGATTACGTGCAGAGATTGATCGATCGGTATGAGAGCTTGGGGGACTACTGGACGACTCTTCCACGAGCAGTTCGCTTTTTTTGCGAGGGCACGGCGATTCAAGTCTCGGCGGCTGAGGCGACACCGTGGGACACGATCACTCTTCTGTGGGAGGACTACAACACATACAAACCGGACTGGGACCACTTAAAGGCGACGGCAGCGGAGCTGAAAGGGCAGCTGTCGGGGGTTGTGCCGACGCTAAGCACTTACGATGTGCTGGTAATGTCGGAGCTCCATAAAGAAATGCTGTTTGGCAACCGTGGGGTTGAACGAGTCGAACTTGTAGGCAACGATTACCTGCGGATCTTTTGGGGCCCGCGTGACCGTTGCGACTGTATCGACGAGGGTGACCGGCAGGGTCTATTTTTTGCCAACGCAGGGACAGCGGTCGGAGTCGCCTGCGGGCTGCACGTGACCTATCGCCACAAAAAAGCGGTTCTAGTAAACACCTCAACCCCGCTCGGTTTGTGGCTTAAGTTGATCCTGAATTACGCCGCGCAAAATCCCCGGCAGCTAGCTGTTCGCCCCGAGCTACTTGCTCGGTTGAAAGAGCTTCTAATCCAAGCCGCCACTTACATTTCCCTGGTCGACGATTTTGCGAAGTTTGTTGACCGATTGGTTCCGCTACTCCCTGCCGAATTACGTTTCGAGGGGACTTGTCCCTCAACATCAGAAGACTTTGGCGTCTTTACCGCGCGCCGAATGGAGTCAATTCAAATGCAGCGCAAGATGACAGAGCGGTTCAAGCACCGCCCTGAACTGCAGTGATTCGTTCAGCCGTGGTCGTCCCACCCCTAGCGAAGACCACCACTACGCTCTGCCGCGCTGTCCAAGTGTAGTTGGGCAAGCGAACGCTAACCGTTGCGCTAACCATCGACGGCGGATTCAGGCGGATCTGGGCGGTGGTGGGCCTCAGAATCATTCAATGAATACACAGATCGTCGCCTGAATCTGTAGCCTGACGAGGTCTGCAAAACCTCCATCTCCGGTTCAAATCCGGACGGCGCCTCCATTCTTCACACTAGTTCCAGCGGCTCTCTCAAAGTGATGGGCTAGGATCGTCATCTGCCAACCGTAGCGGCCACGTTACGAGTTACAGGAGGGTGACCGTGCCGGATCACGATTGGAACGCCCACTACGCCAGCGGTTTCATGCCGTGGGATTCGGACGAGCCGGACCCTGCACTCGTCGAGACCATGGAGGCCGGGACGATACCCCCCGGGCGCGCTCTGGAGGTTGGTTGCGGCACCGGCACCAACGCCCTCTGGCTCGCGGCACGTGGCCTCGACGTACTCGGTGTTGACCTGTCACCCTTGGCCGTCGATCGCGCCCGCGCCAAATTGGGCGACGCTGCGAGCGCGTGCCGTTTCGAAGTGCGCGACTTCCTCAAAGATCCGCCGCAGGGCGTCTTCGACTTTGTGTTCGACCGCGGATGCTTTCATGTGTTTGACGCGCCCAGGGAACGGAAGCGCTTTGCCGCGTTGGTCGCTGGTGTGCTCGCGCCCGGCGGCCTGTGGCTGAGTCTCATCGGCAGCACGGAAGGCGGTCCTCGCGACACGGGGCCGCCTCGGCGCAGCGTCCGCGACATTGCCAATGCCGTCGAGCCGGCCCTCGAGATCGTGCAGCTGCGGGCGATTCACTTCGACCTCTCTGTCGAAAAGCCACCGGCCGCGTGGCTGTGCCTCTCGCGCGTACGCGCTCTTCCAGCCCAGCCGTCAACGGGCTCGTGACGCTGCGGTAATGCGATCGGTGGAGACGGACTATCTCGTCGTGGGCGCGGGCGCGATGGGCATGGCCTTCACCGACGCGCTGATTGATCACGCGGACGTGCACGTCACGCTGGTCGATCGCCGGCACGCACCCGGCGGGCACTGGCTCGACGCGTATCCCTTCGTTCAGTTGCATCAGGCGTCTCTGTTCTATGGTGTCGCGTCAACCGTTCTCGGCAGCGGAGCCGTGCAGAGGGATGGCCCGGAGGCAGGACTTCAGGAGCGCGCGTGTCAGTCGGAGATCCAGGCGTATTTCGACGACGTCCTGCACCGCCGCTTCATCGGGTCGGGACGAGTGACCTTCCTCGGTGAAAGCGAATACCACGCAGAAGGCTCGTCCCATTTCGTGACCTCCCGCGTGTCGAGGGACACCGTGCAGGTACACGTCCGGCGCCGGGTCGTAGACGCAACCTACCTGTCGCCGACGATTCCAGCGACGACACCGCCGCCGTTCAATGTCACTGATGACGTGCATGTCGTGGCCATCAACGAGCTCGCCACGTTGGTCGAAACGCCGAACAACTTCGTCATCGTCGGTTCCGGCAAGACCGCGACCGACGGAATCGTGTGGCTGCTGGCCAAGGGCGTGCCGCCGGACCGTATCGTCTGGGTGCGCCCACGTGATCCATGGATGCTCAATCGCGCCGTCGTCCAGCCCGACCCGGTGGTGGGCATCGGGCTCGTGGCGGACATCATGGAAGCGGCCGCCTCGGCCGAGTCGCTCGACGACCTGTTCCTGCGCCTCGAAGCTGCGGGCGTGATGCTCCGGATCGACAGGGATGTCATACCCACCATGGCCAAGACGCCGACGCTGGCCGCATGGGAACTGAACCTTCTGCGCACTATCAAGAATGTTGTTCGTCTCGGTCACATCAGGCACGTAACGCGCGGCGAAATCGTCCTCGACGAAGGCTCCATCCCGCTCGCACCGGGCTCGTTGGTTGTGCACTGCGCCGCCTCAGGACTGCAATACCCACCGCTCGTCCCCATCTGGGGCCCGGACAAGATCCGGCTCCAGACGATCCGGGCCGGCTTTCCGTGCTTCAACGCGGCGCTGACCGGATACGTGGAAGCCACCCGCGACGACGACCGGGAGCGTAACCGGCTGTGTCCGCCGAACATCCTGCCCGACACTACTGCCAGCTGGGCGCGGATGCAGGTGCGTGGAACGATCGCGGCGCGCACGTACGGCGCTGAACCGGACATCGCCACTTGGGCAAACAGCTGTGCCCTGAACCCCGCGCGCATCGAACCCGCGCAACGCAACGACCCTGCCGTGCGGGCCGGCGCCGCCCGTCTCGCGAAGTACGCTGAGCAGGGGCTCGCTCGCATGAGCGCACTTGCCCCCGAGCCATTCCCGAATATCAACACGGTCTAACACGGATCTACGGCGCCGCCGCTCAAGGGCGACTAAAACGTGATCTGAAGTCCAATCCGGAGAGAACGCGGGAGCGCGGGGTGGGTGTGGACATCTTCGATGCCTTCTGCCGGTTCATTGTTTAGCCGCGACGCATAGAAGTAGTCGATGTCGGCGACCTTGGCGTCGAACAGATTGAACCCTTCCACCACGACGCGTGTTGTGGGGGAGACGCGGTACCCCAGCTCTCCATTCCACAGCGTGGTGCTGGCCGACGTGACGCTGGCGTCTTCAATCAGCGCTCGTGGTCCAAAGTGGCGTAGACGGAGACTGCCGAACAGCGCCTGGCGCGGCTCGAGCGTCACGCCGGCGGAGATGACGCGATCGAGCGCGCCCGGAATCTCCCGGCCTGCAGGATCGTTGTCAGTAAACCGGGCACGCGAGAACGAGACGTCGGCATCCGCGCTCAGCCACGGCCGCACTCTCCAGTAGTTGGCCCACTCGACGCCGACGCGCCGACTCGGCCGGCCCGGCTCAGTCGTCCCTGCGTCCCCGACGAATAGCAGCTCTGAATCCAGCCCGAGATACCAGAGCGCCACCGTGGACTGCAGACCGCGAACGGCCACAGTACGCACACCGAACTCCGCACCACGCGCGCGGACTAGCGGCGTGACGCGTTCGGCTGGCTCACCCGACTTGGGATCGACGGCGATGACCGCGCCTCGCGCGTCATTGCTGTGAAATCCCATGCCTGCATTCGTGTAGAACTCGGTGCTTTTCCAGGGGCCAAATGCCGCCGCGAACTTGGGGCTCACGAGTGCCGCGGTTCCCGTCCCCGAGTTCACGGGGTTGTTCGACGTGACGTCAAACGCGTAGAGGTCGGTGCGGACGCCGAGTGTCGTGCGCACGACACGGGTCCATTCGACCTCACTCTGCCCGTACGCGGAGCTCAGCGTCTGTCCGACGCGATCCTCGCGGACCGTGCTGAGCCGCTGACGGCTGGCTGTGTGATAGAGGCCAACGGGCGCGAGCCTGTCGTACCGCACCTGTGTGCCGACGGCATGCTCGGCGTGGCGACCAAACAGCCGCCCAAGACGACGATAGACAAGACGCCCGCCAGTTGTGACCCGGCGCTCCGCCTGCTCGAATTGGTCGCCGTTGGCTGGATCGTCCAGGAAGTACGTAAAGTTCGAGAAGAGATTCAGGCTGTTCTGCGCGACAAAGGCGGTTCCCCGGAGGGACGAGCTTCCGAACGAGCGCTGCACTTCGGTGGCGAGAGTCGTTCGGCGGGAGTAGCCACGGTCGCTCGGATCGACCAGGCCAAACCGAGCGATCCGACCGTCCGCGATCGCGCGGGCCGGGACCTGGTCGGTCGAATCCCAATCGGCCCAATAGCCAGAGCCCGTCACTGACACGCCATTCCGCGCGTCGCCACGGCTGAACCGCAGCACGGCGTTGGCCTTCTCGTAGTTATCAGGACGTTCCCAGGGACCGTCACTGTGATTCAACTCGAGCGCCGCGAGCAGATGGCCCCCTCCGAGAGATGGCGACGCGGCCGCAAACACCCGCCCCCATTTGTCGTGCCCGCCGCTCACGCGCACGAGCGGCGTATCGAGGCTGTTGACGTAGTTGATGTTGGCGGCGCCGGCGGCGGAGAAGTCGCCTTCATCCGCGAAGTACGGACCCTTCTTGTACTGGACACCGCTGACAAGCTCCGGAATCAGGAACCCGACATCGGCATAACCATGTGCGTGCGCGCCGGTCGGCGTATTCACGGGCACGCCCGCGACCGTCATCGAGAAGTCGGTCCCGTGGTCCAGGTTGAATCCTCTCAGGTAGTACTGATTGGCCTTGCCTTCACCACTGTGTTGACTGACGACCATCCCCGGCACCGTCTCCAGCACCTCGCCCGCGCGCATGAGGGGCCGAGCCTCCAGTTGCACCGACGTGATCGCACCCTGACTCGCCGCGGAGGCTATGCCGACGAGGTTCTCGGCAGGATTCTCTACGTCAGCGATATTTCGGAAGGTGGAAGTGCCCGTCACGATGACGTCCGCGTTGAGAGCCAGCGTCAACAGCACGTCCGCACTGGTCGTCGCACCAGGGGTGACGACAACGGTCCGTCTGAGGACCGAGAAATTGAGCAGTCTGAACGTGAGCTCGGCGGTCCCTGCGGCAAGACCATCGAAGCGGTATGTCCCGGCAGCGTCGCTGAGCACGCTGTCGAGCGTCGCACCGTTGCTCGAGAGCTCGACGATCACCCCGGGCAACGCGCCACCGGTCTGATCGACGACGCGGCCGGCAATCGTGCCGCCCTCCTGTGCCCGAGCAAGCGATGCACAAGCGAGCACCAGGACAGCGGGAAGCAGGAGACGACGAAGGAATGGCGGCCCGGAGGCCATCGAGGCGTTCACATCCCTTCTACGTAGCGAACGCCGGCTTGGATTGGTGCCGGAGACCTGACCCGCGGTTGGGCGAATCCAGCCGCTACCGCCCGGGAACGAACCGCTGTACCCGCTCGCCGTTGAACACCTCGCCCGTATAGATGTTTCCCCTCGAATCCACAGCGATCATGTGGAGGCCGAACCACTGGCCGCCGTTCTCACCCATGCTGCCCATCTGGCCGACCACCTTGCCATCCGCACGATTGAGAAACCAGATGTGGTTGTTCGTCAGATCCGAAATGAAAAGGAACCGCTGCCCCCTGTCTGGTGAAAACCCGACACCCCCGGTGGATCCGCCATCGCCGGTGTTTGGCGAGACGATGAATTCCTTCACGAAGGTCCCGTCCTTCTTCGTGACGTGAATGCGGTTCGCGTTGCGATCGGCCGCATAGACCAATCCATCGTTGGAAACATTGAGCGTCAAGTGGCCTCTGAACTCCTTGGGCATCGGACCACCTGGTGTGTAGGCGCGATCGGCGTCGTTCGTCGAGACTTCCGACAGTGGGCGGCCGTACGCACCCCACCCACGTTTGAAGGCGAGCGTGTCGAGCGCGAACACCATCACACGGCCTCCGAGATAGTTGTCCGCAACGTACATCTCGTTGGCGGGCTCATCGATTCGGATCTCCTCGATACCACCAACGATCATTGGCGTGCTCGGGGGATATTTCACCCGGTAGGCCGCGATTGCGGCTGTTCGTGCGGCTTGTTCCGCCGGCGTCCTGGCCACCGCCGGAGGCGCCGGGAAGGTGCCGAGTGGGCCGCTGCTGCCGCGTCCCGGTACACGCGCAGGTGCCGATCCTGGGGCCTGACCAGCCGTGCCACCACCGGAGGCCGGGTCTGACTCGGGCACACGTGCCACCATCCCGACTTGTTTACCGGACTTGGGATCGTATTTGCGAACCGTATCCTGCCCGACGTAGACAAATCCCTTGCTGTCCACGTCCATGCCGTGACCGGTTCCCGGATCAAATGACCCGATCACGTCTCCGGCCTTATTGATGTGGATCATGGAGGGCGGCCTGACACAGCAGGCGGCCGTCGGCGGATTCAGCTCCGCACGAAGCTCGAGATCGCGGAGATCGCCTGGACGGTTCAGCACCCAGACGTTGTCGTCCCTGTCCACGGCGAGCCCGGTAATGCCGCCGAGCTTCCATTTGTTTGGCAAAGGTTTCGGCCAGTCTGGGTCAAACCGGTAGCGCGGCGCGCCCCCCTGTGCGATGACGAGGCCAACATACAGCGTGACTGCGCACAGGGTGACGAACGGGAGCAGCCTTCGCAGGAGGGCGTGGCGTCGGGTGATGTCGGTCATGAGGTCCTCGGCGGGCAGGCGCGCGCAGTCGTCCTCGACTCTGAGAGGGACCACTCGTCGCGCGAATCGACGCCAAGTATACCGAGGCGCGCGCTCCTCAGGGAGTCGTCGCCAGCGTCAGTTCCACGTACAGAATCAGATCAGCCAGCTTCACTGGGTCCGCCGCGGCTGGCAACGCCAGCGCGGGGGATGGCACGAGGTCGCCGCCGTCCTCGATGCTGAACGTGTGACGCCCGACGAGGCCGCCGGTCAGCCCCCCGGTCGCGTTGGCCTCCCGATGACCAGGGAACTGGGTCGATGCGGTAAAGCCGCTGATGGTCTGCGTGTTCAAACGCACCGAAAAACCGGCACCCGTCGCACCCGCACCGGTCCTCAGCAGGATGAGCGCCCGCGACACGCGGAACGAGCGACCGCGGAGGAAGATCGGCAGGAAGCGGTCGTCGATCTCGAGGCTCACTTGCGTGCCGGGCGCACTGGCCATCGCGCGCTGGAAGGTCGACGAGAATTCCTGCCGGAAGCTGACAGCCCGGGGCAGCGGTGTCGTTGACAGCACACGCGTCAGGCTCCCTTCGAGCGCCGCGCTCGCGCTTTCCACGGTGGCCCGAAGACCACTGTCCGCCAACGCCGTGTAGCTCACGTGGACGATCACGTCCGTGATCGTCCGGTAGTCGAACGGGCGGAAGTTCTTCGGCAGGGACACCGTCCACGTGCTGACCGCGCCAGCCCCCTCGAAGGGCATGTAGCGCTCGTCGCGGAAGCTGAAGTCGAACACCCCCGCGTCATTCTGCGCGGTGCTCGTGGATACCGACGGGGTGTGACGGAGCGGCATTTCGATGAGGTTGGTGTCTCCGGCCGCGGGGTCGCGGCGGAGGAACGACTGCTTCAAGGTCAGCGTGGCCGCGACGTTGGTGTAGGGGCCCGTCACGCAGGGAATCGTCAGCCGAACGGCCCGAATCCGTCGGCGGTAGTGCCCTGGATAGAAGAGATCGAACGCGATCTCGGGAATCGCCACCTCGCATTCGCCCACTTCACGCAGGGCGACGAGCGCCGCGGGAGCGATCTGCATCACCGAGAACGACTGGTCGAGCTCGAGCGTGCGGTAGTTGGTTTCGATGAAGCGGCGCTCCAGCTCGAGGAGGTCGGTCATGAGACCTTCGCCCGACAGCAGGCCCGCGTGCTGCGTGCTCCAGTATGTCGGCTGGAGCAACGGCGTGGTCTCGTCGTCGCGCTCGAAACGGAACGCCCGTTCGGCCAGCGCGGCCATCGCATGTGCGGAGTTGAATGCCTGGCGGTACAGGCGCTGGAGCGACGTCGAGAGCCAGAGGTAGAGTCCGGCATTGCTGAACTTGTCCCGGAAGAACTCCATGATCTCTTCCTGGTCGTCGATGGCCTCGTGGTGCATCTCGAGGGCGCGTTCGGCCATCTGCACGCGCAGGGCCGCGATCGCAATCTGACGATCGAGCTGTTTGAGCTCGAGTTCAGCGAGCTGGCGCTGGTGTTCCCATCCTTCCCGACGCCGCTCGAACGAGGCCTCCAGGCCGATCGACGCGGACATCCCGTCGAGCAGCTTGGCCGTGTCGCTGAACATCGTGCTCCAGCCCGTCATGCTGCGTCCCAGCTCGGTGCCGCCGTACTTGATCGCGGTCGGCGCTCCGAGGGTCGGGATCAAGCTGACAATGCCGGCCGTCCCGCCGAAGATCGCGCCCAACACGAAGAACTCGGTTGACATGTGTCGAACGACTTGCTGCGTCCGCTCGAAGGGCAGCAAGTCGGTGGCCACCAGCTCGACGTAGTAGTCGCGGCGATATTCCACGGCGGCTTTCTGCTGCTGGAGCTGCTCGTAACCAATCGTGGCCGTCTGCACGTCCCACTCGCGCATCCGCGTGGTGAGCTTGAGCACGTTCATCTGCTGCGCGTTGCGGAGGCGCGACAGCTCCTCGACGTCCCGTTTTTCGAGCGTCGAAAGGAGTTGCCCCCCGAACCCCTGGACGGAGGCCGTGAACTGCTTCGCTTTCTCGATCAGGAACGCGAAGCGGTAGGGGGGCAGGTTGCCGCTCGTTCCACCCAGCAGATCGTCGAGCGATATCCCCGCGGCTTTGGCCCGCATGAGCAGGCGCGGGTCGATTTCAGGTGCGAAGAGCGCCGGCAGGCGCGGTGTGCCCGTGATGTCGAGGCAATGTCTGATCTTGTACAGACGATCGTTCACGCGGGCCCACAG
>JABFSA010000060.1 GCA_013140775.1 Acidobacteriota bacterium | reverse complement strand
CTTCGTCACCCCGCGCCTCCTCGCCTACGTGGTAGCGCGGCGTGACGAAGAGGGCGTGGGTGTCGAGCTCGATCCCGGGGATCTGCGCCAGACCTGTGCGGCTTCGCTGCCCGACTACATGGTGCCCTCGGGTTTCGTGGTGCTCGATGCGTTGCCACTGACGCCGAACGGGAAACTCGATCGACAGGCGCTGCCCACACCCGAATCGATCGGAACTCTTTCACATCGGATGCCGGAGACACCCGGTCAGGCCCTGCTGTGCGAGTTAGTGGCTGATCTGCTCAGCGTCGAGGGTGTCGGTCTGGCCGACAACTTCTTCTATCTCGGCGGTGACAGCATTTCCGCGATCAGATTGGTCACTCGTGCTCGCGAGCGTCATCTGCACCTGACGCCCCGGGATGTCTTCCTGCACCCGGTCCTGGCGGATCTGTCACGCGTCGCGGAGTACAGGCCGGCAGCCACCGACGTGTCCAGCACAGCCGACGCCGGACTCCGTGCAGCATTGGCGCAGGCTGACCTGGATCGTCTGCGCGCCGTGCATCCGGAACTGGAGACGGTATGGCCGTTGACGCCGGTGCAGGAGGGGTTGTTCTTTCACACCGACTTCTCACACGGGGGCGAGGATCCGTATCTCGTCCAGCTCGTCCTCGAACTCGAAGGGGCCCTGGTTCCCGCTCGATTGCGCAAGGCGTTCGAGTTGCTGCTCGATCGCCACGCGTCACTCCGTGTGAGCTTCGAGATCTCAGACGCCGGTCAGCCGCTCCAGATCGTCCATAGACGATGCCTGTTGCCGTGGCATGAGCATGACCTGGCCTCGTTATCGACCTCCGCACGGGATACGCAGGCCGCAGCCCTCGAAGCGCACGATCGTCGTGCGCGCTTCACGCTCGGGCAAGCGCCGCTCCTCCGCGCGACGCTGATCCGGCTCGGTCCCACACAGCATCGCCTGCTCTTTACACAGCACCATTTGCTGGGGGATGGCTGGTCGGGCCCAATTCTGCTCAACGAGCTTCGCGTGCTCTACCGCGACGGAGACGCCCACCAACTCGCATCACCTCCCCCGTTTGCCGACTATCTCGCGTGGCTGCAGCAGCAAGACAAGGCCGCCGCCGGAGAAGCCTGGCGCGCGTATCTCGAGGATCTCGATGGCCCAACGCGGCTGGCGCCAACGCTGGCCCCCGACGCGCCAAGCCGTCAGGAACAGCACGATACGCAGCTGACGGCCACGCTGACCGCACGCCTCGAGTCGATGGCCCGGCAGCACGGGCTGACGCTGGCCACTGTGCTGCAAGGCGCCTGGGCGATGCTGCTGGCACGGCTGACCAATCGCACCGACGTGGTGTTTGGCACGGTCAGCTCAGGTCGTCACGCCGGCGTTCCCGGCATCGATCGGATGCTCGGCTTGCTGATCACGACGACCCCCACGCGGGTACGGGTGACGCCGGCAGAGCCCGTGATCTCGATGCTCACACGGCTGCAGCGCGACCAGGCGACGTTGCTCCCGCACGCGCATCTGTCGCTCGCTGATGTCCAGCATCTTGCCGCGGGTGAACCGCTGTTCGATACCCTGTTCACGTTTCAGAACTATCCAGCGAACGCCCTGGACGACCGACCGTCAGACAACGAGCTTCCGTTGCGTGAAGTGCGCGGGGAGAACAGTAATCACTATCCGTTGAGTCTTGCGGTGCTCCCGGGTGCCACCCTCGGTGTGCGCCTTCACTACAGCGCAGATGTGTTCGATGCCGCATGGATTGCACAGACGGCAGATCGACTGACGTACCTGCTCGAGCAGCTGTGCCATGACCCCGCGGCCCCGTTCCATCGATTCGATGTTCTGACAGCGAGCGAACGGATCACGCTCCTCCATGCGTTCAACGCCACGGCGGCGCCAGTCCCGGCGGCGACGCTGGTCGAGCAGTTCGAGCAGCAGGCCGCGCGTACGCCAGGAAATCGTGCGGTGGGTTGTGGATCCGGCTCGTTGACCTACGCCGAGCTCGACACCCGGGCCAACCACATCGCGTGGAGGCTGATTGAGGACGGCATCGGGCCCGAGGATCGCGTCGCGATCTGCCTGGACCGTTCTCCAGGGGCGGTTGTGGCGATGCTGGCCACACTCAAGGCTGGAGCCGCCTACCTTCCGCTCGACCCTGATCTCCCGGCCAGCCGCCTGGCCTGGCTGATTGCTGACGCGCGGCCACAGGCGTTGGTGACGTCCGAGAATCATCTGGACCGGGCCTCGCTGGCAGCTGTCACCTCGCTGATCCTCGTTGACGCCTGGGGACGCACCTCAACACCGGACGCCCCTGTCTCTTCGCCACGAGACGGCGACAGGGTCGTCGCCCTCCGCGCGCACCATCCCGCGTATCTGATCTACACCTCTGGCAGTACCGGGCTGCCGAAGGCCGTTCTGGTGACCCATGCAGGAGTCCCGAATCTCGCCGAGGCTCAGCGCATCCGCGTTGGCATCACCGAGCGAAGTCGCGTACTGCAACTGGCCTCGACATCCTTCGACGCTGCGGTCTCGGAGATGTGGATGGCGCTGTGCTGTGGCGCCGAGCTCATCATCGCGAATCGCGACCAGCGAAGTGACGAGGCTCTCGACAATCTCCTGACGACTTCGGGGGTGACGCACGCCACGTTCACCCCAACGGCGTTGGGCACCCTGTCGCTCGATCGGTCCACCAGCCTCGAAACCGTGATCGTGGCCGGCGAACGGTGTCCAGACGAGCTGGCTGCGGCCTGGGGACGCCGGTGCCGGCTTGTGAACGCGTACGGTCCCACCGAAGCCACCGTTTGCGCCACGATGAGCCGCGACACGGCATCGGGAGACGTGCCACCTATCGGCGCGCCCATCGCGAATGTCCGCGTGTACGTTCTGGACGGCTGTCTGCGGCCTTGTCCGACGGGCGTGATTGGTGAGCTGTACGTCGGTGGCCTGGGGATCGCTCGCGGATACTGGGGTCGCGCAGCGCTCACCGCCGAGCGATTCGTGGCAAACCCGTTCGCGCGAGATGCCAGCGAGCGTCTGTACCGCACCGGCGATCTCGCCGCCTGGCGCGATGACGGTCAACTCGCGTTTCACGGCAGGGCTGACCAGCAGATCAAAGTCCGTGGCTTCAGGATCGAGCCGGGCGAACTCGAAGCTGTGCTGAGGCAGCAACCTGGTATCGACCAGGCTGCAGTGACGCTGCGCCAGGATGCCGCCGCACCTGGAACGCTTGCGGCGTACGTCGTGCTCGATCCGCACTCGCCGACTGTCATCGACGTTCTGGACACGTTGCAGAGGGAGCAGACCCAACGCTGGAGAGAGCTCGAGGGTGACGCCCGCGGCAACGTGTCAACGGACGCTGATCCAACGTTCGCGACGCATGGGTGGGACAGCAACTACACCGGCCTGCCGCTTCCAGATGCCGACATGCGGGAGTATGTCGAGGACGCTGTGAGCCGCATTGCAGCGCTTCAGCCGGCGCACCTTCTCGAGCTTGGGTGCGGTGCTGGCCTGGTGCTGTTCGGTATGCTGCCGTATTGCGACCGATACACCGGCACCGACTTCTCACCCACGCGAATCGCTCGGTTGCGCGAGCTGCAGACGCGACCCGAGCTACAGGCGCGATTCCCGGGACTCAGCCGGGTGGACGTGCGCTGTCGTCAGGCTGACGACGAGGATGGCCTCGAGCCAGGCGCTTACGACACGGTCGCCCTGCCGTCGATCGTGCAGTACTTCCCCAGCGTTGACTACCTGCTCCGCGTGCTGGACGCGGTGTTTCTCCGGGCGCTCGCACCAGGTGGATCGGTGTTCATCGGCGACGTACGCAACCGCCTGCTCCATGAAGCCTTCCATGCGTCGGTGCAGCTCTTCAAGGCTGCCTCGACCGATGTGGCATCGACGGTCCTTGAACGCGCTGAGCAACGACTGGCTCAGGATCAGGAGCTTGTCCTGGATCCGGCGTTCTTCACGGCCCTGCCACAGCGCTATCCAGCGATTCGCAGCGTCGAGATCCTGCCAAAGCGTGGACGCACGGCAAACGAGATGCAGCGGTTCCGCTACGACGTCGTTATTCGTACGGCCGGTGACTGCGAGCCGATCTCCACGCTGCCATGGAAGGACTGGTCATCACAGCGTGGCAGCGTAGAGAGCATGCGCGCAGAGCTCTCCGGTCAACCGCGCGGCGTGCACGCGTGGACCCGCGTAGCCAACGCACGCGTGGCGACCGCGTCCACGGCCGCACGGCTGCTTCGCGACCGGCCCGATCTGACGGTTGATGCGATCCGAAGTGCATCAGTGAGCACAGGGAAGGGAATCGAGCCTGAAGATCTCTGGACGCTTGCTGACGCGTGTGGCTATCAGGCGGACATCAGCCTCGCGGCCGGCCATGCGGATGGAAGCTTCGACGTCGTGTTTCGTCCGCGCGAAGGACAGTTGGCTCCCCTGTCGTGGGTTCGTGGCACTGCGGCGCGACCCTGGCGGTCGTATGGCAGCAATCCCCTCCGCGAGCGGCTTCGAAAGCACCTGACCCCGACGCTGCGAGAAGCGCTCGCGCGGGAGCTGCCTGAGTACATGTTGCCCACGGCGGTGGTCGTGCTTGGCGAGCTGCCGCTCACACCAGGGGGCAAGCTCGATCGCCGGGCGCTCCCGGTTCCGGATCAGTGGGGGATCACCGCGGGTTACGTCGCCCCCACGTCACGGCCCGAGCTCTTGATCTGTGATCTTGTTGCAGAGCTTCTCCACATCGAGCGGGCCGGTCTCCACGACAACTTCTTCCATCTCGGCGGCGACAGCATCAGTTCGATACGACTCGTCAGCCGTGCTCGTGCGAAGGGTGTGCACTTTACCCCGAAGGATGTGTTTCTCCATCCGGTGTTGGGCGATCTCGCCCAGGTGGCTCAGCACACGGTCGATGCCGCACCAGAACAGGTCCCGGCGGTCGGCGCGCTCCCGGCAACGCCGATCATTCGCCGTCTGCTGACGCAGCCGGGACCCTGGCATGGGTTCCACCAGGCGGTCTTGCTCCAGGTACCCGCCACACTGAACGAAGGGGCCCTGGTGGATGCACTGCAGGCCGTGATCGACCACCACGATGCACTTCGGATGGTGGTGTCGGTTGACGGCGCGCTGCACATACCACCACCAGGCACCACGGAGGCTCGTCAGGCTCTGCGAACACTGTCCGTTGCCGGCCTGAGCGCCGGAGCCCGCGAGTCGGTACTGCAGCAGGCCGCGGAGGACGGGCGGGCATTGCTCGATCCTCGCGCGGGCCGCCTCCTGCACACGGTGTGGGCAAAGGCCGGCGGATCAGAACCCGGCCGTCTGCTGTTGCTCGTCCACCATCTGGCCGTTGATGCGGTCTCCTGGCGCATCCTGCAGGACGATCTCGCCGCGGCGTACGCGACCGCGCTTCGCCGCGAACGGATCGCGCTGCCAGCCAAGACGACAAGCTTCAGACAGTGGGCTATAGCGCTCGATGCGGCGAAGCGCCGCCATCGAGTTCAGCGCGACTGGTGGCATTCCGTCGCGACTCGACCGGCTTACCCGCTGGTTGCAGGCGCCCTGGATCCCGTTCGCGATGTCGTCGCTCACGCCGGTCACGTCGAACGTTCGGTGTCGATCCAGACCACAACGCGGCTGCTGACGCATGCGCCCGCACTGTTTCATGCACGCGTCAACGATGTGCTTCTTGCCGCGCTTGCCATGGCGGTCGCCGCAGTGCAGAACTCGCGCGGTAATGGTCAGGGGAGCATTCGAATTGCTCTTGAAGGACACGGTCGCGAGCTTATCGACGATGATCTCGACATCACCAGGACCGTCGGCTGGTTCACCACCCTCTATCCGGTTTACCTGGATATCGGATGGATTGATTGTGCCGGCGCGAGCTCAGGCGGCCGCGCTGTTGGCACCGTGCTGAAGGCCATCAAGGAACAGCTCCGCACGATTCCCGACAACGGCATGGGCTACGGCATCCTGCGGTATCTCGATTCCGAAAGCGCGGATGACTTCGCGGCTCATCCAGTGCCACCGATAGCCGTCAATTACCTTGGGCGGTTCGCGGCAGGCGAGGCTCGCGACTGGCACCCGGCCGCCGGGGCCTCGGCGCTCTTTGGGGACAGCGACCCCACGTCTCCCCTGGATCACCCGATTGCCTTGAACGCGGTCACCGAAGACGCGGTCAGTGGTCCGGTGCTTCGAGCCAGCTGGCGATTTGCGCCAGCACTGATCAGTGCCGGAGATGCGGAGCAGCTCGCCGACGCATGGGGCGCCGCGCTGGATGCCATCGCCGCGTACACGATGCGCGCTGACGCGGGCGGACACTCGCCGAGCGACTTCGATTTGGTGACGGTCACGCAGTCGGAGGTTGAGGCGCTCGAGCTCAGACACGCCGATATCGAGACGCTGTGGCCGCTGACGCCGGTGCATGAGGGTTTGTTCTTTCACACCGATTTCTCTCGAGAGGATGAGGATCCGTACCTCGTCCAGCTTGTCCTTGAATTCGACGGAGCCGTGGAACCCGCTCGATTGAGGACGGCCCTCGAGCGACTTCTTGAACGTCATGCATCTCTTCGGGCGAGCTTCGAGCTTTCGAAGTCCGGTCAGCCCTTACAGGTTGTGCATCGCGCCTGCGCACTGCCATGGCAGGAGCACGACCTCGCATCGCTACCTGCGTCGGCTCGAGACGCTGAAGCTGCCGCGCTCGAAGCGCAGGATCGTCGCGCACGGTTCATGCTCAGCCAGGCGCCGCTCATACGCGCGACGCTGCTCCGGCTGAGTTCTACCGAGCATCGGCTGCTCTTCACGCAGCACCACCTGCTTGGCGACGGCTGGTCTGGCCCCATTCTCCTGAACGAACTTCGGGCGCTGTATCGGGATAGCGACGAACATCGGGTCGCCCCTCCCCCGCCGTTTGCCGCGTATCTGACCTGGCTGCAGAAGCAGGACAAAGCCGCCGCTCGCGAGGCCTGGCAGGGGTATCTTGCCGGCCTCGACGGCCCGACGCAGCTGGCGCCGGCGCTTCCCGCCGGGGTGCCGAGCCGGCAGACACAACACGACGTGCGGTTGACGACGGGGCTGACCGCCCGTCTTGAAGCCATGGCTCGACAGCACGGGCTGACGCTGGCCACAGTGCTACAGGGCGTCTGGGCGTTCCTCCTGGCGCGGGTGACCAATCGAAGCGACGTGGTATTCGGCACCGTCAGCTCGGGTCGTCACGCCAGCGTGCCGGGCATCGAGCGAATGCTGGGGTTGCTGATCACCACGACCCCGACGCGGGTTCGGGTGACGCTCTCCGAGCCGTGCGTGTCGATGCTCACCCGGCTGCAGCGAGACCAGGCGGCGCTGCTCCCGCACACGCACCTGTCGCTCGCGGATGTCCAGCACATCGTGGGCGGTGAACAGCTCTTCGACACGCTCTTCACCTTCGAAAACTATCCGGCTGACGAGACGGCCTCGACGTCGAGCGCGGATCTCCCGGTCCGCGACATCCGTGGCCACAACAGCAGCCACTATCCGCTGGCGATCATCGCCATTCCTGGTGTCGAGCTCAGCCTGCGCTTTCACTTCGATGCCGCGAGACTCGACATTGGGGCCGTCCAGCGACTGGCCGGCCGAATGACGTGTGCGCTCGAACAGATTGCCGCGACACCTGAGATGTCACTTCACCGCGTCGAGCTGTTGCTGCCGGAGGAGCGCACGCGGGTGCTGCGCGATTTCAACCGCACGGCGGCACGGGAGTCCGACGCGACGCTCGTCGATCTGTTCGAACGCCGGGTCGAGCATGCGCCCCATCGAATCGCTGTCGTGGACGATGAAGAAGCCGTGAGTTATCGGGAGCTCGACACACGAGCCAACCAGCTCGCGTGGCGGCTCATCCATGGCGGGACTGGACCAGAAGATCGTGTCGCGATCTGCCTCGATCGATCGGTCAGCATGATCGTGTCGATTCTGGCCACACTGAAGGCGGGGGCGGCGTACCTGCCACTCGACCCTGACCATCCGACCGACCGGCTCGGCGTCCTGATTGCCGATGCGGCTCCGCGGCGTATCGTGAGCTCCACGCGTTTCATGGAAAGGCTGCCAGCCACAGTCCAGCACGCCTGCCTCTGTCTCGATGCCCCAGAGGTGGAATCGGATCTCGCGGCCTTGCCCTCGATTGCACCTCGAGATGAGGATCGCGTCGCATCACTCCGAGCGGATCATCCGGCGTACGTGATCTTCACGTCGGGCAGCACTGGCTTGCCCAAGGGCGTCTTGAACACGCACCAGAACGTCGTCCGCCTGTTCCACGAACGCGGGCGTCGCTTTCAGTTCGACGAATCAGATACCTGGGCGATGTGCCACTCATACACGTTCGACTTTTCCGTGTGGGAGATCTGGGGACCGCTCCTGCACGGAGGAAAGCTGGTCGTGTTACCGCGGTCGGCGACGCGATCGGGTGAGGCTCTCCGGTCGTTGCTGGTCCGGCACGACGTCACGATTCTGAGTCAGACACCGACAGCCTTCAGAATGTTCACGCAGGCGGTCGAGAGCTCGAAGGCAGGGTTCCAGGGGCTGAAGGTCTCGACCGTGATACTCGGTGGCGAGGTCTGCTCTGCCGATCTGCTTCCGGCGTGGGTCACGCGATGCGACGTGCTCAACGGCTACGGCCCCACGGAAACCACCGTGTTTGCCACGATGAGCACGCAGCTCACCGGCAACGGTGCACCGCCAATCGGATCGCCACTTGCGCAGACTCGTGCGTACGTTCTTGATGCTGCGCTGCAACCGTGCGGCATCGGGGTGACTGGCGAGCTCTACATTGCCGGAGATGGGTTGGCGCGGGGCTACTTGAATCGGCCGGGACTCACGGCCGACCGATTCATTGCCAATCCGCTTGCAGAATCCCCCGGAGAGCGTCTGTATCGAACCGGCGACCTGGCGTCATGGAGAGCAGATGGAAACCTGCTCTTCCACGGACGCGCCGACGATCAGGTCAAGGTCCGAGGGTACCGAATCGAACCAGGAGAGGTAGAGTCCGCGCTCCTGCGTCAGGCAGGGGTCGCCGAAGCTGCGGTGGTGGTCCGCTCCGACGGGGCTGGCGATTCACACCTGGCCGCATATCTGGTGACCGACGGGCGAACTGGCGATGCAGTTGACGTGCAATCCATCCGCAACGGTCTTGCCGCGTCGCTCCCGCACTACATGATTCCGGCTTCGTTCGTCGTCCTCGACAGGCTGCCGTTGACCCGAAGCGGCAAGCTGGATCGGGAAGCGCTGCCATCGCCGCGCGGTGCTGGTGCACACGGGGTCTACGAGGCGCCGCGAACGCCAGAGGAAGTGTTGCTCTGCCAGCTCGTGGCGGAGCTGCTCGGGCTCGCGCGCGTCGGTCGCTCGGACCACTTCTTCGATCTGGGCGGGCACTCGCTGACCGCGATGCGGCTCACCGCCCAGGTTCGCAGCAGTCTGGGACGCGAACTGCCCGTGCACGCGGTGTTCGAGCAGCCAGTGCTTGGGGATCTGGCTGCACGAATCGGGCTCGTGACAGACAGGGCGACAGCGTTCGAACAGTTGCTGCCCATTCGTACCGCAGGCACGCGGCCTCCGCTCTTCTGTCTGCACCCGGGCGCAGGGTTGTGCTGGCCGTACACGGCACTCCTTCACGCCACTCCAACCGACCAGCCCATCTATGGACTCCAGGCCAGGGGCTTTGGGGAGGGTGAAACGCTCGCTGCCACGCTGGACGAAGTGGTGGACGACAGCCTGAACGCTATTCGCTCCGTACACCCGTCTGGGCCCTATCGCCTGATCGGCTGGTCTTTCGGGGGCGTCGTCGCCCACATGGTGGCGTCGCGGCTGCAGGGCGCAGGCGAGGAGGTCGAGTCACTCATCCTGCTGGATTCATATCCGCCGTCGGACACGGCTTCGGACACGCCAACTGACGATGTCGTCTGGCGCGAGATATGTGTTGGGACGAATCTCAACGTTCCGGCCGAAGTTGCGCCGCGCCCCCTGGACGCGGACCTGGTGATGTCGCTAGCCAGACAGCAGACGCACATCCTCGCCGGGTTCGAACGTGAACATCTCGAGCGCCTGAAGGCCGTAATGGCGAACAACGCTCGACTGCTCGGCACTTCGTCTATCGGTGTGTTCGACGGAGACATCACGTTGTTCGTCGCCACCCGCGAGACGGCTGGCCTCGACGCATCAGGCAAGAGTCCCGCAGCGTGGAAGGCGTACTGCCGTGGTGAGGTCCGTGCCATTCCCATCGACGTCGAACACCATCACATGCTGTCTCCTGACGCCGTGCGCCAGATGAGTGGTCTGACCCGCGGAGACTGAGCCTATGGACCTCGAGACCGGACTCGCCCGCCTGGCTGACGTGTGCGTCACGGTCGGCGTCAACGTCCAGCCTGGCCAGGAACTGATCATCTCGGCACCTCTCGAGGCATCCGCGCTCGTGCGCGAGGTCGGTCGCCGTGCCTACCAGCGAGGCGCGACGCTGGTGACGTGTCTCTACGACGACCCGCAGTTGATCGTCGATCATTTCGTCCACGGCGATGATGCGTCCCTCGACGCTGCGGCGGACTGGATGTATCGCGGGACCGCCGAGGCGTTGACCAATGGGGCTGCACGTCTCTACGTGGTTGGTCCGTATCCCGACCTCCTCAATGGCATTCCGCCGGACAAGATCGTCCGCCTGCACAAGGCCATGGCCCAGGCATCCGGCGCTGAGAGCGCACTGACGGCCACGTCGCGCGTGAACTGGAGCACCGTGCCCTTTGCGACGCACAGCTGGGCTCGGCAAGTGTTTCCGGCGCTTGGCGACGAGGAGGCACTCCGGTCGCTCTGGGAGGCCATCTTCGACGTCACGCTCGTCTCCGCCGCCGACCCGTCCGAGGCGTGGTCCTCGCACAATCGGGCGCTGAACGCGCGACGGGAGTCGCTCCAGGCGAGGCGATTCGATGCGCTCCGCTTCTACGACGGCACGACCGATCTCACCATCGGTCTCGTCGAGGGACACCGCTGGCTTGGTGGGACCGTGGTGGCGGCCAACGGGATTGAGGGGATGTGCAACATGCCGACCGAGGAGGTGTTCACGTGCCCGCACCGGGCACGCACCGAAGGGCATGTGCTGTTTTCGAGACCGCTCGCGCTCGCCGGGACGCTCGTGACAAGTCTACGCGTCGAGTTCCGTGAGGGACGGGTCGTGTCCGCGGCGGCTGACTCTGGCATCGAGACGTTCGAGGCGCTCATCAGGAGTGACGAAGGCGCCTCGCAGCTCGGCGAAATCGGCCTGGTCCCGAACTCCTCGAGGATCGCCCAGACGGGTATCCTGTTCTACAACGCGCTCTTCGACGAGAACGCCGCCACGCATCTCGCTTTTGGCCAGTCGTACGCCGCGTGCCTCACACCGGCCGATGAGTCCGGAGCCGACGCTGGTCACGGCGGCGCGAACCAGAGCTCGATCCACATCGACGCGATGTTCGGGCACGCTGCGATGCATGTGGATGGAGTGTCGAGAGACGGCCACGCGACGCCGCTCATGCGTCACGGCGACTTCGTCATCGACGGCTAGCCCGTGCTCCAGGCGCGGCTGAAGCCGCGCACTACTCAACACTAACCACGAAGGCTCGAAGAGATCGAAGGCTCACAGTACCGATGGCTCTTCGTGGCTCTTCGTTTCGTCGTGGTTGATCATTCGTAGGGTCCGGCTTCAGCCGGACCAGAACCTCGCGTCTTAGAACGCGAGCATCAAGGTGTGCTTAATGGCAAAGGTCCGCTGGTCGGGTCGGCCAGCGGTCCTCACGTCGTTGTAGACCAGATAGAAATCGCTGAGCGGCCGATACGTGAACCGGTATCTGACGTTGGTCAGCCAGCTCGAGGTGGCGTTGTTGTATTGCACGAACGAGTTCAGGAACATGCGCGGGTTGAAGGCGTAGTCGAGCCTGAACCGCGCCACCTGCGTGTCGAACTCCCCCTCCGTCAGGTCCACGGCGTTGCTCTCGAAGCTGGTGGACGCAGACAGGTTCGTGTTGACGCGCCAGCGGACGCTGCCAGTGACGCCCCGGATCGTCCCCGAGTAGAACTCGCCGGCCGTCACGTCGGCTGAAAAGGACAACGGGTTGCTGGCGTTTGACGTGTAACCACCAATCGCCTGGGTGAAGCGATACTCGCCCGGGGCAATCGCCACGTTTCGGCTGACCTGAAACGGCTGAAGCAGCCGCTCGAAGTTTGAGTCGGCATTGACGTTCAACGTCCCCCCGTCCGAGAAGTTCAGGCGCGAATACGCGCGCACGCGCCGGCTGTTCAGCGTGGTGTGGCTGCTGTTGTCGAAGCGCTCACCCAGCGTTCCAAACGAGAGCACACGCAGTCGAGCCCCCTGGCGGGTGGAGCGGAAATGTCGCGCGACATCCCACGCCACCAGACCGATGTCACCCCGGGAGATGAAGCCCAGGTCGTTGCGGAACTCAGGAGAAATGTTCGTATACGACACGTCGGCCGAATAGGCCCGCTGCGAGACGCTGAACGACGCTCGCCCGGCAGAGCCACCTGGCGCTCCGGCCGCTTCACTTCTCATCGCGAAGGCGAAGAGCTCCATCGTCTGACGCATGTTCAGACGGATGTCTGCGCCGGCGACGCGGTTGAAGTCGGGGCCGGACGCCTCGCGGCCAAGGTAGAAGCCGCCAATGGACGACCCGCCAAAGTTGCGCGCGGCCCGGAAGGTGGAAAAGTTGTCGGCCGGACGCCCGTCGAAGCGCTCCGTCTGAATATTCAGGAGGCCGAGCGTGTAGTCACCCTGCCGGCCGGTCAGTCGCGCTCCGCCGATGATGGGAATGGGCTGACCGTTGTCGGACAGTCCGACGCGGCGGCTGAAAAACGGTATGAGCGTGCGGCCGCTCAGGTCGCCAATGCGAAACGCTCCCTGGTTCTCCAGGAAGAACTCCCGCTTCTCAGGAAAGAGGAGCGAGAACCGCGTCAGATTGATCTGCTGCTCGTCAACTTCCACCTGGGAGAAGTCCGTGTGAAGCGTGAGGTCCAGCGCCAGCGACGTGCCGATTCCGTACTTCACATCGACCCCACCGTCGCCGTCCCAGCGCCGGTCGAGGCTCGGGAGACGCAGGTTCGAGGCAGCCCCCGTGTAGAACGGTTTGATCTGGAGGTTGCGTCCGGAGCGCACATCCCGAATGCCCGAAATCCGTCCGCCGTAGGAGATCTTGTAAGCGGTGAACTGCCGAGGCTGGGGCGACCAGTAGGTAAATTCGTTCTTTCGGCGAATGAGGCGAAATACGTTCATCGCCCAGTCGTGTTCCTCGGCGTCCGGGAACCGCATCGACTTGAACGGCACACGCATTTCCAGCGTCCAGCCACCCTCCGAGCGCTGGGTCGATGCCGACCACAACGCATCCCAGTTGGCATTGAACAGCCGTCCGTCCTCATAGGACTGCGTGTCACGCAAGACTCCAGCGGCGTTGACGTTGAAGTTGTAGGCGGAGTAGTCACCGAATGTGTCAAGGCTCAGCCCCACGATGTCGCCGTTGCGCCCCTCGAAATCGCGCTTGAGGTCGTCGATGATGGGGCCGCGAGGGTCGCTGTCCGCAAACGTTCCCGCAAAGTAGAGCGTCGTCGTCATAGAGGAAGCGAATCTCGCTTCGCTCCGATGTCAACGTTCCCTCGGCAGGTTCCTGCTGATAGAAGTCTGCGCCGACTTCCGCAAGCGCCCACGCCGGCTCGGTCAGGCGACCGTCAATGACGATGGGCTCGGTGATGCGCAGTGGCCGGATACGCTTACTGGCACGGACGGCGTCCGGATCAGTCTGTGCACTGGCGAGGGAGCCGAACAGCAGGATGCCGAGGGGAGCAAGGACAGAGGACAGATAACGCATCAAGGGTGGGATCGTACCTGAATTCGGGTATCGAACAGCCTCCGGTGAAGATCGCTCTCAATCCTGAGAGCAGATGACCCTGGCCAAGGTAGCGTTTCTTCGGTGTGGATGATGGACGACATCTTGACGCTTCATTCGCGCACTGGTAGGCTCCGCCGGTCTTGAGGTCGATCCTATTTGTCCTTGTCGTGCTGGCAGCGTCATGTGGTGGTTCATCGAGCAGTAGCTCGCCGAGCCCCACGGCGGCGAGTTCTATCGGAGGACCTCCGCCAACGGTATCGTCCATCACGGTGGCACTGGCAAGCCCGGCGGTTATCCGGGCAGCCACGACGAACGTTACCGGTGCCGCCGCGTTGTCCAACGGCAGCACCCAGGCAATTACGTCGGGCTGGCGCAGCGACTCCACCAACGTGGCCACGGTCACCGACACCGGCGTCGTGACCGGGGTCGCCGTTGGGCTGGCGAACATCTACGTGGAGTTCGGCGGACGCCAGGGTCAGGCCCAGCTGAAAGTCGTTCCTTACTACCAGCGCACGTGGCAAGGGACGAATACGGTGCTCACCTGCGCCCAGACGGCTGCCCTCCCAGCAGCTTTCTGCCCGAGATTCCAGGCGGGCACCGGCGCCAGGTACCCTATGGGATTTATCGTCGCTCAAACCGCAGACTCTCTGATGTGGCGAATGTGGGAAAGCACAAACAACACAACCGGCATCTCTACCTACAGTCCGCCGGTCTCAGTTCTTATCGCCTCTGACGGATCTGTCACCGTCACCCATTCCCGAGTCGATGATTACACCTCGTTTGGCTACGCCGGGCTCATACTCGAGAGCACCAGCACCTGGACATTCAACACGACCGGCAGTGGTGTGACCACGGGCGGAGGCTCAACTAGTTACCGTGTCCAGGGCTCGCACCAGAATGTTGCGCAGATCACCACCCAGATCGTTTCTCTGGGCAGATCGTCACGATGAGACTCCTCCGGAGGCGAGGCATTGAAGTTCGCGTTGCAGTCGCCCTTGCCTTGATTGTGTGTCTGGCCGCCTGCGGAGGTGGAAAAGGGTCGGACTCCCCGACGGCCCCATCCGGTCCGCCCCCGGTTGCTCCGCCACAGGCAGTGCCCCCAGCGAATCTGGCCGTTGACGTTTCGCCAAAGTTGACTGGAGCTGAACTCACGCTGAGGTGGACTTCCAGTGTGATCGGTGCCGGTGCAACGTTCTCGGTCGAGTTGGGGTCCACTCAAGGTGGAACAGACATCGGCGTCCTGGACGCCGGGAGCGCCTTATCCTACGTTGCGCGAGATGTGCGGGCCGGCACGGTATACGCTCGAGTACGAGCCCGTCTCGCCGACGTGACGAGTCAACCGTCCAACGAGGTCACAGCCTCAGCGTTCAGTCTTCGCCAGTTCATCGAGGCCCTGTACTTCGGAACCGGCTTTCTTGGTCCTGCCGACGGTAATCGCGGCGGTTGCGCTGTGAATGGGCGATTGCGCGGATTTTCTCGAGGCCAAGGTGTAGCGGTTCTGCTTGGGTCGACGATTCCGCAGGAGAGGATTCCGGCGATCCGCTCCCTTCTCGACAGCGCGGCGATCGCGACCAGGGGTGCGACATCAGTCACGATTGTCCCTACAAACGACGTCGATCCGCAGCCGCGAACCGGGCAGGTGTCAACGTCGCTCGTCGATGTGCTGCCCTGCAACACGACTGCGACGGGCTGCGCGATACTTACTCCGAACTCTGGTGCCACCACTTCCAGCCGCGCATTCCAGTTGTCGAGGGCTTCCAACCTGACTTACGCGCACGAACTGGGACATGCGGTTCTGGGTCTATGTCACGTTGAGGCCACGCGGATTGGTGGCGGAGACAAGTCGCTTATGAGCTCCAGCGGTCTTCCGCTGGACAAGGTCACGCTTTCCCCGTTTGATATCAGTGCGATTCAGGCCGTATACGACGCCGGGCTTGGTCCTGGCGCCACCAGGGACGACCTCGCACGAGCTGGGTTGATTGATTAGCAGGGTGAGCGAGCAGATGAGCTCTCGATCGTGAGACGCAGATGTCTCTAGAAGATCGAGCGCCAATCGCGTGGCTGACCACGCTCGTCGATCACCGTGGCGGGCGTGTTCGGTGGTAGCACCTGCAAGGACTTCAGGAATTCGACGATCGCGTCGCGCTCAGCTTCCGGCAGCGCATTGAACGCGGCCCGTGCCTGCGCGGCTTCGCCACCGTGCGCGAGCACGGCTTCCCGCAGCGTGGTGTACATGCCGTGATGGAAGTAGGGCGGCTCGTTGGCCGTGCCCCAGAGTTTTCGCGTCACGAACTTGCTGTTACCTCGGAAGAACGCTTCGCTGCCCGCCGGCTCGTTCATGTCCACCGGCTCGCGGTTCGGATCGTTTGGGCCGTCGGTGATGTCGTGGAGCTTCAGATCGGTAAACGCGGGTACCCACAGCAGCCCTCCCTCGGGCTGTAGTCGCGGCTGGGGCAATTCCTGAGCCGTGAGATCCACGCTCAGGATGGGGCCATCCTTCACACGCCGATTCCCCGCAGGGTTGAGCGGACTCGGCTCGGTGAAGATCCATCCGTCCTGGGTCAGCGGCAGCCTGGGAACGTGGCAAGACGCGCATCCCACCTGCACGAAGCGAGCTTCGCCCACCCCGATGGCGCGTTCGATGACCGGAACCCTGGGAATCACTCGGCCCGGCACGGCCATCGTCGCCTGAAAGAGAGTGACGGCCGTGACGTCGGCGTCGGTCATAGTGAACCGGATTGTCTTGCAATGGGGTACTGCTGTGGCGGTACTATGCCCATCCAGAGGCGGGTCGGGGCCGCCATTCAGCGAAAGCGGAGGAGTAATTCGATGAAGCCAAAGACCTGGATCATCATTGCAGGATTGTTGACCCTCGTGATGGGTGCCTATTCGGTCTCGTACGCGCAAGACGCGCAGGCCCAGAACGCGAACAATCAGAGCACTTCGCGACTCGCGCTGAAGGCGACGCCGCCGAAGGCCATTCCCATCTTTTCCACCGTAAACCTGGGGCGCCAGGGTTTCTATTACGCCGGCGGCGACTACGTCGAGTCCAAGGCGCCGAACCAGGCGGGCCAGAAGATTATGCGCGGCGCCATGTACGTGGACGTGTGGGTGCCGAAGGAAATCCGCCAGCCGTATCCCGTCGTTTTCTTCCACGGTAACGGCCAGACGGCCACTGACTGGATGCAGACGCCGGACGGGCGTCCCGGCTGGGCCTACTACATGCTCGCGCAGGGCTACGTCCTGTACATGGTGGACTATCCGACGCGCGGGCGATCGGCCTATGTGCCCGGGCATGACGGCACCATCGGCATCCGCTCGGCCGACCAGCTCGAAGAGATCTGGACGAATGTGAGGGAACGGAGCGACTACTACCTCAAGGACAATCACACCCAGTGGCCAGGCACAGGGAAGATGGGCGACCCGGCTTTCGATACGTTCGTGAAGAGCCAGGTGCAATTCGCTCAGACCGCTACGGCGCAGGCGGGCGTGGCCGCCCTCAAGCTACTGGACACGATCGGCGGCCCGGTGATCATCTTCGCGCACTCACAAGGCGGCGGCGTGGCCTACGCGGTGGCCGAAGCGCGGCCCAATCAGGTGAAGGGCATGATCATCGCCGAGCCTGGCGGCAGCGTGAGAAGTCCGAATTTCAAGTACGACCCGCCGATTACGAACGTCAACCAGTTCAGCACGTATGAAGCGCCACCCGACCGACCCGGCGAAGAGCCCTGCATCATGCAGAGGGACCCGGTGCGCAAGCTGGTCAACTGGGGGAATATTCCTATACTGAATATTTCCGGGAACGGCGGCTATCACCGCGCCGACGATGCCTGCGCTCCAAAGTGGATGAACCAGGCTGGTGCCAAGGTTGAGTTCGTCCGTCTGGAAGACGTCGGCATGAACGGCAACGGACACCAGATGATGTTCGAGCGCAACAGCGAGCAGATCATCGCGTTCGTCGATAACTGGTTGCGCAAGAACACCCTGGCGGCCGCGCCGAATCCTTCGCGGGCGATGCCTCCGGCAGCGATCCCGACTTTTTCCACCGAGAACCTGGCGAGCAAGGCTTTCTACTACGCCGGCGGACAGTACGTCGAGGCGAACGCGGCAATGGGGAACCTTGCCGGCAACAAGGTCATGCGGGGCGCCATGTACATGGACGTCTGGGTACCGAAGCAGATTCGGCAGCCCTATCCAATCGTCTTGTTCCACGGGAACGGGCAAACGGGAGTGGATTGGCAGCAGACGCCGGACGGCCGGCCGGGCTGGGCGTATTACCTGATCTCGCAGGGGTACGTTGTCTACATGGTGGACTATCCGGCGCGAGGCCGCTCGGCCTACGTTCCTGGATGGGACGGCAACATTGGCATCCGCACCGCCGATCAGCTCGAGCAGATCTGGACCAACGTGGCGGCCCGAGGCGACTTCCCGCTGAAGGCCAACCATACGCAGTGGCCCGGAACGGGCAAGGTCGGCGATCCGATCTTCGACACGTTCAACAAGTCGCAGGTGCATTTTGCAGACGCCAGCACCGATCTAGCGCGCGATGCGGCCGTCGCGCTGCTGGATACGCTCAACACGCCCGTGATTTTGCTGACGCACTCGCAAGGTGGCGGAGTTGGGTTTGATGTCGCCGAACGGCGTCCGAAGCTGGTCCGCGGCATCGTCACAGTCGAGCCGGGTGGGCCGCAGATTGGCAGTGCGGATACGGCCAAGGTTCTGCCCGGAGCGAGAGATCCGAACTCGTGGGGCCTCACGACGAGTCCGTTCCGCTTCGATCCGGCGATCACCTCGCCGTCGGAATTGAACGTGCGACTCGAGGAAAAGTCCGAACGGCCCGATGAGGTGCGCTGCTGGATGCAGGTCGAGCCCGCGCGAAAGCTCGTCAATTTCAAGGATATCCGCGTGCTCTCCATATCCGGCAACGGTACGTATCACCGCGTCTACGATCCCTGCATTCCCAAGTGGCTGAACCAGGCCGGAGTAAAGACCGACTTTGTGCGGTTGGAGGAAGCAGGCATGCGGGGCAACGGCCACATGATGATGTTGGAAAAGAACAGCGACGACATCATCAAGTTCGTTGACGGCTGGATGAAGAAGAATCTGACTCAGCCCCCTGCCACCACGCCGGCTGTTACGCAGCAGACACAGTAAGCATTTCTGGCGCTCCCCGAAACACAAAAGGCCGGACTCCCGAAGGAGTCCGGCCTTTTCTTTCTAAGATTGTGGTCGGGGCGAGAGGATTCGATGACCGACCGCGCCGTGTCAATGCCTCTGGCAGGTGGGAGCGACCAGTTGGACTTCACACTGGGCTGAGCCCCTCGCTCTACGGCTGCAGTACGAACTTCTGGATGCGTCGCCCGGTGTCGACCTCACCCGTGTAGATGTTCCCCTTCGAGTCGGTGGCGATCATGTGCAGCCAGTGGAATCCCCCGGCATTGCGTCCGGAGTAGCCGAAGCTGCCGAGCACCTTCATGTCGGCACGGTTCAGTTCCCAGACGACGTTGTTCATGATGTCGCTCACGAACAGGACCCGCTGTGCCGGATCGACCGAGAAGGCCATCCCGCCTGTGGACCCGCGGTCCAGCGTGTCCGGTGCGATGAAGTGCTCCTTCAAGAACGTGCCCTGTTTGGTAAAGGCCTGGATCCGGTCGGCGCGGCGGTCGGCGGCATAGACGATGCCGTCCTTGGAGACAGCGATCGTCAGGTGGCTGACGAAGTCCTTGTTCGGCGCGGTGACCGTCTTGCTTGGATCGACCAGCGGTTGTCGCGGCTCTGTGCTGATCTGTCCCAGCGGTTTGCCGTACGCACCCCAGCCGCGCTTGAATTGCAGCGTGTCCATGTCGAAGACCAGAATGCGCCCGCCGAGGTAGCTGTCTGTCACGTAGACTTCGCGGGCAGGCTCATCGAAGTCCGCGCCTTCGATGGCACCCGCAATGAGCTCGATGCCGGCCGGAAACGGGGTCTCTTGCGTGCGTAGCCTTCCGCCCTGACCACCCCCGCCTCGGCCACCTCGCCCCTGGCCCCCGTCCGGAGAGCCGCCCGCGGCTGGCGCCGTACGCGTGGGTCGTGGGGCGCGCGGCATCGTCGCGAGCAGCTTGCCGTCCTTGGTGTAGATCCGGAACGTGTCCGACCCCACCCACACTTGTCCCTTCCGATCGACCAGGAGCATGTGCTGCTCGCCAGTGACGTTGGGGTCGCTCCAGGCGTGGAGCAAGTTCCCCACGGTGTCGAACGCCATGATCGATTCCGACCGCACGCAGCAACTCGCCTTGGGCGGATCGAACGTCGCGTAGTCCTCCGTATTGTCCACCTCGGGACGGTTGGCGACCCAGACGACGTCGTTGGCATCCACGGTCAGGCCGGTGACACCCCCGAACGTCCACTTGTTCGGCAGCGGCAGTTTGGGCCATGACGCATCGACCTTGTAGGCGGGGGCCTTCTGGGCCAGCGCGGGGAGGCTCATCGCCGCCACCAGCGCGCAGCCGAGCCCGACACGCAGGCAGGTCCTTCCGCTACGGGATCTCGTTGGATTCACAGGTCCTCTCTCTCTTCGACACGAGCCGCGTCTCTCGTGGTGGGCATCAACGCAGCGCATCATATCTGGGGTCGTCCCGGCACTGTCAACGTGAGCGCGGTCGCCGGAATCGGGCGATGCCGTTCCCGGCGATGCGTGGGACGCGCGGTTACTGTTTCACTTCACGCGAGTCCGCGCCGCTACTGTGGCCTGCTCTCCCAAGGCCGATCTACTGCCGGTCGTACACGGTCGTGGTGTTCACCGGCTTGCCGTCCGCACCGGTGCCGGTCGAGACCTGTGTGCGTGTCTTGCCGTCTGCCGCCATGGTGGTTCGAGTCGTCGTGGTGACCTTCCCGTTGACTCTCGTCACATACTGGTAGGTGCGGTCGTCGATGCGGGTGTAGGTGCGCGTGGTCGGCGCAGCCGCACTTTTTACATCGACAGCCTTGCCGTCGAAGGCCGTCACGTACTCATCATGTGTGGCTTTACCCGTCGCATCCACGGTGTCTATGGTGAACTTCGCGGCACCACCAGGCGCGGCCTCGACGCGTACTGTGTTGCTCCTGTTGAGCGGCGTCGTGGACTTGGATTGTGCGACGTTCATCTTCCAGTTGCCGAGGTAGCTCTGCGGCACCTGGGCTGCACCCACGAGGGGGTAGGCGATGAGCATGAGACCCAGTGCGGCGATCCGTAAACGTGATGGCATGTGACTTCCCTTTCCATGTGGTCGGCCAATTGTGAGGCGACCATCCCCGACCAAGTGGTCAGATGGACGGCAGTAACAACCTTGATGAGGGCTGGAGCATGTGACCGGAGCGCGCCCCGGCACGTCGCGACAGGACTCAGGAAAGTGGGCTGACTCTATCCCAAGGCTTGGCACGGCGCCAAGACGATTACAGCGTGAGGTGCAAGACCGCGCGGAGGGGATTGCTTCTGGGATGGTTTATCGATTTGGGGTCGGCCCCCTGGAAGCCCCCTGCCGGATCGATAGACACTTGCCGACTTCCCAGGACCTATTCGCGCGACGCTACTTCTTCGCGCCAGGCTGCCAATTCATCAGCGGCGTGATCGGCGCGGCAAACGAGTCGGCGGTGTTGACGTTGACCAAGAAGCGGCCGTTGGGCGCGACGTCGAACTGCTACAGATAGACACCCGCACTCTTGTCGCCCAGGGCGTCTTCGGCCCCGCGATTACCGTACGATTGGACGGCGGGTCTGGTGGTAGACGCGCAGAATCAGCAACTCGCCCGGGTTGGCGCTGGTAGTAGATCCGGAACGGCGGAACGGGCCAACTCCGCACGAAGGAGCCGGAGCGGAGGCGTGAGAGGGGACCTTCGAACTCGCCGGCCGCCAGGTGCTCGATGCATGCGGCGAGGTCAGCATCCAGATGTGAGGCGGCGGTCGGGTTCCGTTCGGCGAGGTAGGCGATCGCGTCGAGGATGTCCGCGATCGCTTCTTCGGCGTAGGTGATGTTCACCGCCCGAGGGTCGCGTCGATGATCTCGCGAGCGCGTTTGGCGTCCACGATGCGCCCCTGCCGGTATGACTCCAGAGCCGCTTCGATACCCGCATCCTCCTCAGCGGAAAGAGACGGCGCTTCGAGGTCGACGGACTCGACGACATACCGACCTGCCGGCAGTTCCCGCATCTCCGCCGGAAGGTCCTTGCCGTTCCACGTCACGATTCGGGCTGCGTGCGCCATGCCCACGATTCTAGCAGCGGGCCTACGCCGGCGCCAGAACGCGTGTATTGCTAGAGCTCGTGTGGCGGGCCGGCCCTGCGTCAACCGGCGGTCGATGCCGTGAACGCGACGCGGAGCCGTGGTCAGGGCCGTGAGCCCACGCATTCGGGGCGGAGCGCAGCGACGAGCCTTGAGCACGGCGAGCGCCGTGTCACCATCACCTTCGCGACGGTTTCTGGGGCCGCGTACAACGACCGTTCGGTAGGTATGGTCGTCGCTCTGGCGTGTCCCCTGCTATGCTGGCGGTCGATTCCTAAACCCTTGCCGACGTACGGGGACTAATCCGCCGCGAAGCGACTTCTTCGCCTCGGGGTCGGACGTTACGCGGCGACGTATTCTCGAACTTCGATCTGGACACCGGCGACTGCGGCAGCATTGGCCGTCTGGAGCAGTTCTCCGGTGACGAGTTCGCCGACGTACTCTTCGCCGAAGTTGGCGCAAATCCTCGCGGGGACGCCCTTAATCACCACCGTGGTCCCAGCGCGTTCGAAGACGACCGTCGCCTTTCCCAACCGGACCTCGTCCTGCTTGCAGATCACGCACATCATGCTCGTCTCCGGGCGAATGTACTGTCTCACTTCTGAGGGTCTGGCTCGTAGACCGTGACGATGATTATCTCTCGCTCCCCTGAGTTGTGCTCACAGACGACGTGTACGGGCCCTGACACCAGCCGAGTAGCAAGCGGCTCGGATAGGGTTGATCGTCGGGGTAATCTTCAACGACGTTGCCGCCCTCGACCACATGACGGACATCGTCGATGGATATTCCGCGCTCGAACAGACGCTGGGTTGCGTGGAGCCGAAAAGTCAGTTGCGAGAACGAATCGGGCACGAGCGTCAGTTCCCTGGATTCCAGTTCTGAATCAACGTGACGGGTGCAGCGTCGCCAGGCAGCTCCACGTTGATCAGGAAGCGGCCGTCGCGCGCGACGTCGTACTGCCGGCCCCGGGCATTCTCCACGCCGCCGCCGTATATCCGCGTGGGGAACAGCGCCACCGGCGCTCCCGGCTCCATCGTGGTGGCCGTGGCCACGATCGGCGCGGCCATCATCTCGCCCGCCGGCCCGAGGTAATACAGTTCCCGGCCGTCGGCCCGCCACCGCGGATGGATGCCGCCCGCCGTGGACACCTGCCACTGCCCGGCCGCGGGATTGGCTCCGGCTCCCGACGCCGCAGTTGCCGTAAAGGGTCGGATGTAGATCTCATCGCGCCCCGATTCGTTCGACTCGTACGCCACCCAGCGGCCGTCGGGCGAAAACTGGCCCCAACGTTCCATGAAGTCGGTCTTCAGGAACAGCCGGGGCGTGCGGGTCCCCTCGGTCGGCAGCACCCAGAGGTCACCAGCCGAACGCGGGTCGATGCTGAAGTAGAGCAGGAACCGGCCGTCTGCCGACCAGTCGCTGGCAACCGTGATTTGCGGGGACTCCACAAGCAGCGCCTCCGCTCCCGCGCCGCTCGAGGGCTTCTGATAGAGATTGGTCTGCCCCTTCCGCGTCGATGCGAGCACGATCCGGCTGCCGTCGGAGGACCAGATGGGCCAGAGGTCCAAGGCCGCATCAAACGTGAACCGGCTCGTGCGGGCGCCGTCCAGCAGCCAGATGTCCGTGTTGCGTTGTACGGCGCGTTGCACGGCCGCGCGCCGGCCATCGGGTGAAAGGCTGGGGGTCTGGAGATCGTCTCCATCCGGCGTGCCCCACGCGCCCAGCGCCCTGCCGGATCGGTCGAACCACGTCAGTTGACGCCGATTGGCCCCACCGGAACGGTAGGCCACCAGTCCCGCGGCCGAGACGGACACCGCACTGGCATTATTGCCGCTGTCGAAGGTCACCAGATCGGCCACCGTCACCGGATCCCCGGTCAGTTCCTGCCGCGTCAGGTCCAGACGCTGCGCCAGCAATGTGCCTCCACGGATAAACAACAACCACCCTGCGGGATCGTAGCCCCCGGCCGCATCCGCCACCGTCAGCCGTTTCGTGTCCGGCGCGTCCAGCGCGCCCAGGTAAATCCCCGCCGTGTCCGGCGTGCCCTGCGCGTAGAACAGGAACTGCCGCCCGCCCGGCAGGAACTGCGGAAACCGGTGGCTCCCCTGGTTCTCCAGCTTTGTGACCGCCGCCGCCGCACCTCCGGAGGCGGACACGCGGAACAGCGGGACTCCTGTGCCCGCGGCAAAGAGGATGACGCCGTCTGCGTTCCAGCTGCCGCCACGCGCTGCTCCGAACACTGTTGCTAGTGCTACCGGCGCGCCGCCGCCGATGTCGAGCCGTTTCAGACTGCCATCCGCGAAGAAGCCCACCGAACGGCTGTCGGGCGACCAAAAGGGAGAGGCCGCGCCGTCGGTGCCGGCCAAGGGCTGCGCAGTGGTGGACGCCAGGGATCGCAGCCACAGGCGTGAGGCTCCATCACCGGAGGCCACGAAGACGATCTGCCGGCCGTCGGGCGAAAGGGCGAACGAGATGGGATCGGCATTGGCGGGAGTGACGATCTCGGTGCGCGTCTCGGGTGGCCGTGTCTCGCGCAGATGACGCAAAGTGGGAATAGTGAGCGCGGCAGCCACGAGCACCGCGGCAGCGAACGCCACCCAGGCCAGCCGTCCGCGTGGCGACGATGAGGTAACGGGCACGGTCGTCTGCGGCGTGGCCGTCTCGAACGCGCCCTCCAGCGCGAGGCGCACGGCACCGATGTCAGGGACGCGCTCTCGTAGCGGCTTCCGGAGGCACAGGCGCAGCGTCTGGCGGATATGCGTCGGTGTCGCCGTCGGCAGGGCGTCCCACGCAGGCTCCTTGTTGATGACGTTCGCCAGCGTCTCCGCGACATCTTCGCCACCAAACGCTCGCAGCCCGGTCAACATCTCGAACAGCACGGTGCCGAACGCCCAGATGTCGGCACGCCTATCGACCGTCTTCCCACGGGCTTGCTCGGGTGACATGTACGCCGCCGTGCCGAGAATCATCCCGACGCCCGTCATCATCGCGGGCGTCGTGATCGTGGGCGCCATCGAGTTACTCACCGCCATCACGCCGACTGGCTCCATCGCTTTCGCCAGTCCAAAATCGAGCACCTTCACCGCGCCGTCGCTCCGCACCTTGATGTTCGCGGGCTTGAGATCGCGGTGGATGATCCCCTGCTCGTGCGCCGCTTCGAGCGCGTCGGCGATCTGCTTCGCGATCGGGAGAGCTTCATCGATCGGGATCGCGCCGCGCGCGATGCGCTGCGAGAAATCGTCGCCCTCGACGAGTTCCATCACGAGCGCGTGCTGCCCGGTCGATTTCTCGATGGCGTAGATCGCGGCGATGTTGGGATGGTTCAGCGACGCGAGGGTCTTGGCTTCACGCTCGAACCGGGCGAGTCGTTCGGCATCCTGGGCGAACACCTCGGGCAGGACTTTGATCGCGACCTGCCGACCGAGGCTGGTATCGGTGGCCCGATAGACCGCGCCCATGCCGCCTTCGCCGATCTTGGCGGTGATCTCGTAGACGCCGAGTCGAGTACCGGGAGCGAGGGCCAAACCGTTGAAGTATAAGGGCGAGACGGGCGGCGAACCAGATACGTCCCGCCTGACGGGCTAGTGGCGACCGATGTGGATGATGGTCTCGCCAACTTGCCATCGAGGAACCCATCGACTGTGAAACAGTATCGCGGCGGCACACAAATTCCCGACGGCCGCGGTGCCAGGGACGCGAATTGTCGAGAGAATGTCGAGAGGAGTGGAGGCTGGCCCGGTTCGAGGCAACGGGCCACTCGGGAACCGAGCGTTCGAACTCCCCGCCGTACAAGCAAAAAGCCTGCGTTGCCGCAGGCTTTTCGTCGATGTGATGGTCGGGGCGAGAGGATTCGAACCTCCGACCCCTCGGTCCCGAACCGAGTGCTCTACCAGGCTGAGCCACGCCCCGACGAACAAGCCAGCTTAGCGTACTTCAGCCAAGCCGACCAACGGGAGGTCCTCGACGTAGCGAAGGGCGTCGTGCGCCGTCATGTCGGGCTGCAGCGGCGTAATCGAAATGTAGCCGTCGCGGACCGCCTGGTAGTCGGATCGGTCGTGCGGCTCCCAGTCGTTCTCCCCTTCTTCGATCCAGTAGTACGCCTGGTTCCGCGGGTCGATGCGCTCGCTCACGACGGTGATGTGATTCCGCCTCGCCTGCACCGTGACGCGGAAGCCCTTGTTTCCACCGTGCGGCACGTTCACGTTCAGGAGCGTGAACTTCGGCATGCCCCGGCTCAGCACGGCATCTATCAGGGCTGAAGCCGCCGTTGCCGCCGTGGCGAACTCAAACGGGTGACTACCCTTTCGCTGAGTCGAAAACGCGATGCTGGGTATCCCGAGCAGCGCCCCCTCTAGCGCGCCAGACACTGTCCCGGAGTACGTCACGTCGTCTCCGAGATTCCATCCCTTGTTGATTCCCGAGATGATGAGATCCGGCTTGGCCCGCAGGACGTGGATGATGCCGACGTTCACGCAGTCGGTCGGTGTCCCGTCAACCGAGAAGACGCCCGGTCGCAGCGTTTCGAGACGCAACGGCCGGCGCAGCGTCAAGGCGTGTCCGATCGCGCTGGCTTCCTGGGCTGGAGCGACGATTGTCACTTCGCCAAAAGGCCTGGCAGCATCGGCCAGCGCCTGAATCCCCTCAGAGTGTACGCCGTCGTCATTGGTCACGAGAATGTGAGGCATCGAACTACTGATGTTAGCTGTTCAGGTTGATAATGTCTGTAGTGCTCCTCGACCAGTTCCAGCGGCCATTGCGCAATTTGCGCCTCTCTGTCACAGATCGCTGCAACCTCCGCTGCAGCTACTGTATGCCGGAGCCCGAGTACGTGTGGTTGCCGCGTGAAGACATTCTGCAGTTCGAGGAGATCGAACGCCTGGTCGATGGGTTCCTCGCGCTCGGTGTAGACAAGGTGCGGCTCACCGGCGGAGAACCGCTGCTTCGTCGCGATCTGCCGGCGCTCGTCGAGCGCCTTGCTGCGAGGCCGGCCATTCGCGATCTGGCGATGACGACAAACGGCATCCTTCTGGCCGAACACGCGTCCGCGCTCTCCAACGCCGGACTGCATCGTCTGACGGTGAGCCTCGACACGCTCCAGCCGGACCGATTCCTCGAACTCACCCGATCGCGCGATCTGCACCGGGTCTTCGAGGGCATCGAAGCGGCCGCACCGCTCTTCCCGGGCTTGAAGATTGACTCCGTCGTAATCCGCGGGACGAATGACGACGAACTGGCTGACTTGATCGAGTTCGGAAAGCGTTACGGCGCCGAGGTCCGCTTCATCGAGTACATGGACGTCGGCGGTGCGACGCACTGGTCAATGGATCGCGTGATGTCCAGAGCGGACATGCTCGCGAGGCTGACGGAGCGCTACGGCACCCTCGAGCCAGTCGAGGAAGTGTCATCCGCGCCCGCGGATCGCTATCGCCTTTCGGACGGTACGGTGTTCGGCATCATCTCTTCCACCACCGAGCCGTTCTGCCAGGACTGCGATCGGAGTCGCCTCACAGCTGATGGCATGTGGTACCTGTGCCTGTACGCGTCACGTGGGATCGATCTCCGCGGTCCACTGCGAGCTGGCGAGACGCCGGATGAGATCGCGGCCATCATCACTCGCGCCTGGGAGAGCCGGCGCGATCGAGGCGCCGAGGCACGGCTCGCCTCGCGCGATCGCTCACCGCTGATTCCGATCGACACCCTGCGCCGCGATCCCCATCTCGAGATGCACACGCGGGGCGGATAGCCCTCGGCCCCCCTTTCCGGCCAGGGGGTGGTAACATCCGCCGTCCTTCACACAGCAGGAGCCGCCGCATGGACCCACACACGGTTGGACGCGTGGAAGTCGGTTTGAAGCGTATCGAGGTCCGGGCGGTCACCGGCGAAATCAGCAGCACCGGCTCTCATCCCAGCATCACGCTGCGCGGGACGCCATTGGCCATCGATAACAAAGTCGAAGCGGTGGGCTTCAAAACGGGCGATCGTGCGACGCTGTTCTGGTGCGCCCGGGGTGACGAGGAGAGCAACTGGGCGGCTGGCTACAACCACAGCACTGGGAAGTTCGGTGTCTCGGAGTTCGGCATCAACGAGCTGATCCTGCTGCCAGCTCACAACTTTCTGGGCGTTGTTGCGATCTTCGGTGGCCTTTTCTCTCTCGCAACCGGGCCTGGCATGATCCTGGTCCTGCCCTTCTCTATCGGCTTCTTCGTGTACGTGAAGAAGCGCCACAAGAAAGTCAGGCGTGCGATTGAAGCCGCGTTGGAGGAAATCAAGCGGCGCGACTCCGCGCAGCCCACCTCTGTTGCAGAGCCAGATTTGGATTTCAGGTTGAAGACAAGCTGACCTACGTACCGCCCCAGATTTCCGCGAGACGTCGATCTCTGCCACACGCTGACCGGTAGATGCTGTACTGCGTGGAGTTCCGCTTGTGGAAGTCCTGGTGGTACTCCTCAGCCCGGTAAAACGGCACAGCAGCCGTCACCTCAACCAACACCGCTTTGCTGAAGCGATCTCGCATTCGAGTCTTCGAGGCCTCGGCGGCTGCACGCTGTGCTTCGGTGTGAACGAAGATGACCGGCCGATAGTCGTCGCCCGTGTCGCAGAACTGACGATGCGAGACAAACGGATCCACGTTGTGCCAGTAGTGATCCAGAAGCGCCTCATAGCTGACGACCGCCGGATCGAAGACGACGTGGACTGCCTCGGTATGCCCCGTCGTACCGCTCGTCACCTGGCGATAGGTGGGATTGGGTACTCGCCCGCCGGTGTAGCCGGACGTGGTCGAGACGACTCCTGGAATCTTGTCGAGAAAGGCTTCGGTAGACCAGAAGCAGCCTGCCGCAAACGTGGCCACAGCCATGCCTGGCTGCGCGGGAGCAGCAACGACCGTCCCATCAAGTTCAGTGCGCACGCTGGCCATGCCGACGAATCCGCCAATCAGCCAGTAATAGACGCCTCCAAACGCAATGGCTGCGACGAGTATCCAGCGTTGGGGATGCATAGGATGCCCGCCTTTCAGGCCGGACTCGCAATCGGTTCAAACGTCATGGCGACGCCGTTCATGCAGTATCGCTGTCCCGTGGGCGGCGGGCCGTCAGGAAAGACGTGACCGAGGTGACCACCGCAGCGCGCACAGTGCACTTCGGTGCGCACCATGAAGAAGTCGCGATCGATCGAGGTGGCCACCGCGCCGTCCAACGGCGCGTAGAAGCTCGGCCATCCCGTGCCGCTTTCAAACTTCGTTGAGGAGGAGAAGAGCGGCTGACCGCAGCCCGCACATCCGAAGACGCCGCTGCGTTTCTCTTTATCGAGGGGACTCGAATGGGCCCATTCGGTCCCGCGCTCTCGCAGGATACGGTAGCGTTCAGGACCTAGAGCCGCTCGCCACTCCGCGTCGCTGCGCTCCACCGGGAACCGCACGTTCGCGTTCGCGTCCCTACTCAGTAGCTGAGAGCGCGAGAGCCACGCGACAAGCGGCGTGAGCACCAGGGACGCCCCGACGAAAGACAGAAACTGTCGCCGGCCGGTCATAGGTATAGCGTAACGCCGACGGCCGTTCGGTGCATCAGGGCTTTGACGGGCGGTGGTACAGTCCCAGAGGTGCCGTGTCGTAGAAACCCCAATGTTGCCGAGGCATCGGCTACGTGACGACAGAAATCCTCAAGGTCAATCCGCAATCACCAGAACCCGAGGCCATCGCCCGTGCTGCCCGGTGCCTTCGAGACGGGGGCCTGGTCGCCTTCCCGACCGAGACGGTGTACGGCCTCGGAGTGCATGCGCTGGATCGTTCTGCGGTGCTGCGACTATTCGAGGCCAAGGGCCGCCCCGCCAACGATCCTTTGATCGTCCACGTGGCCGCGCTTACCGATGCAGCGGCGCTCGTTCTCGGGTTACCGACTCATGCAGATCGCCTTGCCAGAGCCTTCTGGCCTGGACCGCTCACGCTCGTCATGCGGCGAGGGCCTGCCGTACCCGACGAAGTCACAGCGGGACTCGAGACGGTTGCCATCCGAGTCCCCGCCCATCCGGTCGCTCACGCGCTCATCCTGGCATCCACAGTGCCCATCGCCGCGCCAAGTGCCAACCTCTTTTCGCGTCCAAGCCCAACGCGCGCTGAGCACGTGTTGCAGGACCTCGACGGCCGGATCGACATGGTGGTGGACGGAGGCGCCACTGACGTCGGCGTGGAATCCACTGTGGTCGATCTGACTACCGACCCACCCGTTGTCTTGCGCGCAGGCGCGGTGAGCCTGGAATCTCTCAGGGCCGTCGTTCCCGAAGTCGCCCTGGCGGTGCGGCCCACGGAGGCTGACGGCAACATGCCCATGCCGTCGCCGGGGTTGCTGTCCAGGCACTACTCACCCCGAGCGCCGATGGTCCTCTACCGAGGTCGTCAGGCGAGTACTCGCGAGGCCGTTCGCGCTGCCGCTTCCGCTGCGATCGCAACCGGTCAACGTGTAGGGGTCCTGGCGACCGACGATGACGTGAAAACGTTCGAGGGTCTGGATGTCACCGTTGCCGGCATCGGGGATGGCAGCCGCGCTGAACACGTCGCCTCGCGACTCTACGCCGCCCTGCGTGAACTCGACATCGCCGCGGTAGGCCTCGTGCTCGCCCGGGACTTTGAGCAGGAAGACGGGCTGTGGCGAGCCGTGAAGGATCGCCTCCAGCGCGCCGCCGGATCTGTCGTGATGGTGCCGGACTAGGGTTTGGCCTGTGTTCGTCGAACCGGGGTCCAATCAGGTTCGAAGCGGGCTTTGACGATCAGCGTCAAGACGGCGCCGTAGCTTCGAATGCCTTCCTCGACGCGGTTCGCTTTCAGATACTCGTCGTAGACCTGCCATCCGACGGTTCGCAGCCAGGGAAGCTCGCCGGTCCGCAGCCTGGTCGCAATCGCTTGGAGATCGCGTCTCGGGCCCTCGGCGAGCGACTTCGACAGACGGCCCCTTGCTTCCGCGTCAACTTCGCTGCTGACCTGCCAGTACAGGAAGAGCCAGCCGCTATACTGCGTCGCAACACTGCCCTTCATACACGTCAGGAAGCCGACGAAGTTCGCCTCCGACTCGTCCGCGTACCCCGCAAGGTGCGACCACTCGTGTGCGGCGACGAACGGACGCTCGAACGGAAGCAGGTCAGGGTTACTGAGCACCTCGAGCCCGAACGGATTGATCATGCCGTCCACGCCCGTCCATCGGAAGTACGGACCGAACATAGTCCGCTTCAGACGACCGGGCGCGGCCGGTTGCACGTCGCTCAGCGCGACCTGAGCGGAGACGAAGCCCCGTCGCAGCGCTTCGTCTTCTAGGGGTGAGCTGATCCACCCATCACGATGGGCCTCGGCGTGCAACGCGTTGAGCTGCTCCACGGTCTCAACGCCAAGCTTCTCCACCGCTGCAGGGTCCACGGCGCCAGTCGTCAACTCAACCCGCTCGCTCATGGGAAGACGACGGTAGTTGAGACCCCAGAGCAGGAGAAAGACGAGGTATACGACTGCAGCACTGGTGACGAGCACCCGCAATGCGTTGATCACCGGACCAACCCGACGGACTCGTCGGACCTCGACAACTGCACGAGTCAATATCCACAGAACACCTGCAATGGCGGCTACGCACAAGACGTCGAGAAGTGCCACGGGCACGACGTTCGAGAGCGATGTGACGATCTGTTGAAGAGGTGGATAAAGGCCTGTCGAAAACCACGTTTCGACAACGTCTGGCCGCAAGGGTATCCACGCCATCACCGCGGCGAGTCCGATGACGACGATCTCGACGACGGCTCTGCGCCAGTGAGTCACGAGGATCCAGGCGGAGGTGACGTGAGCGCCTTACGAGGATCGGAAGGGCTTTCCCTGAGTGGACAACCGCTGCTCGAGACGCTCGGTGCAATCGCAATCGCAGCAGGCCCAGGGTTCGCTGCCGTTCGCGTCACGGCAGCGGCTCCTGGCGTGAGCGTCTTTGACGCTCAGCAGTTCGAAGTAGGGTTCCCAGTAGGCGCGCTCTTCCGCGAGCGGCGTCGCGCAGAAACAGGTTTCAACCCATTTCACACGGCCGTCAGCGAGTTCGCGCGCGGTGGCCATGTTGTCCTGGTATTCATTGCCGGCGACCGACCCGGCTCCGAGCGAGCCGGTGACGATCGCCTCTTCGAGCGCCTGACGGCGTCCGGGCTTCACGCGCGCGGTGACCAGGTAGCGCACGATTCGATTGTAGAACGGGCGGCTCTCGCCGCGCGATGACGACTGTTAGAAGCGGACGCCGAACGCCATCCTGAACGCCCGGCCGCCGGGCTGACCCAGGTAGGGCTGCGGGTAGTGCGCACCGCTCGTCCCCTGCCCGAACCGCGGGCCCTTGACGTATTCCGTCGGGATGCCGTTGGCGTCGAGAGGACCGGCCGCGTTCGCAGAAACGGTGCGGTCCCACGCGATCAGTTTCTGGTTCTCGAGCAGGTTGTAGAACTCAGCCTTGAACCAGGGTCGAAGCGTCCGCCAGACATTGAGGTTGTAGGACAGCGCGAGATCCAGCACGCCGTACCCCTTGTAGTCTTCAGCGCCTCGTTCGCCGAAGAACACCGTCTCGCGCGTCGCTGCGCTGATGTCGTTCGTCGGGTATCCGGGATTCCTCGCGAGTTGCGAGGCGGGAATGCGAATGCCGGCCGTCAAGTTATAGACGGCGCCTGAGTTCACCCGCCAGAGCGGTGAGACATCGATCGAACCCGCGCGACCAATCGACTGCGTGTAGGTGCCATACACGCGAAGCTTGTGGCGGAGGAAGTTGTCCAGCCGCCCGTCCGGAACGAGGCGATCGTTCGCCGGACCAAAGATTTCCGGGAAGTTGCCATACATCGACGGAATGCCCGGCTGATTGGCCGCTTCTCCGGCAAACGTGCCGTGGTTACGAAGCTGACCGGTGTAGTGCCCGTCAACTTTCAGGCTCGACCCGAAGCGGTATCCGCTCTGGATGATGACTGCCTGATACTCGCGCTCGAGGGCATCGGTGTTCTCGAACACGCGATTGGTCAGCGGTCCGACGAGCGGTACGTCGGTCACGCCACGTGACAGATCCACGAAGTCTTCGACGAAGTCAGACGCCCGGCGCCAGATGTACGTGAACCGCGCGTGTCCGCGGTCGGCGAATTCACGGCCGAGGCCGGCGGTCAACTCCTTCGTAATGGGCGACCGCAGGTCGTCGGCCAACTGCACGTTCGCCGTCGGGAAGTTTGCGAACGAGACCTGCCGGTAGTTCGCCAGATCGAAGCCCGGCTTGAAGTCGCTTCCCTGCCCTGCCGGACCCGAGTAGACGTAATCCACTTCGTCGGGGCGCCCGACGTTCGTGTGCACGCCGAACTGCACCTGACCGTACTTGCCGGAATAGTGCCCATAGGTTCCGAAAAGAACCGTCCGGCCATCACCGATCGGATCGTAGGTGGCGGCCAGGCGCGGGACGATGGTCGATGCGCTGATGCTGCTGCCACCTCCGGTCGAATCAGTGCGCACCATCTCGACACGCGTGCCCAGGTCGAGCGTCAGATTCCGCGTGACGACCCAGCGGTCCTGCACAAACCAGGAGGTCGTCTTGAGGTCCACCTTCGCTCCACGAACGGGCCGGAAGTTCCAGGCCTGGCTCACACCGGGTGTGAAGACTGGAATCGGCGTGCCCGTGGCATCGCGCACGATGCCGGAGGGGCCGACAAGATAGTCAGTCGCGAAGACGTAGCCGGTCGAGGACTGCGAGTTGCCGCCAATGCCGGTGCCAATAAAGTGTTCAGCTCCGGTTTTGAACTCATGCGTGCCGAGACCATCGGTGGGAACGAGATAGGCGAGGCTTCCTGTCAGCTGCCTGTTGTTGCGATCCTCGGGGTCCGTCGCGTCGAAATAGGGGGCGTTATAAAACAGGCTCGCCGGCACACCCGGTGTCGCACCCAATGTCAGGAACGGCGAGTCCTCAATCACCGAGCTCGTGCCGCCATTGTTGCGGAAGCCCTGCTTCTTCTCTGAGTACTGCGCGGATACGAACAGCGCCTGCGACAGCCCCGCGTTGTAATTGACGGCGAGCATCCTGTTGGGCAGCTCGCGTGTGGTCAGCATCCCGGCGTCGAGGAGCGTCGCGGCGTTGAGCGCTGACGCATTGGCCTGCTCGGTCGCATTCGCGATGAAGCTCGCCTGCAGGCGCTGGCCTGGCGTGACCGTCGCTGTGACCTTGAGCTCGCCCCGGCGATTCGTGTCAGTGCGCGTGTACGCTGTCCCGTTCTGCGCGAACGTATTCGCGGTACTGGTCTTCTCGTAGCGGCCCGCGCTGAAGAACCATACGCGGTCACGGACGACAGGTCCGCCGAAGGTTCCCTCGTGGGTCTTGCCGAGGATGTCCAGATGCTTGATCCCGGCAACTTCCTCGAGCGGCGTCTGGCCGATCCACTTCGGATTCGACAATCCCTCCCGGAAGCTTCCGCTGAAGATGTTGCCTCCGCTGCGCGTCACGATGTTCACGACGCCGCCAGAGAAGCGTCCGTACTCAGCCGGAATGCCGTGCGTGAGCACGGTGGTTTCCTCGATGGCGTCCTCAATGAACAAATTGTTGGCAGACCCGTTGACGGTGTCGTTTACGTCCACGCCGTTGACCATGAAGACGTTGTCAAAGCCGAAGCTCCCGCCGAGCGTGAGTTGCACCGCGCTGACGGCGTTGGTCGTGACACCAGGAGCAAGCTCACCGATATCAAAGGGCCTTCGGCCAACCGGGAGCAGATCGATGTCGTTCTTTGAATACGTCTGGCTTGTGCGCGCGCTGGCGACGACGGAGGGCGTCTGCGCCGTGACGGTCACGGTTTCGGTGAGGGCCGCCAGTGCCAGGGTCACGTCCACCTTCGCGAGACCGCCAGACGTCACAGCCACGCCGCCTCGAGTGACCGTCCGGAACGAAGGAATCTGGTAGGTCAGCGTGTAGGTGCCGGGGGCGAGCCCCCTGAGGAAATAGACGCCGTTGGCGTCCGATACGGCGGAAGAGGCGCCCTGAAGGCTCGGGGACGTTGCCTCGACCGTGACGCCAGGAAGCGGCTGTCCGTCAGCCGATTCAACGACCCCGGAGAGAGTGCCCGTCTGGACGCCCTGTCCCAACACCGGCGTTGCCGAGGCGAGGACGACGGCCAGAACGGGCGAAATCGACAGAGCTCGCAGGAGGGTGCGCACGCGAATAATGGACTCCATTACCCGCACCTATCGGCACCAGCCTCCGGCGCCTATATCTCCCCCGATGGGGTTCCTGGGGGTCACAAGTGCTTATTCAGCCTAACGATCGCCGCCCTCCGAGCATTCCGACGACCACCAGAACGATGGCTGCGACGAGCAGCACGTGAACAAAAGCGCCGACTGTGTACGTTCCGACGATCCCCAGCATCCAGGCGATCAACAGGATGACGGCAATGGTGTACAGCATTTTGCTCTCCTTGGCTATAGGCGTGTGTGCCGCACGTTTGTAAATTTCACCGTTGGAGGTGACCCGCGCCGCCTGCCTTACAACCTGCCGGTCAGCAGCAGAACAATCAGGATGATCAGAATGAGCCCGCCAAGGCTTCCTCCGACTCTTGGTCCGCCGAGATAAAAGCCACCGCCACCAAACAGCAACAGAAGAATCAGCAGCAGAACCAATGGGCTCATGACGTCTTTCCTTTCGCTCTCAAGTTACGTTCACCACCACAGTGGATGACATCGCCGCGGTTGTCCGCTGACCCGGCGACACGCTGCATCCAGGTCTCTAGCAGGCAATACCTGAGCCAATAGGAGGAGGCCACGCCCTCACGGAGCGTGAGAGGTTCATCTACCAACCAGGCGAGTCTACTTGCGAGGAGAGAACGCAGCCTTCGGAAGGATGACGGCGAGCGCCACGCCGTCCCACGGCTCATTGCCTGGACTGCCGGCGGAGTCCGAGCTGAGCGGTATCGACCCAGTCGTCTGCGGGTCGAGATGGAACGTATTCACCAGGTATGCGCGTGCGATCGCTCCACGGGTACGCGACCGCAGGTATTGATCGCCGAGCGTGCCCATCTGGGAGTAACCCTCAACGATCACGACCCCGGACGCGAGGTGCTCCAGATAGGGCGCGATGGCGGAGTCGAGCCATGCTTTGCCAGATTCGCTCAACTGTTCGTTCTCCGGACGATCCGGTTCCGGCTCGAACAGCTCGTCGGACCGCCGCCAGACTCGAGCCACTCGCCGATCGCTACCCTTGGTCAGAGCCCCCTGTCTGTACTGGGCCGGTGTCAGCTCCGCGAGATCGAAGAAGCCGCGACGATTGAAGAACCCGCGCACCAGAAAGTTGCGTTTCAGGGCTTCCATGTTTTCCGCGAAGCCCGCCATCGCGGCCCGGGCATCACCCATCGTCTGTGCCACGTCCGCGGTCATCCCCTGAACCGGACCGTCCTTCGACTGGAGCCCGTCGAGAGCCTCTTTGGCCTTTTCGACGACCAGCCTGGTGCTCGTCGCGATGTCGTTTGTCTGCTTGGCGATGCCGGTCATACGCGTATACAGCTCGTCGTCATTCACGAACTTGCCAATCGAGCCCTTCCCGCTGCGGATCCCCTCGGCGATGACTGCGGCGTCGCCGGTAATGGCCGCGGCCGCGGTCACGAGACGCGTGAGGTCGTCACTCACATCCGTGATGAGGGTGTTGGCATTGTCAACCGTATTGCCAATGGACTCGACCGTGCCCTGCACGCCGCCCTTCAGATCGTCGATCGTGGCGTTCACCCTCGTGATCGTGTCGCCCATCTGTTGCATCAAGTCGGAGATGTCGAAGGGGTCTTTGCCGGCGATCGTCGCGTTCGCGGCGACGGGCGCCGCGTCGTCCGTCCCGGTGCCGATCCCAAGATAGCTTCCGCCCATCAGTCCTTCGGTCTCGATCGTGGCCACCGAGTTGGTGCGCACGAGCTGATGCAGGTCTTCGATGACCTCGAGCTGTACTCGGAACTTCTCAGTTGGCGAGCTGGGCGGAACGATCTGTGTGACGGATCCTGCTTTGGCTCCGGATACACGCACGATCGCACCGGGCTGCAGGCCAGTGATCTTGGTGAACTCCGTATAGACCGTGAACTTGGTGGCGAAAGCCATCTGCCGGTCACCGATGAGGAACAGGCCAAGCGCAAACAGGAGAACGCCACCGAGCACGAACACTCCGACGCCTGCGAGTCTTGCCGATGTAGCCACTAGCCGCCTCCCTGTGCGCGCATGAACGCCTGGACGAGGGGTTCGTCGCTGGCGTCGAGTGTTTCAATCGGTCCGTGGATGAGCATGCGTCCGTCCTGCAGTAGACCGAACGCGTCCCCGACGACGCGTGCGCTTGGAATGTTGTGCGTGACCACAACCAGGGTGGTGCCGCCTTGCTTGGTGGTGACCAGCAGTTCGTCAATCTCGTGCGCCGTGATGGGATCGAGA
>JABFSA010000090.1 GCA_013140775.1 Acidobacteriota bacterium | reverse complement strand
GCGGACGTCGCCAGACCTCACCGTGAACGGCAGCTCCATGTTTAGCGCCGACGGGTTCGTCTCGGTGTCGCCGACGATCGCCAGCGGCTCGTTCCACAGGTTCAGGTCGTTGATGCTGCTGCCAAGTACTTCTTCTCGCGCGTACCCCGTCATCTGCTCGAAGCCGTCGTTGACCTCGAGCACGCGGCGATCGGCAACCCTGACCACGGCAATCGCGTCAGGCGAAGACCGGAAGAGGCCCGCAAACTTCTGCTCCGAGAGGCGCACGGCATCTTCCGCCAGGGCGCGATCCCTCGCGGCGGCGAGGATGGCGGCAACGGTCTGCAGAAGGTGGATGTCGTCCTCGGTGAACGAGCGCGGCTCCGTCGCATAGGCGGCCAGGACGCCGTACATCTGCGTCGCGCTGAGCACCGGAATCAACGCCGCGCTCATCATGCCAAGCGTCTCGAGGCGAGGCTCCTGGACCTGCATTTCCGCCGGGAGATCGTCGATCACCAGGGGCTGCCCTGACACCATGACGCGGGCGGCGAGTGGAGACTGGTCCGCACCGCCGCTGAACTCGGGACCCATGCCAACCTGCACCACGAGTGGCCCTTCATCGCCATCGATGCCAAGGAACTCTCCTGCGGTGACGCGCAACGCATCCATGACCAGGAGGACCGATTCTCTCGCGAGCGACAGGGAGTCAGCGCCGGCGAGCGCGCGCTGACTCAGCTCGGCGACGGCGGCACGCTGCCTCGCCCGAAGGCGCAGCAGTTCCTCGGCCGCGGCATGCCGTTGATCCGCTTTGTCGAGCGTGCGGGCGATCCGGAGGATCAGGATCGAGAAGAAGACCATCGTTCCAAACACGAGCAGCGAGATGGCCGCGCCTTCGCCATACCACTGGAGACGGAGACCCTTGAGGGCGAACCATCCTGCCGCCATCGGCACGAGAATCACGACGGCCGGGGTGCTTCGCGCAAGGAACCCTCCGGCGGTGTCGCTGATCAACAGGCGCAGGATGCCTCGCTCGGGACGCGCGGCGAGCACCGCAGCGGCCAGCAGAATCAACGCGATCGCCTCGTGGATTGAGATGGGATGGAATGCCGTGGGCTGGTATACGGACGGGACGCTGTTGAGATACCCGACGACGGTCACCAGACCGATGGTGCCCACACCGAGCGCGGCATACTGTGCCGGCCGCACACCTGACCTGGTCTCCCAATCCAGGATCAAGAGGCTCACGGCCAGGAGGACGAACGCGACGCCTGCCTGCGGCGACATGAACGACCCGTCCTCCAGACCGAGCCCTGTCTGAGCCGCGTCCGCCAGGCCGTAGCCGGCCAGCGCTCCCATGCACATGCCGGCGCCTGCGAGCGCGCCAAGGGCACAGAGGTAGCCGTACCTCCTCAGCGTGCCGCCGCCCGCATCCTCGAGACGCAAGGCGAGGCTCGAGAGCAGGAAGAGCCACGCCGAGGTCGTCGAAAACGTGACCGCTTCTACGAACGAAGGAAGCGCCTGGTCGGCCGCAAGCCGGCCCACGAGGACCAGCGCCGCAAGAACCATGATGGTGACCGCGAGCGATCGCGAGACCGCGCGTAGCTGCGCGGCCAGGCCGGCCACAACGGCCGCACTGCGGCCGTACTCGATGCCGTCGAATTGCTGCATTCCGCTCTCTGTCTAACGTCGAGCAGCCCGAATCGGTCCGCGGACCGCGTCAGGCCTGGGCGGCGACGGTATCGACGATCTGTCGCCAGACGATGATGCTGGGGATGTCGGAGTCTGAGAGCTCCGCCCCGCACCACACCGTGCCGGACGGCGCGTGACGCGTCCAGACGGGCTTTGCGCGGATAGCGACACCAAAGCTCGGAAGGGCCACTTCGAATCCCGACGGCAGCTGGTCTCCACCCGGAATTTCGATACGGAAGCCGCCGTAGCTCAGATCGACCATGCGGGCAGGACGTTCGGCAACCTGGGCCACGAGGCTGACGGCAGGGTGCTTACGGGGCCAGCGGCGGTGCGGGGCCTGCGCGACGACCGTCGCGCGCGAGACATGCGCGAGGAGGTCGGCATCCTCGATGGGTTCAACCAAGTATGTTGCACGGAGCCTCCGCGCCTCCGTCCTCGTGATCCCATCGTCCTTGGTGTCGAGCAACATCATCGATGTGGTCGGATAGTCACTCTGGCAGCGCGCCGCAAGGTGCAAGCCGTTGTACGCGTCGAGGCGCACGTCCGCGATGACCAGGTCCGGCGTCTGTTCGAGCAGCGCCTTGGCGGCTGCGTCGAAGTCACGAGCGAACACGACGCTGTGACCGCTCGCTTCGAGCAGGTTCACCCTCGCGCTTGATTTTGATTCTTTGGTGGAAACGACCAGGATGTGCGCCACGCAACTACTCCCTCGAGGATATATGTGATGACCGTACCGCTGATCACATGTCGAGGCAACAAAAGTGCCGATATCACGCGCGAAGGAATGCAGTTGAAAACGCGGGAATCGCGAGAGCGGCGCGCGGATGCCGATTACAGGTTCGAGATCGACATCACAACGCTGTCGCGAAGAACGGTCGCGATCACCAGGATTGCGAGTAAGGAGTCGCGCTACGAGGCCGCGGCGAGCGTCGATCGATACCACGCGACCGTCCGCTCGAGGCCCTCTTCGAACGTGATGGTCGGTGAGTAGTCGAGCAGGCGCTCCGCTTTCGAAATGTCGGCACGCGAATCGCGGACGTCACCGCGTCGAGGCTCGGTGTAGACAGGCTCGACCGAGCCGCCGATCAGATCGCGAAGCGTTGCGAACAGCTGGTTGAGCGAGATCCGGCCCCCGGTAGCGACGTTGATCACTTCCCCGCTCACGTTTTGCGCGGCACTGGCACGGAGCACGCCGTCCACGACGTTCGCCACGTAGGTGAAATCGCGTGTCTGTTCTCCGTCGCCATGGATCGTCGGCGCACGGCCGGCGCACAACGCGCTCACAAACAGGGAAATCACTCCGGAATACGGCGACGACGGGTCCTGGCGCGGGCCAAAGACGTTGAAGTAGCGAATCGTGACCGTTTCGAGGCCGTAGAGCCGGGTGAACATCCGGCAGTACTCCTCGGCCACGAGTTTCTGCAGTGCATACGGCGAGAGCGGCGCCGTCGGCATGGTCTCGACCTTGGGCAGCACGGGGGTGTCGCCGTACGCAGACGACGATCCGGCATAGACGACGCGCCGGACGCCCGCGTCGCGCGCGGCGACGAGCAGATTCAGCGAGCCGTCCACGTTGGCCCGGTTCGACGTCACAGGGTCTTCGACCGATCGCGGGACGGATGGAATCGCGGCCTGGTGCAGCACAACGTCTACACCTGTGACCGCGCGATGTGCCACTGAGATGTCGGCCAGGTCGCCTTCGAGGAACTCGACGCCCTGCAGGTGCGCGAGATTGGCGCGTTTGCCGGTGATGAGGCTGTCCACCACGCGTACGTGCTCGCCGCGTCGAAGCAGCTCTTCCACGAGGTGGGACCCGATGAACCCGGCGCCGCCGGTAACGAGATATGTCATAAGTTAGTGTCGCAGCCGGCCGGTAAGCCGAATTCTGTCCGCCTTCGCTCTACCAGGCCTCACGGCCTGGCAGAGCTACGGCGAGACGACCATTCCTCTAGCCCTGCAATCGCTCGCAGGATCCAGCAACCTACCCGGTGGCTTTGGACGGGCCGTCCTCCCTGACTGCACCGGCACACAATGCACCGGCGCGCCAATCGCCACCCTATTTGGTCTTGCTCCGTGCGGGGTTTTGCCTGCCATCCGTGTTGCCACGGACGCGGTGCGCTCTTACCGCACCTTTTCACCCTTACCCCTCGACTCACCCTTTCGGGTTTGCTCGGGGCGGTATATTTTCTGTGCCACTAATCCGTCAAGTTACCCTGCCCGGGCGTTACCCGGCGCACTGCCCTCCGGAGTTCGGACTTTCCTCTCCCCCAGCTACTTCACGGTTGCCCGTGGTTGACCGGAGCAGCGGTCGTCTGGCCGACTGCGACATTTTCGATTATCGCGTATCGTTCACGCTGCTGTCTTCTGGCTTCTCGGTTCGGCTTCAGCTTCGGTTCAGGGTTCGTGCGCCGAACAGCGGAACCTGCACGCGAACCGAGAACCGAGAACGCAGAAGTGTGAACGGCTCGAAGGAGCGGACTAGCCGTCAACTTCCTGTTTGATGCCGTACTGTTCGAGCTTCTTGTACAGGTTGCTGCGCGGCGTATCGATCACGTCGGCGGTCTTGGAGATGTTCCAGCCGTTTTCGCGAAGCTTCTGCACGAGGAACGCGCGCTCGGCCGTGTCCTTGAACTCGCGCAGGGTCCCGGCTGACGATGCGGGGGCCGGCGTGGCGGCAGAGGCGGCCGGCTGGGGCACGTCGTTCGAGGCCGCAGCCGCGGTTGCCACGGGCGCACCGCCTCGGATCTCTACCGGAAGGTCCTCGAAGCGCACGACGTCACCCGCCGCCATGATCATCAGGCGCTCCACGGTGTTTCTCAGCTCGCGAATGTTGCCGCGCCACCGATACCGCTGCAGCGCTTCCATCGCCCGAGGCTCGAACTTCTTGGGCTTGATGTTGTGCTCGTCGCTCGTCCTGGCGGCAAGATGCTGCACGAGCTGCGGAATGTCGGCTCGCCGCTCTCGAAGGGGTGGCACGACGATCGGAATCACGTTGAGACGAAAGAACAGATCCTCTCGAAACTCACCGCGCGCAATGGCCTCCTCGAGGTCCTTGTTCGTGGCGGCGATGACCCGCACATCCACCTTTGTCGTCCTGGCTGAGCCAAGGCGCTCCACTTCCTGTTCCTGGAGCACCCGCAGGACCTTGGCCTGGGTCTTGGGGCTCATGTCGCCCACTTCGTCCAGAAAAATCGTCCCGCGGTCTGCCTGTTCGAACTTGCCGATCTGCTTTTCCGTGGCCCCGGTGAACGAACCCTTCTCGTGGCCGAAGAGCTCCGACTCGATCAGTTCTTCGGGAATCGCCGCGCAGTTGACCTGCACGAAGCGCTGTCCGGCCCTCGGACTGTTCCGGTGCACGGTTCGGGCAACGAGCTCCTTACCCACACCGCTCTCGCCGGTCAGCAGCACCGTGGCGTTGGTGGGCGCCGCCTTGCGAACGGCTTCCAGCACAACCCGCAACGAGGGGCTATCCCCCACAATCTCGTATCGGGACTCCATCGCCAGCTTGAGCTCGCGATTCTCGCGTTTGAGCTGACGGACCTCGAGGCCCTTGGCGACGGTGACGAGCACGCGCTCGCTGGTGAACGGCTTTTCAATGAAGTCGAATGCGCCCAGCCGGGTCGCCTGCATCGCATCAGTCACGGTGCCGTGACCAGACATCATGGCCACGGGGATGGACTCATCCACCTTGCGAATCTCGCCGAGCACGTCGAGGCCGCTCATGCCGGGCATCTTGATGTCCAGCAGTACCATGTCCGGCTGATCGCGCTTGAGGATGGTCAGCCCTTCGGGGCCTGACGAAGCACCGATGCACTCGTAGTGCTCATATTCGAGGATCATCCGCACGGAATCGCGGATGGCCGCCTCGTCGTCGATAACCAGGATACGGGGCTTCAACGGGGATCTATCTTGAGGGTCTCGAGAGCGCGCTGATTCAGCTCGGGTTTGTACAAATACATTGTCAGGATATCCCCAGGGCGCACGGAGTCGGTGAGGCGGCGGAAGTCCCCGATGTTGCGAACGGGCTGGCGGTTGATCTCGAGCAGCAGGTGTCCGCGCTCGATGTCGGCATCAAAGGCCGGGCTCATGGGCTCGATGCCGGAGACGACGACACCGCGAGCCCCGGCCGGGAGTCCAAATCGAGCGGACGTCCGATCATCGACTTCCCGCACGGCCAGGCCGAGCAACGTGCCTCGAGGTGCTTGTAACTGTTCAGCGCTGGCGACCCGGCGATCGCGCTGCGGCCGTTCGGCAAGCTTCAACGGGATGTTCATCGGCCGGCCATCGCGCATCACTTGCACCATGGCCTTCGAGCCTGGGGGCCGCGCCGCGATCAACCGCACCAGCGTGTCGTTGCCGTCGATCGGCTCACCATCGAGCGCGACGATCACGTCGTAGGTTCGCAGGCCTGCGCGAGCTCCTGGTGAGTCCGGCGTGATGTCCTGCACGAGCGCGCCATTTGCGGACTTGAGCGCGAGGGCCCGCTGCAGATCTCGATCAACGTCGCGCAACATGACGCCGATGTAGCCTCGCGAGACACGCCCGTTGTCCTTGAGCTGCGGCAGGATCGTTTTGGCCTGGTTGATGGGAACCGCGAAGCCTATGTTCGATGCCCGCGAGCTGATGGCCGCGTTGATGCCGATCACTTCCCCGCGCGCACTGATCAGCGGCCCGCCGCTGTTACCGAAATTGATGGCTGCGTCCGTCTGGATGTACCGGTCGAGCGAGGAGTCGAACAGCTTGCGGCCGATGAAGCTGACGACGCCCACCGTGACGGTGTGTTCGTAACTCAGAGGGTTGCCAATCGCCACCACCCACTCACCCACGCGCAGCGCATCGGAATCGCCCATTGGGGCAAACGGAAGCGGTCGCGGCGACTCGACGCGGATGAGCGCGATGTCCGTGTCCGGGTCCGAACCGACGGCCTCGCCCCGAAGCGTACGGCCGTCGGTGAGACGGACGACGATGCGCTCGGCGCCTTCAACGACGTGATGGTTGGTCAGGATGTAGCCGGCGGGATCGATGATGAAGCCAGCACCGGTTCCGAGCCGGGGACCCTCCCGCTCGCGTGGCTGCTGGTCGAATGGGTCGGCCGGGGGTACATCAGGTGCTCCACCGGCACGGCGTCGGGCGCGGGTGCCGCCCCGAGAGGTTGCGTCAATGCTGACGACGGCCGGGTTGATCTGCTCGGCAATGTCGGCGAACGACACGCTGGTGGACGGCAACAGCGCGCGCGAGCTCTGCGTGACCCGGTCGATGAGCGGACGCTCCGTCGTCGCCGAGATAGCCGGCGCAGGCGTCATCGTGCCAGCGACGACCAGCCCGACGAGAAAGGCAACCGTCGCGGATAGACACACCGTGGCGGCCACGAACCTGCGTGTCATGTTTTTCCTATTATAGGACCGGCCACGCCTCGACCACCGGTGTTCCCATGTCTTCGCGAGCCTGAAAATCACCTGGTATCGGCGGACCCGACGAGAGCCTGGAATGCCGTCTCATCGAGGATCGGCACACCGAGCTCCCGGGCCTTGTCTGCCTTGCTTCCTGCTTCTGCACCGACGACGGCGGCCGTGGTCTTCTTGCTGACCGAAGAGCTGACTCGCCCACCCAGTTCTTCGATGGCCTTGGTCGCTTCCTCTCGCGTCATCGACAACAGAGTGCCGGTGATGACGTAGGTCTTCCCGCTCAAGGGCCCTGGAGCGGCCCTCGTCTGTCGCGCTTCGGGCGGCATTTCCATGCGCACGCCCTTTTTGCGAAGCCGCTGGATGAGCTGGTGATTCCGCGGTTCGTCCAGCCAGCTCCGTACTGATTCGGCAAGCACCGGGCCTACCTCCGGAATCGACTGCAGTTGCTCCACCGTCGCGGCTTCCAGCGCCTGCATGGAGCCAAACCCTTCCGCCAGCACCTGCGCGGCACGCTCACCGACATGACGGATACCCAGACCGTAGATGAGACGCCACAGGTCGTTGGACAGGCTTCGAGTGATCTGGGCCACGACCTTTTCCGCGTTCTTGTCGCCGACACGGCGCTGAATCTCACGGCCGTCGCTGCGCAGCGACGTGGCGGTCAACGAGGCGATTGAAGACGTGTCGAGCGAATAGAGGTCGGCGTAGTCCGTCACAAGGCCGCCCGCGATCAGTTGGGCAATGAGCGATTCGCCAAGGCCTTCGATGTTCATGGCGCCGCGCGCGGCGAAGTGTTCGAGTCCGCGCTGAAGCCGTGCGGGGCAGGAGTTGTTCTCGCACCGCCAGACGACCTCGTTGTCAGGACGGTGGAGCTGCGCGCCGCATCGCGGGCAGACGGTTGGCATCTGCCAGGGCGCGCTCTCGGGTGGACGACGGCTGAGCACGGGGCCCACCACGCGCGGGATGACGTCCCCCGCTTTCTCGACGATGACCCAGTCGCCTTCGCGGATGTCCTTCCGGGTGAGATCTTCGACGTTGTGCAACGTGGCCATCGATACCGTGGAGCCGGCGATGAACACTGGCTCGAGGACGGCGAACGGCGTCACGGCCCCTGTCCGCCCGACGTTGACCTCAATCCGCCGCAGACGTGTGGTCATCTGCTCGGCGGGAAACTTGAACGCTGTCGCCCACCGCGGCCACTTGGTCGTAGCTCCCAGGACCTGACGGTCGGCAAGGTTGTTGACCTTGATCACGACACCGTCGGTGTCGAATGGCAGGGTGCGTCGCCGCTCCCCCCACTCACGGCAGAACGCCACGAGGCGCTCGACTCCCGAACACACTTGCCAGTGCGGTTCCACGGGCAATGACCACTGCTTCATCCGCTCAAGCGTCTCAGAGTGGGTGATCACCGTGTTGCCACCGACGAGCTGGTAGAAGAACGCACTGAGACCACGCTGCGCCACCAGACCGGGATCGAGGTTGCGAAGCGCCCCCGCCGCCGCGTTCCGCGGGTTGGCAAACGCTGGTTCTCCCGCCTCCTGTCGCTCGGCATTCGTGCGCTCGAACGCCTTGCGCGGCAGAAACACCTCGCCTCGAATCTCCACGCGCTCTGGCGCATCGGCCGGCAGGCGGAGCGGGATCGCGCGGACAGTCCTCAGGTTGGATGTGACATCCTCCCCGCGCGAACCGTCGCCACGCGTGGCGCCTCGCACGAGCGTGCCGTGCTCATACGTCAGCGCGATGCTCGCGCCGTCGATCTTGAGCTCGGCCACGTACTCGACATCCGCCGGAGCACCGCTGCCCAGTCCACGACGAACACGATCGTCGAACGCCCGCAGCTCCTCTTCAGAAAAGGCATTGTCGAGGCTCAACATCGGCTCGGCGTGCTCGACGCTCGCAAAGCCGAATTCGACGCGGCCACCCACTCGCCTTGTTGGCGAGTCGCTTCGAACCAGGTCAGGATGCTCGGTCTCGAGGCGCTGGAGCTCCTGCATCAACGCATCGAACTCCGCGTCGGAGATCTCTGGTGCGTTGTGGATGTAGTAGCGCTCTTCGTGATGCCGGATCTGACGGCGGAGGTCTTCGATCCGTTCGGCGGGCGTCATGAGCAGACTGAGGTCCGAGGTGGACCAGTGGGATCGAGTTTACCGATCGCGCATCAAGACGTAGTCGGGGAGGAACATCAGCGCGTCGCGCTCTGGTCCCGCCGAAAACGCGTAGAGGGCATGCTTGGCGCGTTCGACGAACTGCACGGCCACGCGGTTGGCGTAGTCGATCGATCGGGACTGACCCAGCATCGTCCGGAGTTCGCGCCACTCTTCGATCGTCGCCGCCCTCTCGCGCACGATCCGGCGCACAAGGGCGTCGGCGCGATCGTCACCGTTGGAAAGCAGATGGATGACCGCCAGGGTCATCTTGCCTTCCACGAGATCGCCTCCGACGGGCTTGCCCAACACCCGCTCTTCGCCGGTGAAGTCCAGAAGGTCGTCCACGATCTGGAACGCCATGCCGATGTTGAAGCCGTACTCCCACAGCGCTTCCTGCTGCTCGCGCGTCGTCGGGCCGAGCATGCCGCCGATCTTGGCGCACCCGGCAAAAAGATAGGCGGTCTTGCGGCGGACGATGTCGAAGTGCTCTTCCTCGGTGAGCTCAACGACGCCGTTCTTGGTCAACTGGTGAATCTCGCCCTCGACGATCCGGAGGGTGATGTCGCAAAGGAGGCGAATGATCTCGATGTTGTCCTGCGTCAACGCCAGCGACATCGACTTGAGATAGAGGAAGTCACCAAACAGGACGGTGACGTGATTTCCCCATCGCGTGTGAGCGGCTTCGCGGCCGCGCCGCAGCTCCGACTCGTCGATGATGTCGTCGTGAACGAGGGTGGCGGTGTGGATGAACTCGATGACCGAGGCGTACAAGACGGCACGCTCGCCGGTGTAGCCAGCCATGCGCGCGGCCATCAACAAGACCGCCGGCCGGATGCGCTTGCCGCCACTGTCCTTGACGTAGTTGCCGATCGTCGGAATGACGGCGACCTGCGACTGGACGTGTCGCGCAAATTCACGCTCGACCTCGGTGAGGTCCTGGCGAATCGGCTCGAACATCTGTGCGAGGGCAGATGCGGAGGGCTTGTGCGCGGCGGGATTCACGCGACGTTGATCAGAACACATCCCCCGCGGGGTGTCAACGCTCACGACGCGCTAATCCGTGTCTGGAGTATCAGTTACGGGCCGAAGACTCGCTCGAAGTTCGCGAGTGTCGCATCGGCGACGGCTTCAAGGGATACGCCGCGCAGCTGCGCGATGGCTTCAGCGACGCGCACAACGTGCGCCGGCTCGTTTCTCTTGCCGCGATGAGGAACCGGAGCAAGAAACGGACTATCGGTTTCGATGAGCAGCCGATCGAGCGGCACGATCTTCGCCACTTCGTGCAGTTCCACCGCACGAGGAAACGTCACGATGCCCGCGAGGGAGATGTAGTAACCCGCATCGAGCGCGCGCCGCGCCATTGCGCGGTCGCCAGTGAAACAGTGCAGGACGCAGGCCACAAGATCGCCGCCGCCCTCGGCAAGGATCCGGAACGTATCCTCCTCCGCTTCCCGCGTGTGGATGACCACGGGAAGACGGGCCCGGCGGGCCAGCCCGAGCTGCGCCCGGAACACCTCCTGCTGCACATCCTTCGGCGCGAACTCGTAGTGGTAGTCGAGCCCGATCTCCCCCACTGCCCTGGCGGAACTGTTTCCGGATACGCGTGTTTCAACCAGGCTCGCCGCGCGAGCGGGATTGTCGGCAAAACGCCCGGCGGCATGCGGATGCACGCCTATTGAAAGCCGGACGCCCGGCCAGACGGCGATCACGTCTGCTGACCGCAGGTACTCCTGCTCGTCTTCCGCGGCAATGATGACGAGTGAACCCGAGACGCCGCCGGCAACGGCCCGCGCCACGACGTCCGTCAGGTCAGGCTGAAACTCTTCGCCCGCGAGGTGGCAGTGAGAGTCGATCACCGCACTCGCGCGCCGGGCGCCAGCGGGGTGTCGAACCCGACGAGCGTCGGTAGTCCGCCTTCAACACTGCCCGCAAGGACCATCCCCTGGGATTCGATGCCCATCAGCTTTGCTGGCTGGAGGTTGGCCACGACAACGATCGTCCGGCCGACAAGCTGTTCCGGCTGGTAGGCCTCGGCGATACCCGCCACGATGGTCCGTTGGTCAACTCCGGTATCAACCTTCAGCTTCAAGAGCTTCTTGGACTTCGGCACAGCTTCGGCCTCGAGCACCTTCGCAACGCGGAGCTCCACCTTCATGAAGTCGTCAATCGAGATACGGCCTGCTCCCGTCGATGGTGCAGCGGGCGGCTGAGGGGCGGCCGCGGTCGGTGCCGCCGGAGCCTCCGCTCCCGTAGCGGGCGTTGCTGCCGTCGGTGGCGTGTGAGGTGTTGATGAAGGTGGGACGTTGTCGCTGGCCATCGATCGCAATTCCTCCAGGGTTTTCTCGATACGTGGAAACAAAGGTTCAACCGACCCGAGCGTGGTGCCCGGCGCGAGAGTGCCGGACTTCAGCGTGGACCACGCCTCTTGCGTGCCTCCGAGCATGCGACGGATCCGATCGGCGGCTTCTGGCATGACGGGATCGATGAGCGCGGCGACGATTCGAACGGCATCCGCCGCGTGATAGAGCGTCGAATCGAGCGTGACCTTCTGACCGGTATCCTTGGCAAGCTTCCAGGGCTCACGCTCGACGATGTACTTGTTGACGGCGCTGATGAGCTCCCAGGTGTCCTGCAGCGCAACGGTGATCTGGTATGTGCTGAAGTTGCGCTTCACCCGTTCGATCGTGCCGTCGGCCTGACGTTGAAGCGCGGAGTCCAGCGAGCCGGGTTCTCCCGGTGCAGGCACAACACCTGCGCGGTATCGATGGATCATGGTCATGGTGCGGCTGACCACGTTGCCGAGATCGTTCGCCAGATCGGAATTGAAGCGCGTCAGGATGCCTTCGTCTGAAAAGTTCGCATCCAGGCCGAGCGGCATTTCCCGCATCACGAAATAGCGAAGCGCATCCACGCCGAAGACGCTGACGTAGTCCTGGTACCGGGCGACGTTGCCAACGGACTTCGACATCTTCGCGCCGCCCATCAGCCACCAACCGTGCGCCACGATGCGTTGCGGCGGCCGCAACCCTGCCGACATGAGAAACGCGGGCCAGTAGATCGCGTGCTGGCGCACGATTTCCTTCCCCAGCAGATGGGTCACTGTCGGCCAGAATCGCTCCACGCGCGCGGCCGCACTGGCATCATCCGATCCGAATCCAAGCGCCGTGAGGTAGTTCGTCAACGCATCGAACCACACATACATCACATGCGCGGGATCGTCGGGAACCGGAATGCCCCAGCGGAATGACGTTCGACTGATGCTCAGATCCTGGAGGCCGGCTGCCACGAACGTCCGAACCTCGTTGAATCGGAATGCTGGCTGCAGGAACTCGGGATTGGCCTCGTAGAAATCCAGCAACGGCTGCTGGTACTTCGACAGGCGGAAGTAGTAGCTCTCCTCCTTCAGCCGTTCCACCTTGCCGCCGCACGTCGGGCACGAGCCGTTGACCAACTGCGTCTCGGGAACGAACACTTCATCGACGGTGCAGTACCAGCCTTCGTAGTCGCCCTTGTAGATGTCGCCAGCGGCAGCCACCCGTCGCCAGATCTCCTGGACGGCACGATGGTGTCTTGGCTCAGTCGTGCGAATGAAGTCGCTGTTGCTGATATTGAGGTCGCCGCACATCTGCCGGAACGACTCGGCCACCTGATCCGCGAAGACGGGTGTCGGCAGCTCAGCCTTCTGAGCGGCGCGTTCGACTTTCTGTCCGTGTTCGTCGGTGCCCGTCAGAAAAAACACATCCTCGCCGAGGAGCCGGTGTGCGCGCGCGATCGCATCCGCCACCATCGTCGTATACGCGTGGCCAATGTGCGGCCGGGCGTTGATGTAATAAATGGGCGTCGTGATGAAGAACGGTTGTGTCATTGCTGTTCGTGATCCAGAAAGGCCTTCGTCGCCGCTGCCTGGATCTCCTTGACGGGCCGGCCGCTCGCAGCGGCGAGCCTGGCGCAATCGTCAAACTCCGGCGCGGCGTTCATGATGACGCCCTGCCGGCGGGCAACCTTGATCCTGACGGCGCCGAACGGTGTCTGGACGGTGACTGTTTCACGGTCGAGACACTCACGCGCCATCTCATAAAACCGCACCCCGATCGTCGTGGTCTCCCGAAACACGATCGCCGTCAGGCGCTCACGGGCCCGAGGGGGGGCAACGATGGACAGGAGCGTGCCGGGGCGGTTCTTCTTCATTTGAATCGACGTGTAGAACACGTCGAGAGCTCCATCCGCCAGCAGTCGATCCATGAGCACGCCGAAGATCTGCGGATTCATGTCATCGATCTCGGCCTCGATGATCACGACACGGTGCGACGGGGCGTTGCTGTCTGCCTCGCCTATCAGGGCACGCACGACGTTGGGGCTGTCATGAAAGTCGCGCGACCCGGCGCCGTACCCGATCCGTTGGACGCGCATGGGAGGAATGCCTCCGAAAGACTCTGCATACGCAGTGACCAGCAGAGCCCCGGTTGGGGTGACCAACTCGACGCGCTGGGTACCCGAATAGATCGGCGTGCCCTCCAGGAGTCGTGCGGTCGCCGGAGCGGGAACAGGCAGCACGCCATGAGCGGTTCGGACGGTTCCGCTGCCCACATTGAGTGGCGATGCCACGACGTGGTCGATATGCATAGCTTCGAGCGCAAACACGGTTCCGACAATGTCGATGATGGAGTCGAGTGCGCCTACCTCGTGGAGATGAACGGCATCAACGGACGTTCCGTGAATTGATGCCTCGACGTCCGCCAGGCGACGAAAGAGCGCCGTCGCTCGAGCCTTGCCCGACTCTGAGAGAGCCGAGCCTTCGATCAGTCGTGTGATCTCGGAGATCGTCCGATGCGGACCGTGTACGTGGGTCTGCGGATGCGCCGGCTCGACGGCGACAGCACCGTCGGATCGGTGTGGGTGGCCGTGGTGATGGTGTTCCGTTATGGGATCGATCGGCGGTTCTTCTCCGAGCACGTGAAACTTCGTCGCGCTGACACCTCCCCGCGTGACGCGCTCCGTCCAGACGTCGTCAGGGTTGATCGCAAGGCTGCCGAGCGCGTGGCGCAGATCGTTCAGGGGCAGGCCGGCGTCGATCAGGGCACCGAGGATCATGTCGCCCGCCGCACCGGAGAAACAGTCGAGATAGAGGACGCTCACGCGTCGATCATCTTATCCCGTTCGCGCGGCCTCACCGTTCGTCCGTGGAGCTGACCGGATTCGGCAACGGAGAAGTAGCGCTGGTCGGCAAGAATCACGTGGTCGAGGATCTCGATGCCCATGATCTCGCCCGCGTGCGCCATTCGGGTCGTCAGCGCGAGGTCTTCGGGGCTTGGCGACGGATCGCCCGATGGATGGTTGTGAAACAGCACGATGGCGGCTGCCGACGCCGAGGCTGCCTCGCGAAAGACTTCGCGTGGATGGACGATCGTGGCATCCAGGGAGCCAACAGAGACGATCTTCACACGGATGACACGATGCTTCGTGTCGAGCATCACGAGCCCGAACTGTTCGACTGCGCACGTGCCGTACTGCGGCAGGAGATACGCCGCCAGGTGGCGTGGACTCGTGAGTCGTGGCCGCTCGGTGCCGCCACGCAGCAACGTGCGGCGGCCTAGCTCCACGGCGGCGACGACCTGTGCGGCTCGCGCGGGGCCCACACCACAGACACGGCAGAGATGGTCAGCGCCCATGCGCGTAAGACCGTGCAGGCCTCCAGCCGCTTCGATCAGCCGGTTGGCGAGTTCCAGTGCATCGGCATCGCGGGATCCACTACCGATGACGAGCGCCAGCAGTTCGTTGTCGCCAAGGCCGTGCGCGCCGAGCCGTGCCAGTTTCTCCCGTGGTCTGTCGTGTGGTGCGACGTCTTTCATCGACGCTATACTCGTTTCTCCATGCCCTTGCGAACGTTCTTCGTCCTGCCCTGCGTGCTGGCTGTGCTCGTGTCTGCCTGCGCCGAACCCCCGAGCAAAGAGATGGACCAGGCTCAGGGTGCGATAGACGCGGCACGTGCGGCCGGCGCCGATCGGTACGCAACAACTGAGTACTCCGCCGCGACGGATGCGCTCAATAAAGCGAACGAGGCCGTCGCCGTGCGGGACTATCGTCTGGCGCTGAACTACGCGCTCGAGAGCCGCGAGTACGCGCAGAACGCCGCTCGTGCCGGGGCCGAGACCCAGGCCAAAGTACGCGCGGGCGTTGAGCGATCGACAACGGAAATCTCAGCACTCATGGCCACCGCGCGCGCGCGTCTCATGACAGCCCGGGAAGCCCGCGTTGCGGCCCGGCTGCTCACTGAGCCCACGGCGAGCGTCACCGCTGCTGAGGCAGCTCTGCAAAAATCGGGCGAGGCGGTTGCGGCTGGAGACTACCTGGCGGCGACAGAGGCCTTGATGGGAGTGCGAGACACGCTGACCGCGGCGATCGGCGCGATCGATGCAGCTGTTAGTACGCGGCGACCAGCGCGCCGGCAGTCGTAGACATGAGGCTCTAGGCTTTGGACTCTAGGCGTCAGGCTCTGGGTCTAGGACTGAGGCTCCGCCCGACGTAGTGCGCGGCTTCAGCCGCGCCTTGGGCCGGACCGCCCTCAGAAGATCAACGGGCAGAGTCCCAGCACCAGAGCCGAGATCACCACAAAACCGACGATATCGAGCGCCAGTCCGTAACGCATCATTGCCGTGATCGGCACATACCCCGAGCTGTACACAATCGCGTTTGGCGGCGTCGAGACCGGCATCATGAAGCCCATGCTGGCGCCAAGTGTGGCCCCGAGTGCCGGCTCAATGGGACGTACATCCGCCGCCACGGCGACGGCGATCGCGATCGGGATGATCATGTTGGCCGCGGCCGTATTCGACGTTGCCTCAGAGAGCACGATGGCGACAGCGGTGAACGTCAACGTGAGCGCGACCGTGCCCGGGGCTGGGATCCACGACGTGATGCCCTTTCCCATCGCCTCGGCCAGGCCCGTCGTGAAGGCCAGCTCGCCGAGAGCAAGCCCGCCTCCGTAGAGAAGGATGATCCCCCACTCGATATTGAGCGCCTGATCCCAGGTCAGGGTAAAGCGACCCGCACGCCAGTTGATAGGAAGGATAAAGAGCAGCAACGCTCCGATCATCGCCGCCACGCTTTCCGGTATGGCCTGCGCATAGGCGCGCCCGAACGCCGTGTCGTTCAGGCCCAGAAGGGCGAGGACGCCAGGCGTCAGCCAGAGCACGACGGTTGTCCCAAAGGCGATGAGCACGTTTCGCTCGCCCGTCGAAATGCGTCCGAGTTGCTTGAGCTCTTCCTTGACGATCGCGGTGCTGCCCTCGGTCAGCGTCACGCCCCGCACGCCGGTGAAGTAGAAGAGGATGGCGAGAAACACGAACATCACGGCCGCCGCGGGCACGCCGATTGCCATCCATTGGAAAAACGTGATCTCGACGCCCGCGAAGCGCTGCAGCATGCCGATGCCGATGAGGTTGGGCGGAGTCCCGACGGGCGTCCCCATCCCGCCAATGGAGGCGGCGAACGACGTCATGAGCATCGCCGCAAGTGCGAACTGACGAGCGCCCGTCCCCCCGGTTCGCGCCAGGTGAGCCGCGATGGAGAGCCCGATGGGATACATCATCGCCGTCGTCGCGGTATTGCTCATCCACATCGACAACACCGCGGTAATTCCTCCGTACACGACCAGCATTCGGCCGGGTCCCGAGCCAACGAACGACCACGAGAGCCCCGTGTACGCGATGCGTCGATCGACGCCATGGACGAACATCGCCTCGGCCAGCATGAAGCCGCCCATGAAGACGAAGATCACGGGATCAGCGAAAGACGCAAACGCCGGGCGCACCGGAGCAATGCCGAGCACGACAGCCAGCACTGGTCCCATGAGCGCCGTAATAGGAAGAGGCAGTGCCTCGGTCACCCAGAAGACGATCACCATCGAGAGGATGGCGGCAAGCCGGTGAGCGCTCAGCGGAACGGGAATCGGTGCGACGAGGAGCGCAAGGAAGATGAGTGGACCGGCAATCAAGCCCACGGTGCGTCGGCGGGCATTGAAGAGCTCCTCCGCCGGCGAATACGTTTCCATGGTCTGGCGCGCGGTGTGGGGGTGACGCATATTTGTGACCTTGCCGTTCACGGTTCTAGTTCTGCGTTCTCTGTTCGTGTTCAGGTTCGTTCTGTGAACCGCGAACTGTGAACGCTGAACCTTGAACCGAACGTGAACACGAACCCAGCACTGAGAAGTGGAAGAGTGAATGATTAGCGGGCATCACTCAGCCACTCGCCGTTGAAGACAATTTCGGCCCAGCCCGTCAGATAGACGCCGTCCCGGCGCCACTCGACGCGCTGGGCGCCACCGGGCGCCACGACCTGCACATCTCGGGCTGCCCCCCCATGTGCCGCCGCGGCAACAGCCGATGCGGATGCTCCGGTGCCTGACGACGTGGTCGGACCGACACCGCGCTCCCAAATCAGAATACGAACGCGATCCCGGGTTTCGACCTCGGCGAACTCCACGTTGGTCCCCGCAGGAAACATCTCGTGCGTGGCCAGCGCCGACCCGATTCGCGCAAAACGCGACGCATCGGGAAGCGGTCCCAACACGATGCATTGCGGGTTGCCAAGCCGGAGGATGGACGCCGTCAGTGCTTCACCAGCGACCTCGATGGAGGTCTGCCGGATGTCTTCCGGTGCACCCAGCGCCGCTCGGAATGTATAACGCTCTCCCTCCCGTCCGAGGAGTTCCAGCGTCTTGGGTCCGGCGCCGGTGTCAACGACAACCTCTGCGCCTCTTTCGAGCCGCTGGGCTCGGGCCACGAGTGCGCCCAGGCATCTCAGCCCGTTTCCTGAGAGCTCGGAGGCACTCCCGTCGGCGTTGAACAGGCTCATCGTGGCACCGCGCGTCCTCAGGCCATAGAAGATGACACCGTCCGCGCCGATGCCTTCGTGGCGGTGACACAGCCTGCGCGTCAGTGCGGGACGCGCGTCCGAAGCAATGTGGAGTTCAGTGATGTCAACGAAGAGAAAATCGTTGCCGTAGGCGTGAGCCTTGATTACGGAGAGTCCCATCAAGGCACGCGGAATGCGTTGAAGACGTACGTGAGTCCGGCGGTCACACCAAATGCCGGATCAGAATTGGTGACACCAAAGAGCAACGCCCCGTCGGCCCTGACAGTTCCCCTTGTGTATCGGGCGCCCAGTCGCAGCATGCTGCGAGACTCCGTGCCCGGCGGCGGAACGTCACCGCTGAAGTTGGCGCGACCGTTCAGCTCTGCCACCACTTCTGCGGAGGCCGTCGCAGCACGGGCAAAGGACACCCCGTAGGTCAACACATCGCTCTGGATACCGACGCGCGTCGGGTCTCCGAGCATCCCGAGTCCGAAATTGAAAACCATCCGTACGGACTGCACAGTCTTCGCCGCCAGAAGCGATGCGTAAAATTCAGTTGTATCCTGTCCAAGTCCGCTCTCGGGCGAGCTGAACGGAAGCTTCGTGGCGAAGCGAACGCCAAAGCCTGGCCGCGTTGCGGTTTCACCCACCAGACGGACTTTCGCGCCAACGACGAGGTCCTCGGCGCTTGATGTGTTGTCGCCGTCGATGCTCAGTGAAGATGACAGCGGCGCCGGCACGCGCTCGGTGATCGAAAACCGATTGATCAGTCCGCCATCAATCTGGATCTCAGCAATTGAACTGACGCCGACACTGACGCCAACGAGCGGGACACGCAGTAGATTTCCCTTGAGGCCCGAGGCAGGAAACTCGGCGCCGTGCTGATAGTCGAGTCCTGCCTCGACGAGCACCTGTCCCTCGCCTGCTGTTTCGGGATCCTCGGTGACGAGAGGCCGCTGCTGGGCGCCCGCCAGGGACGGCCACGTCATGACCACCAGGACCGCCGCGAGTATCACGCGGGCGTAGCGGCCTGCGAGGGCCCCGATGCTGGGCAGGTTGAGCTTGGTCAGAATTGCCGCTTGCTGTCGATGAGGACCGTCACCGGCCCGTCATTGATTAGTTCCACGTGCATCATGGCCTGGAACTCGCCGGTCGCCACTTGAAGAGGAACGGCACGCAATTCTCTCACGAGATCTTCGTAGAGCGAACGGGCGTCATCCGGTCGCGCGGCTGCATCGAACGATGGACGTCGTCCGCTGCGCAGGTCGCCGTACAGCGTGAACTGCGACACCACCAGCACCGCACCGCCGACCTCCACAACGGACCGGTCCATGGGCTTGCCGGCATCATTTGGAAAGAGCCGTGCGTCGCGAATCTTTCCTGCGACGTATGTGACGTCGCGCCCGTCGTCTTCACGCCCGACACCCAGCAGGACGAGCAAGCCGTGCTGTATTTCGCCGGTCACGCGGTCCCCCACGCGAACGCGCGCTTCAGCTACCCGTTGAACAACGGCGCGCACGTGTCAGTGACGGATCTGGATGAGTGGCGATGCCTGGCCTTCGTCCTCGAGCTGAAGCGCCGCGCTGTCTCGCAACTCACCGCTTGGGTTCAGCCGGAGGTCAAGGAGATGGCGAGGCATGACGTTGCCCAGCGCCTTGAGCATGGAGTTCTTGACACCCGAGTGTTCCCGTTCGAGGTCGAGGATCAGGCGCTTGACTCGCTGGCGTTGAAGGCTGAGGTCGCCGCAGGCCGGGCAGCAGCAGCCAATGATCGGGAGGCCGCATTCCTTGGTGTAGAGCCGCGCCTCGTCCTCGGTGACATACACCAGGGGGCGAATGACCACGTGCTCGCCTGAATCGGAGACGAGCCGGGCCGGCATGGCCTTGAGCGCACCCGCAAAGAACAAGTTCAAGAGCAGGGTTTCCACGAAGTCGTCCATGTGGTGCCCGAGGGCGATTTTGGTGGCGCCGACTTCAGTGGCAATCCGGTAGAGCACGCCTCGCCGGAGCCTGGCGCAGAGCGAGCACGGCGTGGCATTCGCCTCGAGGATGTCGTCCATGACCTCGCCGATCGTCGTGTGCTCGATCCGGTACTCCCAGCCGCGCTCCTCGCACGTCCTCGCGATCAGATCGTGCTTGAACTCCTTGTATCCGGAATCGACGTTGACCGCGATGAGTGAAAACGTGATGGGTGCCCGATGCCGGATCTGGTCGAGCATCTGCAGGAGCGCCCAACTGTCCTTGCCGCCCGACAGCCCCACCATCACCCGATCGCCGTCCTCGATCATCTTGAAATCGACGATGGCCTTGGTGGTCTTCTTGGAGATGCGGTCTTCGAGTCGGCTTCGGTTGGACATAACAGGTCACGTCACTCGCGGCACAACGTTGCCGCCCGGTCGATTGTAGTGCTCACTGGATTCCAAGATCTGCTTGATCTCGTAGATACGCGGAGTCGGAAGCGCAGGGTCCACGGCTTCCCGCATCAGGCGCCGGAGGTGCAGGATGTCGCTCGCGACGGTGAAGGTTCTCGACAATCCGTACTTCGACTGGCCGAAACGCCGCGCCCGATGGTTGACCACCACCTCGGTCACGCGTCCTCCCAGCTGGCTGGCCAGGGCCGGGAGATAACGGTGCATACCGGGGCGCAGCTTCAGTGGTTTCACCACCTCGGCACGGAACACCTTCAGCGAGCAACCGTTGTCGTGAAGCGGAATTCCGCTGACGAGGCCAAGCAGCCAGTTGGCGATCACTGACGGCACGTGACGCGTGAGGACTGCATCCTTGCGGTCCTTTCGCCATCCGCACACGATGTCGTGTGTGCGGGCGAGGCTGAGCAGCCGCCCGAGATCAGCCGGGTCGTTCTGAAGATCGCCATCGACGGTCGCAATGAAGGCGCCACGCGCCAGCGCAAAGCCTGCGGCAAAACCTGCCGTCTGGCCGAAATTCCGCGTGAACTGCACGACCCTGACATGTGGATCCTTCGCATGCAGCTCGCCCAGCCGGACAAACGTCCGATCCTGGCTACCGTCCTCGACGAGGATCAGTTCGTACGCCACCCCGAGCGCACTCAGTGCGGAGGTGAGTTCGTCGTGCAGAGGACCCACGTTGTCCTCCTCGTTGTGGAGGGGGACGACGATGCTGACTTCAGGGGTCATGCGCGGGATGCCCGCCGCCGCATCCACCAGAGCCCGAGAGCGGCCACGACGATCACACCGACGAGCCACAGGGCCACCTCCCGGCCGCGCGTGCGCATCAGTTCCAGGGCGGCGTCTCCGTACCAAATAGCCAGGAATCCGAGGATGACGTACCGAAGGCCGCGAGCGCCCGCAATGGAGAGCACGAACTTCATTCGCGGGACTTCAGCGACGCCCGCCATCAGCACGAAGAGCTTGAAGGGCGCGGGCGGTGGCAGCAGAGCCGGTATCACGAGCGCGAGTACGCCGTGACGTTTGTAGAGCGCGAGAGCACGGTCAGTCTGCCCGGCTCGGAGGCGCTTTCGCAGGAAGGCTTCCCCGCCCCGTTCGGCCAGGTAGTAAATGGCGTAGCAACCGGCGACGGACCCCAGCGTCGCCATTGCGGCGTAGTACGGCATCCAGGTCTTGTGCTGGGTGACCATCAGCACAACCAGGATGTCGTTGATTTGTGGAAGCGAGATGAAGGACGAGTCGAGAAACGCAATCACGAAGATACCGGGGCCGCCAATCGCCAGCGCGACTCCGTAGATCCAGGCAGCGAATGCTTTCACGTGGCGCCCGTGCGCGGACGCGTGCCACCAGCCCGGCATTCACGTATGACGCGCAGCATCTCCTCATGGAGCGGGCCGTTTGACGCGATGAGGTGTCCAGCGGCGGGAGTGAAGGGTGCGCCGTCCGTTCCGGTTACGCGTCCGCTGGCTTCCTCGACGATGAGGATGCCGGCGCACACGTCCCAGTGTTTGAGATGCTGCTCCCAGAAGGCGTCGAACCGCCCGGCCGCCACGTAGCAGAGGTCGAGGGCCGCGGACCCAAGCCGCCGGACGGCGCGGGACTGCAGGATGAATGCGCCGAAAATCTCCAGGAGATCGCCAGACGCCCGCAGGGCGCCGTAGGGAAACCCGGTGACCAGGAGGCCGTCAATCAGCACCGACGTGTCGGTGGTTTTGAGAGGCACGCCGTTCAGCCTGGCGCCCTTGCCGCGCTCCGCGGTGAACAGCTCGCGGCGGGACGGGTCGTAGACCGCGCCGACTTCGGTGCGGCCGTCGATTTCGAGCCCGAGCGACGCAGAGAAAATCGGCAGCCCGTGGGCGTAGTTCGTCGTCCCGTCCAGCGGATCGAACACCCATCGCCATCTAGAGCCCCGCTTCTCGCTGGCGCCTCCCTCTTCCGCGAGCACCTCGTGGTCGGGAAATCGCTCGGCGAGGATGTCGCGGCACATCCGCTCGCACTCGAGATCGACCTCGGTGACAAGGTCGGTCGTGCCTTTCTTGGAGACACGAAAGCCGCTTTCCTGTCGCGCCAGCTGGATCTCGCCAGCGCGCGTGACGATATCGATTGCTGTTTGAAGAAACGCAGGCTCGGGCAATTACACCTGCTGGGGCTGCTGGGCGCGCTTGACCATGACGACTTCCATGCCGCCCTCGGCTGCACGTCGCAGAACGAGCTCATCCATGAAGCTGCGGATCATGAAGATGCCGCGTCCGCTGGTCTTGAGGAGATTTTCGGGGTCACAACAGTCGGGAACGACTTCCGGGTCGAAGCCGGGGCCCTCGTCGCGTACTCGAATCGAGACTCCCGGGCCACTGTCATCCTTGAACCGGGTGAATTCGACGTGGACGCGCTTGGCTTCGTCGCCCTTATTGCCGTGCCTGACGGCGTTGATCACGGACTCGCGAATGGCGACGCCAAGCCAGTGCAGAGCATCCTCGTCGAGTCCTGCCATGCGTCCGATATGGTCGCCAACGCCCTGGACCAGATCCAGCATGTCGAGGGTGCTTCGAAAATCCAGGCGGACCGAGCTTCCGAGCGTCATCGGTTGCCGTCATTATAGGCTGGAGCCGGTCGCTGGCGTGCGGGCTCCTGCTATAGTCGTCTGGTGTCGTCGGACGTAGCCGTGGTAGCACCGGCGTCGCGCGTGCAAGGTCGCGTGCGGCCCCCGGGTGACAAATCCATCTCTCACCGGTATGCGATGCTGGCCGCTATTGCGGACGGATCCTCGGTCCTCAGGGGATACTCGACCGGCGCCGACTGTGCCTCGACCCTGCGATGCCTGCGAGGGTTGGGCGTTGAAATTCACGAGATCGGTAGAGATCCTGCCCGTGGCCTCGACCTGCGAGTCGCCGGCCGCGGTGTGCGCGGCCTGAGCGTCCCGGCCGCGACGCTGGATGCCGGCAATTCCGGCAGCACGATTCGGATGCTCTCGGGCATCCTCGCTGCACATCCCTTCCAGACCACGCTGACCGGAGATGACTCGTTGCGCCGGCGTCCGATGCGCCGCATCATCGAGCCGCTCGAGCGCATGGGCGCGCGTTTCACCTCGGCCGACGGCCGCCCACCTCTGACGATCGAGGGCACCGCGCGACCGTCGAGCATTGCCTTTGCGCCGGAGATTCCGAGCGCCCAGGTGAAGAGCGCGGTGATTCTTGCCGGCCTGCACGCAGAGGGCACGACCTCAGTTCGCGAGCCGTTGCCGACACGCGATCACACCGAACGGGCCCTGCAGGCGTTCGGCGTCACCGTTGGCTCGGCCGGCAACCTGGTCACCATCGAGGGCGGTCAACGGCTCTCCGGACGGGAGCTGACCGTGCCCGGCGATATTTCATCCGCTGCCTTCTGGATGGTTGCGGCCGCCGCGCTCCCGGGCTCTGAAATCGTGATCGAGGAGGTCGGCCTCAATCCCAGTCGAACGTCGATTCTGGACGTGTTGCGGCGGTTTGGTGCGCGTGTGGACGCGGGGGCTTCGACCGAAGGCGACCTTGGCGAGCCGATGGGGACGATTGTCGTGCGCTACGAGGTGCTCCGCGACATCACGATCGCACCCGATGAGGTGCCAGGTGTCATCGACGAGCTCCCGGTGCTCGCGGCGCTGGCGACCCATGGCGGCGGGCTCACGGTGACAGGGGCGCAGGAACTGCGCGTCAAGGAAAGCGATCGCATCTCGGCTCTTGCCGATGGCCTCCGCCGCATGGGCGCTGACATCGAGGAACAAGCCGACGGCTTCCGCGTCCGTGCCACCCGGCGTCTGCATGGTGGCGACGTCGAAGCGCACGAAGACCATCGCCTCGCGATGGCGTTTGCGATTGCTGCCTTGGGGGCGTCCGGTCCTACCACCATCCATGGAGCCGCTGCGGCGGCTGTGTCGTATCCCGAGTTCTTCTCCGTTCTCGAGTCGCTCCGCGTGTGAAATCCGACAAGCTGTATCTCGTCGGCTTCATGGGTGCCGGCAAGACCACGGTCGCCACGGCTCTTGGCCGTCGAATCGGGTGGCGCTCGGAGGACATCGATCATCGGATCGAGGCGCGCGAGCGGCGCACGGTATCTGCGATTTTTGCGCAGGAGGGTGAGGCATACTTCCGCCGGGCCGAGCGCGAGGTGCTGCTCGAATTACTGCCAGAGCGCAACGTGGTGGTCGCCACGGGCGGGGGAACTTTCGTTGACCCCGACCTGCGCGCCACAATGCTGGGCGACGGCGCCGTGGCCTGGCTGGATCTTCCGCTCACTCGCGTGATTGAGCGCGTTCCCGGGGATGGCCGCCGGCCGCTGGCCTCCGATCTGGGACAGATGGAACAGCTCTATACGAGGCGTCGTCAGGCCTACGCGACGGCGCACGTGCGAATCGACGCGGGCGCGCCCGTCGATGAAGTTGTCGAACGGCTCATGGAGTGGATCGGCTACTAGGCCGCCAGTGTGGGAACAGTGACGTACCTGATCATCAGCGACATCCACGGAAACCTTGAGGCCCTCGATGCCACCCTGTCTGCGGCGGGCCCGCGCGATCGCGTGCTCGTGCTCGGCGATCTCGTTGGCTACGGCGCCGATCCCAATGCCGTGATCGAACGCGTGCGCGCGCTGCCCGAGTGCACGGTCATCCGAGGCAATCACGACAAGGTGGCCGCAGGGATCGATACGGTTGACGGCTTCAACCGCCTCGCCCGCCAGGCGATCGAATGGACGGCAGACACCCTCACCTCCGAGAATCTCGCGTGGCTCGCCGCCTTGCCGAAGGGACCGATCGTCGTGGACGACCTGATTGAAATCTGCCATGGCACTCCCTTCGACGAAGACGTGTATGTCTTCGACGAAATGGACGCGTTGCGGTCGCTGGATGCGACGGAACGAACGGTCTGTCTGTTCGGCCACACTCACGTGCCGGCGATGTTCAGACTTGGCCCGCCGGGAGCGGGCAGCGCGTCACCAGGACGAAGTGGACGCGAGCTCGACACGACCGTACCGGTGCGAGGGTTTCCTTTCCGTCTCGATCTCGAGGACGGCTGCAAGTATCTGCTCAACTGCGGCGCGGTGGGACAGCCTCGCGATCTCGATGCCCGGGCGGCATTCGGAGTATTCGACACAAAGATGCAGTGCCTCACGTTCGAGAGGACTGCCTACGACATCACGACGGCCCAGGAAAAGATCGTACAGGCGGGCCTGCCCGAGGTCCTCGCGCAGCGACTCGCCGTCGGACGTTAGCGCCGTTCGCGCGTATCGTCCCGTCTGGGATTCGTTTTCTGAAGTTGTGCGGCGTACGCGTCTGCCGCCGCGCGCGAACCGAGAATCCACCCGACCACGATTCCGAGCACGAATACGCCAGGAATGTAGAGGAAGTGGGCGGCGGTCGGCATCAGGACCGTCCGGTGTGCTTCAGTTCAGATTGCAGCCGCTCGAGGTCGCGCTGCACCCCGCCGAGACGCTTCGCCAGCGACACGACATACGCGAAAAGCATGAGCACGACGAAGGCATACGCCGTGACCAGCAGGGGCGCCGCGGGAAGTTGATCCTGTGGTGGCAGCTGATCGATCGGCACGAACTCGTCCACGGGTGCCGGCTGTTGTGCGAGCACAGTTGTCGCCGTGTATCGGTCTATTGATGGCCAGATGGTGCCAGCAGCACCAATGGCGCAGAACAACACGGTGGCCATCAGGAGTCGGGTCGTCATGGTTCTATGCATCGGCGGAAAGATAAAGCGTGTCGAGTGTGGCCCGTTGCTCCTCGAGTCGCACACGCATTCTCAGCAGCAGGACGAAGAGGAGAAGAAACGCAATGGCACTGAACCACAGCGGCAGACCGAACGAGGTCGGCAGTGTGGGCACCACGCTGGTCGTGGGATGAATCGTTCGCCAGTAGTTCACCGAGATGTAAATAAACGGCACGTTGGCCATGCCGAAGAGCGCCAGGCCCGCCGCAAGCTTCTCAGATCCCGGCCCGCCGAACTGACGCAGCAGTAAGTACGCGACCGACACCATCCAGCCCATCAAACTCGAGGTGAGCCGAACGTCCCACTGCCACCAGACGCCCCACGCCTTGCGAGCCCACAGAGGACCGGTGACGAGCGTGATGATGCCGAACACCACCACAAGTTCCGCGGCCGCCCAGGCGAGGCGATCCTGCCGCGGGTCGCCCTTGAAGAGAAAACGTGCGCTGGCGATGCCGCAGACAATCGCACCCAGCAGAAACACCCACGCGGACGGCAGGTGTACGTAGAAAATCTTCTGCACCAGACCCATCGTCGATTCATACGGCGCGTTTGCAATGAGGACCGGCGACACCGCGAACATCACGGCGCAGACGACGGCGAGCGGGACAAACCATTTGGGCATAGTCTAAACCTTGTCGTTCACCCTTCCACGTTCTGGGTGCTCAGTTCGTGTTCAGGTTCGGTCATGTGCCGGGTTTCGGCCTCTTCGTCGAACGCGAACGCGAACTTGAACACGAACCGAGAAGCAAGAACCTAGAAGTGTGAACGACACTTCTCAATTCAGTCCGTCATCACGGGCTCGAACGTCCAGAGCGCCAGTGTGACGAACACTACATCGAAGCACACGAGAAGAGCCACCCAGAACTGGATGATTCCCGCGTCCAGATCCGGTTGCAGAAGGGCTGCTGTCGCCCGAACCCCGGCAATGATGACTGGAACGGTAATCGGATACAACAGGACGGGGAGAAGCACGTCACGGGTGCGCGCGCGGACGAGCATCGCCGCGAAGAGGGTGCCGACGGCCGCAAAGCCAATGGTCCCCGACAGGAGCACTGCCGCGAGCCAGAGCGGCCTGGTGAAGAACGGCGCCTGAAAGAACAGCGACACGAGCGGAACGAGGACGATCTCGGTCACCGCCATGAGTCCGATGATGCCGAGGAGCTTCCCCACGTAGATGGCCGGCCGCGCGGCAGGCGCGAGAAGAAGCGCTTTCAACGTCTCAGCCTGCCTCTCGCGTTCGAACGTTCGTCCAAGTGCGAGGGTCCCCGAGAAGGCGATGGCAATCCAGAGAATGCCGGCAGCGCCGTCCGTTGGTGCACGTCCCTCTTGAACCAGCGCAAACGCAAACACCAGAACGCACGACACGGCAAAGAAGATCGTCGTGTACGCGATCTCCAGGCTGCGAATCTCGACCATCAGGTCCTTACGGAGCACCAGCCAGACGATGCGGGTGAACATGCCTACCCTTCCGTCCCCTGTGCGGCCGCCGCGTGGGCGTGCGTCATGACCTCGCGATACATGGCCCTCAGCGACGCTGGACGATCGGCGGCGGACGCCATTCGCCCGTCTCGCAAAAAGATCGCGCGGTCGAAGAGGCCTTCGGCGAGGTCCAGATCGTGGGTCGCGAGGACGACGATGGTTCCCTGCTTGCGAAGCGAGTCCAGCCGGGCGAGGAGCCGTGCGGCAGACGATTCGTCCAGACCTGTGAATGGTTCGTCGAGAAGAAGGAGGCGCGGATCGTGGATCAGTGCGCGCTCGAGGGCGACTCGCTGCCGCATGCCACGCGAGAAGCTCGAGACAGGGTCCGCGGCTCGATGTGCAAGTCCCGCGCGCTCGAGCGCGGCGTCGGCAGACGCGCCAGGCTGCTTCAACGCATAGAGCCCTGCAAAGAACTCGAGGTTCTCTCTGGCGGTCAGTTCTGGATAGAGAAAAAGATCGTGTCCGAGAACCCCGATCGAGCCGCGCAGGGCTGCTCCGTGGACGACCGAATCACACTGACCGTAGAGGATGCGGCCGGTGCTTGGCCGAAGAAGCGTGGCCAGCATCGAAAGAATCGTGGACTTCCCTGCCCCGTTCGGACCGAGAAGACCGACGATGGAGCCACGCGGGGCATGAAAGGTGACGTGAGAAACGGCGCGGCGCCGGCCGAAGTGGCGCGAGACGTCTTCAACCCTCAGGTCTTCGAAGTCAGACGGCGCGGGGTTCACGCGGCGACGTCCTCGCCGCCTCCCCGCGGGCCAGGACGCACCTCGTCCAGCTCGCCATAGATCCCTTCGAGTTCCGCGAGCAGCTCAGGCTGACGCTGCGCGTCGCGTCCGGACGACTCGCCTCGGCGTCGCCGCTTCTCGATCGCGGCGAGATCCGCGAGAAGCTCATCGCGCCTGCTGGCGAGCTTCGCTTTCGAGGGCCCTCCCGGTCGTGGTTTGTAGGACAGCCATGCGCCCGCACCGATGATTGCCAGGGCAAGGGCCAATGCAACCTGGCGAGGGAGCGCACTGTGCGAGGGAAGGCCGGACAACTGGAGGGTCAGCGTGCTCCCCGCCGGTAGCGCCGCGCCGCTGGCAAGAAGGAACGGCGTGCCATCACCTGATTTGATCTCGCCGACGGTTGAAAACTGCGGCGAGGCTATGGACAATGCGCCAATCTTCTCTGCGGCAACGGTCAGCTGCTCCAGCGCGACAGGCCATGTCTGCTGCAGCTCGAGGTCCGGTCCGTCGTGCGCGAGCGTGAACCCAACCTGGACCGATGTGACGCCGGGAGCAAAGGGTCCTGTCACCGTCAGGCGATCCCCGCTGACGGTTGCCGAAGGAGATGACCCCTGGATGACGGCCGCGCCGCCCGCTCCCCGAGGGAGGTCGATGATGAGCGGTCCTCCGATATCAACCCGCGCGCGTGCGTTGTTGAGAACGTCGAGGATGTAGAACACGCGGAGCGTGTCGTCCTGGAACTCGAGTGCGACTCGGGAATTGGGACCAAGCACGACGACGCCCTTCACTGGAGGCGAAGCGGCGTCAGCGGCGGCTTGTTCCTTGGCGCGGGCGGAGGCCGCCTGGAGACCTGAAACCAGAATGACGCGGAGCCCACCTGTGGCAGGCACCGTCAGCGGGTCCGATGCGATCGTTTCCCCATCAACGGTTACTTCTGCTCGTGCATCAGCGCCCGATGAAAGGCCTGAGAACTCGGCGCGTCCCTCGTCATCTGTCTTCGCCGTACGGGTGGCCCCACCCACCGTGAGCCGCACGTCTTGCCCCACGATGTTGTTGCCGATGGCTTCACGCACAACACGAACGGTGATGGTTCCCGGGGCGAGCTCCGGAGCGGGGAGCGCCCGCCCGTTGATGAGCGACGGATCGGGCATGTTGATTTGCGCGAATCCGAGCGCGGAACTCAGGAGCACGGATGCAAGACCGAGCGCCCAGAGCCTGAAGCCGAACGCTCTGGCGGTCATTGTCCTGACTCCAGGCTCGCACCGCAGTGCTTGCAGAATCGGGCGTCGAGATCCCTTGGATTACCGCACGCCCCGCAGAATCTCGCCTCCGGCTGAGGGGAAGCCGATGCCGGCCGCGCTTGCGGCTGCACGGGTGGCTCCGTTCCGATTCGCCTGGCGATCTCGCGGTTGATGACCGCGGCGTAGCCGCCCTCGTTGTCGAGCTGCGCGATGAGCCGGGTTGCCCGCGCACGCAGGCGCGCGCTCATCTCCTCGAAGTCAGCCTGGGAGACCTTGCCCATGGCCCGGTCGAACTCGAGCTCTTTGAGGGCTCGAAGCATGAGCGCTTTCTCACGCTCCAGGGCCGCGCGCGTACGGCCGCCCAGGATTGCGGGTGCGGCGCGATAGTCGCTTTGTGTGAATGGAGAGAGCGTTCGCCACGCCGCCACACCGACAACCGCGGCGGTGAAGATCGTGAGGCTCAACAGAATGATGCCGGCCGGTGTCTGCCCTCTCGAGACAAAGACGACGACCGTAGCGCCCATGAGCCCGGCAAGCGTGAACAGCTGCCAGGGTGCGAGCGCGGAGTCGTCCGGGCGGGACGCCGGGGTGCTAGTCGAGGTTTCGGAGCTCATCGTCCAGGCGCGCGCTCAGCTCCGGGTCGAGTCCGGCGTCCCCAGCCGCTGCTGGAGTGGACGACTGGCGCGACCAGCGTCGAGTGCTGACGACGATGCCACAGAGCGCCAGCGTCGCCACGACATACGGGAGAAGCCAGGCGAGGCGGTTGAAGCCGCGGTCCAGGGGGGCGGCCAGTACATCCTGTCCGCCGAACTCCTGGATGAAGGACGCCTTGATCGCGTCGTAGTCCATGCCCTCGGCGATGTGCGTCTTGAGGCGTGCTTCCTGCTGATCGTAGTGTCCGCAGTTGGGACGCATGGGACAACTGCCCATCGGCGACTTGCAGCCGCATGTGCACATGATCTCGGCTTCGAGCCGGCGCTGCAGGGCGCTGCGGTCCTTCACCGGAACGTCCTGCGCCGCCTGGGCAATCACCGCCGCGGGCCACAGCACGGCGGCGAGGAGCAGCAGCGACGCCGTCGCCGCGTGCGCCGGCACTTTTGCCATGGCGAAGGCAAAGACGGTTTCAGGCAGCAGCGCGATCCCCGTTCCCAAAGCCAGGATGCCGAATCCAACCCACACCCAGTTGACCAGCGGATTGATCACGATCTCCATGCTGGCGCTCTGGTCCTCGAGGTTGAACGCCGGCATCACCAGATAGATGTCTTCGGCAAACGAGCGGCGAATGGCTACTTCGGTCGTCGGCTGGTCCTCGTGCTTGCGGAAGTACCACTTGGCGGGATACATCTTCGCCACTTCCTCGCCGTCGCGGGTGACCGTGGTATGGCCCGTAATCATCTGCTTCTGCCCGTCGTCGGTCACCTTGACCGCGTCGAGCCGAACCGTGAAATCGCCAACGGTCGCCTGCTGGCCTGGCTTGAGGAGTACCTGCTCGTCGTGCTTGAAGCCTTCTCCGGCGAACCCGAGGAAGATGAGCACGATGCCAATGTGCACGATGTAGCCGCCGTAGCGGCGTTTGTTCCGGGCTGTGAGCCCGATGAGGGCCGTGAGGATGTCGGTGCGCGTTACGCCCTGCCGGACGCGTGCACCACGCCAGAACTCCTGTCCGATCGTGCCCGTGACGAAGGCGCAGAGGGCAAAGCAAAGTCCGGACGTCCAGACGCGGACGCCAAGCGCGAAGAGCGCGCCCGCCACGACGACAGCGGTGATGACAGGCACCATGAACTGCTCGCGCAGGTTCTTCACCGTGGACTTGCGCCACGCGAGCAGCGGTCCGACACCGGTGAGCAGAAGCAGCATCAGGCCAACCGGCAGCATCCACTTGTTGAAGAACGGTGGACCGACCGTCAGACGCTCGCCGGTGACGGCCTCGCTGAGCGTCGGGAACATCGTGGCAAAGAGGACGAAGAACGCGGAGAACAGCAGGATCCAGTTGTTGGCGAGGAACGCCGCTTCACGCGAAACCCAGGAGTCCAACTCGTTGCGGGCGCGCAGCAACGGCAAACGGTAGATGACGAACCCGAAACTGACGACGAGGATGGTCACCATGAACACGGTGAACATCCGGGCCAGCTCGATGTCTTCACCGAATGCGTGGACTGACTGGACGACCCCCGAACGGGTCATGAAGGTGCCGAAGATGGTGAGAAAGAACGTCGTGATGACGAGCGTGACGTTCCAGACGCGCAGCATGCCCCGCTGCTCCTGCACGCGCACGGAATGCAGGAACGCGGTAGCCGTGAACCATGGCAGGAGCCCGGCGTTCTCGACGGGATCCCAGCCCCAGTAGCCGCCCCATCCGAGCTCTTCGTACGCCCAGATCATTCCAAGGCCGAGGCCGATCGACAGGAACAGCCAGGAGACCATCGTCCAGCGGCGGACCGCGCGCAGCCAGGAGTCGTCGAGATGGCCCGTGATGAGGGCAGCCATGCCGAACGCGTACGGGATAGTCAGACCAACGAAGCCGGTGTACATGGTGGGCGGGTGAATCACCATGTAGAAGTTCTGCAGCAGCGGGTTCAACCCGGTCCCGTCCGTCGGCCGCTCGGTCAGGTACGTTTCGAATGGGTTGTTGTGGATGATCATCAGGAACAGGAAGAACATCTGCACGACCGAGATGACCGCGACAGCGTAAGGAATGAGCTCCCGCTGCCGCTCCCTGTTCACATAGACTGCTGCGCTCCCGAAGAGCGACAACAGGAACACCCAGAACATGATCGAGCCGTCGAGCCCGCCCCAGTAGGACGTGATCTTGAAGAAGAGCGGCTGAACGGAATCGGAATAACGCTGGACGTACTTGATTGAGTAGTCGCCGGCAACGAAGGCGTAGACGATGACCGACGAGGCGACCGACATGATCGCCGCGACGAGATAAAACGCCCCGACACCACTTTCAATGAGCCGCTGTGAGCGGCGGCGCGCGCCGGCGACCGAAGCCGCCATGGCGTACGCGCACACGACGAAGGCCGCGAGAAGAAGGTAGGAGCCGAGTGAGGACATGGCTCAGTCCTCGATCAATTCGTAGCGCCGCCTGGTGCCCCAGCCGCCTGCGGTTCGTATTTCGACGGACACTTCGCGGTCACGCCGGTCGCGTGAAAACCATCGGGGCCGAGCCTGCCTTCCAGAACGACCTCAGAGTCGTTCTTGAAGGTATCCGGCACGATCCCGGTGTAGGTCGCGAGAAGGACCTTTCCGTTGGTGTGCATTTCAAACCGGTAGTCGAGGGAATCCGGCTTGCGGCGGATGTCCTTGGCGTACCCATGGACCTGAAGAGGCTTGCCGTACCAGGCGTCCGGCTGGGCCATGACCTCGTCCACGTGCTTGTAGTACTGCGCGCTTTCTCCGAGGGTCGAGTACAGCAGCCCCCCGAACGCGAGCGTGAGCACCAGACTCGTCAGACCAATCTTCGTGGCTTTATGACTCATAAGTGCACCGAGTGCCACGGCTGGAAACCGTGGCGAGACAGGACCTTAAGGCGCCTGCTCTGTAGTTGCCGTCAGGATACCAGTAATCCCGCGGTCTTGCACAAGTCGTAGACCTCGGCGATCGGGAGGCCCACGACGTTCGAGTAGGAGCCCTCGATCCGCGTCACGAACCGCGAAGCCAGCCCCTGGACGGCATACGAACCCGCCTTGTCCATCGGCTCGCCTGACCCCACATACCAGTCGATTTCTGCCTCACTCAGCGAAGCAAACCCGACCGTCGTGCGAATCACCCGCTCGTCTCGCCTGAGACTACCTGACACCAGATACAGGAGACAGACCCCAGTTATGGTTACGTGCTCCCGACCAGAAAGACGCCGGAGCATCGCCCGTGCAACTGCTTCGTCGTCAGGCTTGCCGAGTATCTGACCGTCGATTGAGACGATGGTGTCGGCCGCAAGGACTGGACGATCCGGAACCCGCGCGCGTACTGCCCCGGCTTTTTCCCGCGCGAGCCGGCGGACGTAGCCGTCGGGCGTCTCCGACGGTTCTACCCTCTCGTCCACGTCCGACGGCATCACGTCGAAGTCGATGTGAGCCGCGCGGAGTAATTCGGCCCGCCTCGGCGAGGCGGACGCCAACACCAGTCGCACGGTGCCAATGCTATCCTCACGAACTGTGATCCCGGTCAATCGCGTCATGCCCGGCGCTCTGGCAGACGTGCTGCGGCACGCGCCGTTGACCCCTGAAAAAGTGGCGTTCGCCTGGCGGACCACCGTGGGGCCCGCAGTCGATCGTGTGACGTCGGTCGAGTTGCAGGGCGTGGTCCTCCACGTGCGGACCAGGGATGCAGCCTGGCAGCGCGAAATCGAGCATTCCGCCGGTCTCATACGCGTACGTCTTGCGGCGCTTCTGGGCCAGGATGTCGTGCGCGGACTCAATGTCATCGTGTCCTAGTCCCAGGCGTGGTGCCGGGACGCATCTCGTGAATCTCGTGGAGGGTGTCGGTATGAAGCGTCTGGTTTGGAGCGTTAGCTGTGCGATGGTCCTGGGCGTGCTCGTCACAGGATGCGGTGGCGGCACCCCTCCGGCACAGGAAGCGGCCGTACCGGCCGCGGCGCCCGCAGCGCCGGCGGCGGATGGATCCACCGTTCGCGGTGATCTCATCAAGGACTGGGAGCGTCAGAAGGAGACGCTGACTGCTATCGCCGATGCGATGCCGGAAGATAAGTTCGGCTACAAGTCCACGCCGGCGCAGCGAACGTACGGCGAGCAGATCATGCACATCGCCACGGCCAATGTGGACATCCTGAAATTTGTGGGGGGCCAGGTGTCAGCCCCAACCTTCACGGCGGACAGCGCGAAGACGAAGGCCGACATCCTCAAAGCGCTGGCCGAGTCGTACGACTACGGCATCGCCCTGCTCAATGAGCAGACCGATGCCTCACTCGTCGAAACCGTCGACGCGTCATTTCTCGGACCCTCGACACGCGCGCGTATCTTCTGGGTTCTGAGCGCGCACTCGATGGATATCTACGGACAGATGGCCGTCTACCTGCGACTGAACGGCATCGTCCCGCCTGCAAGCCGATCCGGTATTTGACAGGAGCTCCCTTAGTGCACGACGCGGTCATCGTTTCCGCCGTTCGCACGCCCACCGGGAAGTTTCTCGGCGGGTTGAAGTCGTTTCCGGCGACAGAGCTCGGAGCGCTGGTCGTTCGAGAAGCCGTAAGGCGCGCGGGCGTCGATCCCGCCACCGTCGATGAATGCATCATGGGTAACGTCGTGTCCGCCGGGCTTGGTCAGGCGCCGGCACGGCAGGCGGCGCTCCGCGGCGGCCTCGCGGATCACGTGGCCGCGCTCACGATCAACAAGGTGTGCGGGTCCGGCCTGAAGGCCGTGATGCTCGCGGCGCAAGGCATCGCGGTTGGCGATATCGAGATCGCTGTCGCGGGCGGCATGGAATCGATGAGCAACGCGCCGTACCTCGTGCCCGGAGCCCGCGAAGGGTTTCGCATGGGGCATCGGGAGTTTCTCGATTCGATGATCAGTGACGGTTTGTGGTGCGCGTTCGAGCAGTGCCACATGGGCACGGCTGGAGAACTCGTCGCTGACATGTACTCAATCACCCGCGACGAGCAGGACGAGTACGCGTTCAACAGTCACCGCAAAGCTGCCGAAGCTGCGACGGCAGGCCGCTTCACTGCCGAGATTCTGCCAGTGTCCCCCTCGCAGGGTGCTTCGGGATCGAAAGGCAACCGAGGGTCGGGAGCAGACAGTTCGGCCGTCATCGATCGCGACGAGTCCGTGCGTCCGGACACAACCGCGAAAGCGCTTGGGAATCTTCGAGCGGCGTTTCGAAAGGACGGCACGGTGACCGCCGGGAATGCGCCGCCCGTCAACGACGGTGCTTCGGCGCTTGTCGTCATGTCGGCGACCAGAGCCGCTCAGCTCAAGCTCACACCGATGGCGCGCATCGTCGGCCAGGCGACCAGTGGTCTCGCGCCCAAGCATCTCCTGCTGACACCTATCGACGCCGTGCGACATCTCCTGCGCAAGATCGGCTGGTCGATGGACCAGATCGACCTGCTCGAGTTGAACGAGGCGTTTTCGGTGCAGGCGATCGCGGTGCTTCGCGACCTTGGTATCGATCCCCAGAAGGTCAACGTCAACGGCGGAGCTGTTGCGCTCGGACACGCCATCGGGTCGAGTGGTTCCCGCGTGCTGACGACGCTTCTCTATGCACTCGAGCAGCGGAATCTCACGCGCGGTGTCGCTACTCTGTGTCTCGGTGGCGGCAACGGCGTGGCCTTGGCGATCGAGCGCTTCTAGGCTGCTCCCCTTCTCGTAGTGCTCGGCAGAAACCGCAAACGCTCGCGGTTTCGCGGGTTTCAGATTCTGCCAACCCGCGACTTCTGAGGCGAAAGTCCTCGAGGCCTGTAAACCATTGCAGTGAATGATGTATGGTAACTGCCTGTGCACAGATTTTCGCTTGACTTTCGCTTGGCACGTTCCTAGGATCAACCCCGGCCGTGACCTCCCCTGTCACCCTCCCGCGCAACTATCTCGTTTGTAGCGTCCGCCTTCAGGCGGACCCCAGGATTTTCTAGGAGACTACATGGCACTCGACGATCAGAAAGAACGTAACAAAGCGCTCGACATCGCTGTCGGCCAGATTGAAAAGCAGTTCGGCAAAGGGTCAATCATGCGGCTCGGGCAACGGGGCGCAATCGCGGCGGTCGAATGTGTATCGACCGGCTCCATCAGCATCGACTATGCCCTGGGCATCGGCGGCATGCCGCGTGGACGCGTGGTCGAGGTCTACGGCCCGGAGTCTTCCGGCAAGACGACCCTCGCGCTGCAGGTGATTGCTGAAGCGCAGAAGGCTGGCGGCATGGCGGCCTTCGTGGACGCCGAACACGCGCTCGACGCCAAGTACGCACAGAAGCTTGGCGTGGATCTCGAAAACCTGCTGGTGTCCCAGCCCGACAACGGCGAACAGGCGCTCGAGATCGTCGAAGTGCTCATCCGGTCGGGCGGCGTGGATGTCGTCGTGGTGGACTCAGTCGCCGCACTCGTGCCGAAGGCCGAAATCGAAGGCGAAATGGGCGACGCGCAGATGGGTCTCCAGGCGCGTCTCATGTCGCAGGCACTGCGGAAGCTCACCGGCATCGTCTCCAAGTCCAAGACGACGCTGATCTTCATCAACCAGCTTCGCGAAAAAATCGGGGTGATGTTCGGGAATCCCGAAACAACCACCGGTGGTCGCGCACTCAAGTTCTATGCCTCGGTCCGTATCGACATCCGGCGAATCGCGAGCATCAAGGATGGCGACCAGGTCGTCGGCGGGCGAACACGCGTGAAGATCGTGAAGAACAAGATGGCGCCTCCCTTCCGTGAGGCGGAGTTCGACATCATGTACGGCGAAGGCATCTCTCGTGAGGGCGACCTCCTCGACCTCGCGGTCGAGAAGCGGATTATCGAGAAGAGCGGCGCCTGGTTTGCCTACGGTGGAGATCGGCTCGGTCAGGGACGCGAAAACGCGAAACAGTTCCTCAAGGAGAATCCGGACATCCGGCAAATCATCGAAGACCGGGTCAGGAAGGAACTGGGAATGAGCCGCGAACCGGAAGTCGTCGCGGTCTGAGCCGCGCCGGGGCGGCAACGCCACTCACTTGAAGGCCCGAAGCCAAAAGACCAGAGCTTGATGGCGGGTCCGCTACGCGGAACCCGCCCTACGTGCCTAGTCTAGAGCCTAGAGCCTAAAGTCTAAGAAGTGGTGCCGAGGGACGGAATTGAACCGCCGACACCGTGATTTTCAGTCACTTGCTCTACCAACTGAGCTACCTCGGCACACGGGTGTGCCAATCG
>JABFSA010000079.1 GCA_013140775.1 Acidobacteriota bacterium | reverse complement strand
CCGACGATGCCTTTCGTCAACCCCCGGGGTGACTTCGGCTGTCGGTTGTCCTAAAGACGTCGCCGAACAACGCCTCGGCAACTATTTGGAAATAAGGCTCTTATCGTCATTTGGTCGAACCATCTCTGCTGCCCTTCAGGCTCGGCACTGTACGTGCACAAGAATCGCCAAACAAACTCATTCCGAGCGTTTCGGACTGACACTGGAGTCTCTGGGAGCATCGCACTATGAAAAAACTAACGAACAAGGTAATGCGGGGCCTGGTGGCTCTGACGGTCGCGGGTATGGGTTTGGCCTTGCCAAGCACCGCGCGCGCCGATGTATTTACGGTCGATGAAGGTGCCGTAGCGGGTGCCAACGACGTCACCCTCAACGTCACTGGCATTACCGGCAAGTACCAAGAGGTGTTGACGCTGGGGGCGGGCACTTTCACCGCGACCCTGGTGGTGAACTTCACCTCCTACACGTCTGGCGTCCCCATCGTGGATCAGATTGGCGCCACAGATCCAGGCGAACCGACGGACGCGAATCTCTATGGCCTCTATGCCTTGGTGACTGTGAACGGCATCTTTGCTTTGTTCGAGGACACGGGCCTTGGCGGTTTGCAGGATACGTATTCCTTCGGGGTCACGGGTGCTACCGCAGACATTTACGTCGATCCGCTTCGCAACACGCTTCTCGACTACACCGTTCCGGGAACCGCTGGCGGCGCCGGTGAAGACATGCACATCCTCACGGCCTCGGCGGTTACTCCGTACCCGATCTCGTTCGGCGAGGTTAAGACGCTTGCCAACACTGGCACGGTCCTGGGTGGGAGCTATGCCATTGTCTTCACGAATCCAACATTGGTGAATCCCGACGGGCCTCTCTATTGGCCCGGACTGGTTGGTTTCACGTTGACTGGAACGGCCAGTGGCGACGTGGACCCCGTCTCCGAGTGCGAAGACTGCGTGTTCCCGAGCAATGTCCGCGGCGACACGAGCATCTCCTTCGACCTGGCGGCTCCCGAGCCCGCGACGATGTCGCTCCTCGGAATCGGACTCCTGGGTGCCGGTGCCGCTGCGCGCCGCCGCCGCAAGGTCTAAGTCAAGCCTCCGGCAAGTCTCGTCAACCCCTGTGGTCGCATAAGGCCACAGGGGTTTTTCTTTTGGGGTCATCAGATCCCGAGCTGGCGCTTGGCGATGGCGATCGCCAGGCGGTTGAGCGGATTCCCATTGCCGCCCGGCCTCCACGTGTGGGCCAGCTGATTACGGAAACCGTCGAATTGAATCGCGTGAGGCGCGGGCCACACTTTGCCCCGGCCAACGAGAATCTTCAGCGCTTCCGCCGCGGCCACGCCTGCACACAGCATGCATGACAGGCCTGTCGAAGGACCGCGACCCTCCGCAAGATTGACGCGGGTCCGGTCGACGAGATAGTGACGGTGGAGTAACGAAGGAGCGAAGCCCACGAGGAACCGGATCGCCTTCTCGGCTTCCGAGCATCCCGCCAGCTGAAAGTAGCCCTCGAACGTCATGCGGCCCGGCAAGAAGTTCAGCAGGGCGGCGCTCATGCCCAGCGGTGCGACGCTCGTTGCGGGGATGCGGTGCTCGGCGCAATAGGCGAAGACCATTTCCCGCGCCCGGAAGGCGAACGCATCCAGTCCGTCTACGTACAAATCAACGTCCCTGAAGAACTCATTGATGTTGTCGTGGCGTACGCCATTCGGGAAGATTCGGATGTCGGACTCGGGGTTGATGTCTCTTGCCATGTCGGCGAGGACTTCCACCTTCGGCCGTCCGACCGTGGAAACCACCGCGCCTGCCTGCCGATTGAAGTTGGCGAGCTCGAAGATGTCGAGGTCGGCGATGTTGAACTTGGAGATCCCGAGCCGGGCGAGGGTCGTGAGGTGGAAACCACCCACGCCCCCCATGCCGGCGATGGCGACGCGCTTCTGTCTGAGGACGTTCTGCTCGCCCTCAGTCAACCATCCGAGGTTGCGACTGAAGGCGGTGGCGTAATCGAAACCGATCGGCATGGCCCAGATTGTGCCATGCCGTCCGCCGAGCGGCGCTCAGGCCGCGACGAGCGGACCGACTTCTGCCTCTAGTGGCATCCGCACTCGACTGGGTTGCCACGTTCCCTGCGATCTTGCAACGACGGTCACTTTTGTCAGGCTTGTCTTGGCCAGATCTATCAGACCATTGAACTTCACGCTGGGCCGCCTCGAGTCGAACCGCAAGAGCTCGATCATCGTGTTATAGCTGGGATCGAAATAGGCTGGTATCGTCGTCCCTCCCGTCTCCAGGAACGACCCGCCCAATCGGCGAAGGATCGACGAGGAAGCATGGGTGACATTGGCCGCGGTCATGCCGATGGCGTCTCCCAGAAGCCGGCTGAGGCCATAGCCCGCCAAAGCCAGCATCAACCCCTCGGAGCTGCAGCGGCGGTCTTTCGACACCGCCCAGCCGCCAAGCTCGGCATAGTACACGCCGGCACGTCTGGCCCGCGCGATGTCTGACTCAACCGCAGCGTAGAGCTTGTCGCGCCATTCCGGGTTGCGCGCGAGCGGGCAATTCCGCACACGCAAACCATCAACGGACACCGTGTTCTCGTGGTTGAGATACCAACCGCAGGAGCTGACACGCCCGTCCGCATCGGTGATCAGGAGATGCCAGCTCTTCTCGTCCTCGGGCGTCTGGTGTCGCCCCCCGGCCGACAGCTGCTCGGGCGTCAGATATCCGCCCTGCAGGTACACGCCCCCGCGCATAGCCTGCATCTCTCCCACCAGCTGTCTGTGCTTGGCCGAATCAACCGTGACGCGGCTGAACAGATTCGGGATCTTCGCGTGAGGCGGAGCGACCAGCACCAGGCGCTGTTCGACGGTCGCGATGTTCCTTTCAAGCAATTTCAGCATATCTTCCTGCGTCAATCACCGGGGGGTGGCTGGCAGTTCTCCAATATGCGTGCCGATAGGAGCAGGTTGTTGAGGACGAGACCACTCTCGCGGGCGCTGCATGGTAGTAAGTAGTTGAAAACGTGGCTAGATAGCTGCCGCGATATATATCTGAACCGGCGCAGGTCGGCACGCGTTGATTGGGCCGACGAGAATCGACTCGAGAAGCGTCGCATTACCAGCCTCGCCCTCAATTCACGGAACCGTAAGCGAGTTGGCCGCGGGCGAACTGGTGCCAGGAGCGGCCACCTATTTCCAGTATTTAGTCCGCCTTCACGCAGACTTCAGGGATGAGTTCAGGTGATTGGAATCGAGAACAGCCATATTTATCATAGGGTTGCAGCTACCGACTCATAGAGAGGACGTGGAAAGCCGCTTGCTGTGACCAGCGCATCTGGAGGTCTGAATGCGCAGGTGTTTGGCTGTCGTTGCGATCGTGCCCCTCGTCCTCGGTGTCGTGTCGTGTTCACCGGATCCAGAGACGGCAAAGCGACAGTACTTGGAACAGGGCAATTCTTACATGGAGGGTAAGAAATACGCTGAAGCCATCATTGCGTATCGAAATGCCATCGAGGTCGATCAACGTTTCGGTGAGGCCCGACTCAGTCTGGCCGAGGCATACGTTGTGGTCGGTGACCGTCGTAACGCACTTCGGGAGTCCGTCCGCGCCGCAGACCTTCTACCCAACGACCAGGAGGCCCAGCTCACCGCCGGAGTGATGCTGTTGCTCGCTCGCCAGTACCCAGAGGCGCGCGCGCGGGCCCTGGCGGTGCTCGGCAAGGATCCGAAGAATTCGAGAGCGTTGGTGTTGCTCGGCAATTCGCTCGCCGGCTTGAAGGATTTGGATGGGGCCATCGAGCAGATGGAGGAAGCCATTGGCGAGGCTCCGGAAGTTGTCTTGAGCTATGCGAACCTCGGGGCGTTGCAGATCGCCAAGGGCGATCGAGATGCCGCCGAGGACGCGTTCAGGCGGGCGGTGGAAGCCGCGCCCGATTCGTTTCAGGCACACGGGAGTTTGGCGAATTTCCTCTGGGCGGCAGGTGATCTGGCCGGGGCGGAGGCTGAGTTCAAGGCCGCGTTGGCGCTCGAGCCCACATCGCCTGCGGTGAATCGCGCGCTCGCCGGGTTCTATACCAATCAGAACAAACCAGCGGAAGCCGAGCAGTACCTGAAGTCCTACGCGGACCAGGACGGGACCCCGGTTGCGAAGTTCGCACTCGCTGATCATTACGTTCGCGTCAAGAAGACGGCCGAGGCCACGGCCCTCCTTTCGAGCCTGACCACCGAGCGGGGTGCTTTCGGGCAGGCCACGCTTCGCCTCGCCGCGCTCGATTTCATCAGCAATCGTCGCGCGGCCGCGTACCAGAAGATCGACGAAGTGATCCAGCGCGAGCCACGCAACGAACAGGCACTCGAAGCGAAGGCGCGATTTCAGCTCGTTGAGAGCAAGAACCAGGAAGCGCTCGCGACCACGGAGGTACTGATCAAGGTCAACCCGCGGTCGCCACGAGCGCAGTACATACGCGGCGTTGCTCTCGAGACCACGGGCGCGATTGATGAAGCCCTCGAGGCTTACCAGGCCGCGCTTGCCGCTGTGCCCAGCTCGCTGGCTGTTCAGGAAAAGCTGGCCACATTGTATCTGGCGACGAGGAATGTCAGGGACGCACTGCCGCTGACACAGCAGCTGGTGAAAGCGCGCCCGCGGTCCGCTCCTCTGCACCTGCTCTACGCGCGCGCATTGCTCCAATCCGGTAACGTCGAAAACGCCGAACGAGAGTTGCTTGCTCTCGCGAAGGTTGCGCCTACGTCTGCCGAGGTCCACACCTGGGTCGGGATGCTGTATGAGGCGAAGCGAGACACCAAGGGTGCACGACGGGCGTTCGAGAGAGCTCTCGAGTTGAATCCCAATGCGGACATCGCCATTGCCGGAGTCGCGGCGGCGGATCTCGCCGAAAAGAAGCCTGCGGCAGCCATCGCGCGAATCGAAGGGCAACTGGCGAAGAGGCCGAACGATCCTCGGCTGGTCATGATGAGCGGGATGGCGTACGCCGCCGTTCGAGACCTGCCGAAGGCAGAGGCTGCGTATCGGCGCCTGATAGAGCTGGATCCCAATAGTCTGGAAGCCTACGGCCGTCTCGGAGCGATCTATCTGGAACAGGACCGCGAGGAAGAAGCCACTGCCAATTTCAAGGAGATGGCGCAACGTCCCGGCGCGACAGCGATCGCGGAAACGATGCTCGGCACCATTCTCTTGCAGCAGGGCAAGCCGGCCGAGGCGCGGGGCCATTTCGAACGTGCGGTCCGGGCCGACCCACGGGCAGCAGTGGCTGCCAACAACCTGGCATGGGACTACGCCAACAACGGCGGCAACCTGGATACCGCGTTGCAGCTGGCGCAGGCGGCGAAGGCTGAGATTCCAGATAACTCATCAGTGACCGATACCCTCGGTTGGGTGTACTACCAGAAGGGGCTGACGAGCCTGGCAGTGACCACCCTCAAGGAGGCCGTCGCGAGGAATGCATCGAACCCGAATATTCATTACCATCTGGGCCTCGCCTACCTCAAGAACGGCAACACGGCCGAGGCACGCGCGTCGCTCGAGCATGTGCTGAAGCTCAATCCCGCGTTCCCGGCGGCCGCAGATGTTCGGCGCGCCCTGGCCACGATCGCAGGCTGAAGGTTCAACAAATGACCATGCGACAGATTGTCCGTGGGAGTGTGGCTGCGCTTGCACTATTCGCCGTTGCCTGCTCCAGTTCAGAGACCGAGAAGCAGCGAGCGCTCGAGAACGGTAATCGATATCTCGACGAAAAGAAGTACGCCGAGGCGATCGTCGAGTACCAGAACGCGGTCCGTATCGATCCCCGGTTTGGGGAAGCTCGGAAGAAGCTGGCCGATGCGTACGGATACGCCGGCAACCATATGGCGGCCTACGCCGAACAGATTCGCGCAGCCGATCTGCTTCCCGACGATGTGGACGCCCAGATCAAGGCTTCCATGTATCTGCTGCTGGGCGGTCAGTACGACGACGCGAAGGCGCGCGTGCAGCAGGCGCTCGCGCTGGATCCCAAGAACATCCAGGGCCTGCTGATCCTGGGTAACGCGCTGGCGGGTGTCGGCGACCTCGGGGGAGCGATCGCGCAGATCGAACAGGCGATCACGATCGACCCGACCAAGGCCGGAAGCTACGCGAGCCTCGGGGAGTTCAAGCTCGGCGCCGGCGATCGTTCCATGGCACGGGCCGCGTACGAGAAAGCGGTTACGGTCGATCCGAAGTCGGTCCCGGCGCGCGTCGCGCTTGCCACGTTCCAATGGGGAATCGGCAGTCCGGCCGCCGCTGAACAATCGTTCAAGGCGGCGCTCCAAATCGATCCCCAGAATCAGCTGGCCAACAGGGCGCTCGCGAGCTACTACGTGAGCACTGGCCGGCCGCAGGACGCCGAGCCGCTCCTCCGTATCGTCGCAGAGGCTGGCGGCGAGACGGAGAAGCTGATGCTGGCCGACTACTACGTGGCCCACGATCGGCCCGGTGATGCCAGAGACGTCCTCGACCCCATGGTGCGGAACGAACGGGTCTCCTCGGGCGCGGAGGTGCGGCTTGCGCAGCTCGCGTACTTCGAGAAGCGCACGACCGACGCACATGCGGCGGTCGACCGCGTGCTCACGCGTGAGCCGCGAAACGCCTCGGCGCTCATGACCAAGGCTCGGTGGCTCAATTCGGAGGGGAAGATCGCAGAAGCGTTGCGACTGTCGACCGAAGCGGCGGCTGCCGATCCGCTGTCGGCGCCCGCCCAGTACCTCCTTGGGGCCATGCGGGCGGCTTCGGGTCAGTATTCCGGAGCGGCTGAGGCTTTCACCGAAGCGCTTCGGCTGAATCCGCGCGCCGCCGCCGCCCAGGTGCAGCTCTCGCGCCTGACGTTGCTGCGCGGAGATCCCGCAGGCGCGGTGCAATACGCGCAGGAGGCATTGAATAGCGCGCCCGACAGCCCAGTGGCTCGCATGACGCTGGCACACGGCCTCCTGGTGCAGGGTCAGACGGTGCGCGCCGAAGCAGAGATAGCCGCGCTGGTGAAGGAGTACCCCGATGTCGCCCTCGTGCGCGTGCTCAACGGCACGCTCAAGGGCGCGAAGAAGGATGTCGCCGGCGCCAGGGGCGAGTATGAACGGGCCCTTCAGCTGGACGCCAACTCGGTGGACGCCCTCACCGGTCTGGTGGTGCTCGACCTGAACCAGGGAAACGTGGCTGCTGCCCGTGCGCGAGTGGAAACACGACTGAGGGCCCAGCCCGACAGGACGGATCTTCTGATGCTCGCGGCACGCGTGTACTTCGACACCAGGGACATGGCGAAGGCCGAGGGCGTGCTGCGCCACCTGATTCAGATCGATTCCGCGAACATGAGCGGCTACGCCATGCTTGGCCAGGTGTACCTGGCTCAGCGAAAGCTGGACGAAGCGAAGGCGGAGTTCGACAAGCGCGCGGCCAGTAATCCGAAGGACGCACCTTCCCGCCTCATCGTGGCGATGATTCTCGAGGTGCAGGGGAAGGTGCCTGAGGCGAAGCAGAAGTACGAGGAGGTGCTGACGATCGAGCCCCGCTCCTTGCTCGCTGCCAACAATCTGGCCTATCTCTATGCGCAGGCGAGTGAGAATCTCGACCGCGCGCTGGCCCTTGCACAGACGGCCGTTGAGGTCGCGCCCAACAGCCCCGAAGCACGAGACACGCTTGGCTGGGTGTACTACCAGCAAGGTCTCGCGGGCCTGGCCGTGGTGACCCTCAAGGAAGCCGTGGCCAGGAATGCCTCCAGCCCGAGCTATCACTATCATCTGGGCCTTGCCTACCTCAAGAACGGGAACAGGGCCGAGGCACGCGCGTCCTTCGAGCAGGTATTGAGGCTCAATCCGGCGTTCCCGGCCGCCGCCGACGTTCGGCGCACCCTGGCCACGCTCGAAGGCTGAGGCCACGCACGTGAATATGCGAAAGCACATAAACATGCAGAAGATCGTTCTCGGCGGTGTTGCGGCGTTGGCCCTGTTCGCCGCCGCCTGCTCCGATCCGCAGGCTGAGAAGCAGCGAGCGTTCGAGAACGGCAATCGGTACTTCGACGAGAAGAAGTACGGGGAGGCGATTGTCGAGTATCGCAATGCGATCCGTGCCGATGCCCGGTTTGGTGAAGCGCGAAAGAAGCTGGCTGAAGCGTACGGGTACGCGGGCAACCCGCGGGCAGCCTTCGCCGAACAGATTCGCGCGGCGGATCTGCTTCCAGAGGATGTGGACGCCCAGATCAGGGCAGCCACCTATCTGCTCCTCGCGCGCCAGTTCGAAGATGCGAAGACGCGCGTGCAACGTGCGCTCGCGCGAGACCCGAAGAACACACAAGGCCTTCTGATCCTGGGCAACGCGCTGGCGGGTCTTCGCGACCTCGATGGAGCGATCGCCCAGGTCGAGCAGGCGATTGCCATCGATCCGACCAACGCTGGAAGCTACTCCAGTCTCGCGGGTTTCAAGCTCGCCGATGGCGATCGAGACCAGGCACGAACCGCGTACGAGAAGGCGGTTGAGGTCGATCCGAAATCGGTACCCGCACGGGTCGCCCTTGCCACGTTCCAATGGGGGACGGGTGACTCTGCTGCTGCCGAGGAGTCGTTCAAAGCAGCACTCGCCATCGATCCCAAGCACCTGCTGGCCAACCGCGCTCTCGCGAGTTACTACACGGGCACGGGTCGGCCGAAGGACGCGGAGACGTACGTCCGCACACTTGCAGAGGCCGGTGGCGAGGCGGAGAAGCTGGTGCTGGCCGACTATTACCTGGCCCAGAATCGGCGTGACGATGCCACCCGCGTGTTGGAACCGCTGGTGCGGAGCGAAGGGGGGCCCGGTTCCTCAGGCGCGGAGCTGCGTCTTGCGCAACTGGCGTACGTTGACAAACGTACAGCGGACGCACACACGGCCCTCGATCGACTGCTCGCGCGGGAGCCGAGAAATGCGTCGGCACTCATGACCAAGGCCCGCTGGCTCTACGCCGAGGGAAATACGGCTGAGGCGTTACGGCGATCGAGCGAAGCGGCGGCGGCCGATCCCGAGTCAGCACCGGCTCACTACCTGCACGGGGCGATACGGCTGGCCTTGCGTCAGTACGAAGAGGCGGCCGACGCGTTCACCGAAACACTTCGGTTGAATCCACGCGCTGCGTCAGCCCAGCTGCAACTGTCCAGACTGACGCTCTTGCAGGGTGACGCAGCAGGCGCGGTGCAGTTTGCTCAGGAGGCGGCCAAGAATGCTCCTGGCAACCCGATCGCTCGCATGAGTTTGGCACGCGGGCTGTTGGCGCAGGGGCAGATGGCGCGTGCGGAATTGGAGATGGCCGCACTGCTCAAAGAGTATCCCAACGCCGCGCCGGTGCGTTCGCTGAACGGCGCCTTCAAGGTGACGCGGAAGGACCTCTCCGGGGCCAGAGGTGAGTACGAACGAGCTCTGCAGCTGGACCCGAATTCCGGCGAGGCGTTCGCGGGTCTGGTCATGTTGGACATGCTGGAGAAGAACATATCGGCCGCGCGGGGACGCGTCGAGTCGAGGCTGGCCACCCAGCCAGATCGGCCGGACGCCCTGAGCCTGGCCGCGCGCGTGTACGTCTCTGGCAGGGACTATGCCAAGGCTGAGCAGGTGCTCAGCCACCTCATCGAGGTGGATCCCGCCAACATGAACGGGTACACCATGCTCGGGCAGATCTACCTGGCTCAGGGGAAGCTGGACGCCGCGAAAGCCGAGTTCGACAAGCGAGCCGCCGCCAATCCCAAGGACGCCACCTCGCGTGTGGTCGTCGGGATGATCCTGGCGATGCAGAACAAGGTTCAAGAGGCGAAGCAGAAATACGATGAGGCGCTCGCCATCGAGCCGCGCTCTCTAATCGCCGCGAACAACCTGGCTTACATCTACGCCGACGCGAAAGAAGACCTCGACCGTGCCTTGACCCTCGCGCAGAGGGCCGTCGAGCAGGCGCCCGACAATCCCGAGATACGAGACACGCTGGGGTGGGTGTACTACCAGAAACAACTGCCGGAGCTCGCCCTCCGCGCGTTTGAGGAAAGCCTTGCGAAGAACCCCGCCAACCCTATTTTTCATTATCATCTGGGCCTGGCTTTAGCGAAACAGGGCAATCTCGTTCGCGCGCGGCGCTCCTACCAGGAGGCGCTCAAACTCAAACCCGACTATGCGGACGCTCAACAGGCGCTCAAGGCGATCGGTAGATAAGTGCAGACTCCCACGAATGTGAGCACCGCCTCCACGGGCATTCCGGCCGGCGCGGCTCTGGCTGACGCGCCGGCTGCGGACGCGCGTGTGGCCTCCACATGGCGAACGGTTGGCCTGTGTGTACTGGCCATCGAACTGATCGTGTTGTTCGCGCCCACCGTCACATTCCTCTGGGAACGATGGACGCTGAGCGTGTGGCACAACGCACACGGCGCTCTTGTGCCGCCCGTCGTGGCGTTTCTGAGCTATCACGAGCTGAAGCGCTTCAAAGGGACCCCGGGGCAGGGGAGTGCGTGGGGATTCGTGCTGCTGCTGCCCGCGCTGTTGCTGCACGCCCTGGACGCCGGGATGCACACGCAGCTTCTGGCGGCGATCTCGATTGTGATGGCGCTGCCGGGTCTGTCGCTCCTGTTGATGGGCACTGCCCGCACCCGTGCGATTGCTTTTCCGCTGCTCTTTCTCGTCGCCGCGCTTCCCATACCTCTTGGCATGACCGAGGTAATCCACATGCAGCTTCGGCTGATTGCCGTTGCGGCGACGTCCTGGGTCGTGCCGTTCCTGGGCATCCCGGTGTTCACGGAGGGAACGACGCTGCATCTGTCCACGGGGCCGCTTCACATTACCGACGCGTGCAGCGGGTTCTCGACGCTGTATGCCGCCGCGGCCGTGGCCGTCCTCACCGCGTATTCAACCCCGGGCTGGCGGCGGCGATCCCTTGTGCTCGGCATGGCCGCTCCTCTCGCTATTGCCGCGAACATCCTGCGCGTGGTGTCACTGACCGCGCTGGTGGTATGGACGGGCCCGGAAGTGCTCGACACATTCATTCATCCGCTTTCGGGCATGCTCACGTTCGCCCTCGCGCTGCCGGTCATCTTCTGGCTGGGCGGGGATCCGCGACCTGCCGCTGCTGCCGAGGGGCCAGCGTGATCTCGACACGTTTCCTTCCAGCCGTGTGTGGCCTGGTCGCCGTGGCGCTGGTGCCGACCCTCATTCACAGCTACTCGGATTCCGCGGTCCGCGATGGCCGTTCGACCGCGTCGATCCCGGCGGTGCTCGCCGGATACGCCGGCGCCCCCTCCGGGCGCAACGCGACGTGGGGCCAGCGCCGTTTCGAAAGTGACGACTGGACCGAGCGCGTCTATCGTGCCGGGCGCGACGAAGTGACGCTCACGGTCGTGCGGTCGTACGATGCCAAGGCGCTCTATCACCATCCCGAACTGGCGGTGACCGAGGATACCTTCCCCCGAACTGAAATCAGACGCTTTGCCCAGCGCCCCGAGATTCCGGTATTTGTGCTGCAAGCCGAAACGGGGGGCGTCGGTCTGTATGCGTTGCAGTACGACGACGCCTTCGTGGAGGACCCAATCCGCTTTCAGCTCCGTAGCGCCGGCGAGATGCTCTTCAGCGGCAGAAAAGCGATGACGCTGTTCTTCCTTGCCGACAACGCCCCCGACTCCAGTGTCGATGCGCTCCCCTCGCTCGGCTTGTTCTTCGAAGCCATCGATCGTTTCACCAGTCAGGGCGTCTCGCAGCGGCCCTGATGTCAGCAGTTCCGGCACCGCCTGGAACGGTGCGCGCCAGTGCTGACGCGAAGCCCGGACGTCCCGGGGCGCGCTGGTTCACACCCTGGGCCGGCGTCACGCTTGCCGCCGCACTCGCCGCCACGGTCTTCGACGCGATACTGCTCCAGTATCGGCGCGCCTACTTCACGGGTGGTTTTCTCGCGACCGATTACGTAACCAGCCTGGCAGAGGCTTTCCTCTTTCTCGCTGGCTCCCTCATTACGGATGCCGCCGTGATCGGTGTTGTTGTCTGGATCGCGGTATGGGTCTGTGGGCGGTTGGGAGTACCCAGATACCTGACCCTGGCGTTGGCGTTTGTATGTGCGATTGCGCCAGTGCTGCTCGTCGATTTCATCGAGTACCAGCTGCTGACCTATCTTGGCGACGCATTCGATCTCCGGCTGCTCTTCGACCTGGCTGGACGAGATCCTGGCGAGCTGATCGCCGTCTCTTCTTCACACGTGGCGCAGGTCATCTGGCTGGTTGTCGGAGCTGGAATCGTCGCGGCGCTCGTGTCCTGGATTGCCCTGCGACGCTTCGCAACCCGCGGAGCCATCACAATCGCGCCGCCGCCCTGGCGCAGTCTTCTCATTCCGCTGGCGCTGTGCCTGGCGGGCACCATAGCGATGACGTCGCTTCGCGCCAGCAGCGACGTCATGGACAACGGTCTGCGCAGGAAACCAACGGGGGGATTCCTTGGGCCACTCGTTCAGGCAGCAACTGATGTTGACCGCGACGGCTATGGAGCGCTCGCGCGTCCCGCCGATCCCGACCTGTTTGATGCGAACGTTCGTCCCTACGCATTGGATGAACCTGGCAACGGCATAGACGAAGACGGAGTCGGCGGCGATCTTCCGTCCACCGCCGCGCCCTACCGCGAGGCGCAAGGAGGGTCGGCGACGTGGGCTTTCAAGTCGGACGTTGTCCTTGTCGTCCTGGAAAGCTTCCGCGCTGATGCGCGCGGCGCTCACATCGAGGGCAAGCCGGTGACGCCGGTGCTGGACGCATTGGCCGGGCAGGGTATCGCACCAACCCTGGCGTACTCGCACAACGGCTACACCGTTCAGTCGCGGAGACATATCTTTTCCGGGAGCGTCGCGGACATTCGTGGCAGAGACACGCTCATCGACGACTTCAAGAAGCAGGGCTATGAGGTGGCGTACTTCTCAGGCCAGGATGAGTCGTTCGGCGGCGCTGCTCAGGGTATCGGCTTCGATCGCGCGGATGTGGCCTACGACGCCCGGCAGGATCGGGACCGCCGCTACTCGAACTTTTCAACTGCAGGCAGCCTTGCGGTTCCGTACGGCGTGGTTCAGGAACGAATCGCGGCCTTTCTGGAAAAACGGGATCGGAATCGCCCCCTGTTTCTCTATGTGAACTTTCACGACACGCACTTTCCGTATCACCATCGCACCATTCAGCCGCTCGTCAGCGCTATCGTGCTCGACCAGTCGGAGATCGCACCGGACCGAACAGCGGACCTTCGCGCGATGTACATGAATACGGCCGCGAATGTGGACCGCGCCATCGGCGGAGTGCTCAGTGACGTCAGACAGGCATTAGGCCACGATCCGGGTGTGATCGTGATGAGTGACCATGGCGAAAGCCTCTTCGACGAAGGGTTTCTCGGGCATGGCTACACGTTGAACGACGCGCAGACACGAATCCCGCTTGTTGTCGCCAATCTCCCGCTGACGCTCGAGGAGCCATTCGCACAAGCTGACCTCCGTGACGCGATCGACGCGGCGCTCAAGAGCGCCGACGCACAGGGGAAACCGCCCGTTGTATCGACGAATGTGTCCCGTCGGGTCTTCCAGTATCTTGGACTGATAGAGCGACCTGCGCAGATCGCATGGACGGGTTCCACGAATAGCATCGCCTATGATTTTCGCGAGGGTACAGTGAGAGTAGGACACGAAGCGTGGCGACGACCAGAGGATCTTGATGCGGCGCAGCGTTCCGACTTCATCTCCTTGATCCAGACCTGGGAGCGTATGATGCTCGCGCGGCGCGCGGCATCATCGACGCGATAATCCGCTCCTAGAGAGAAGACATCCTGCATAGAGACAAGAGTCAGCGCCCGCCCATCTGTGCTCCACGTGCAACAGAAACGTAATCATCCGGGCATACTTGTTGCGAAACGATTGGCATCCGCACGGGCCAGTCGATAATACGAAGCCAAACGCGGGCGAGAATTGACGAACGGTGACACGACGATTCTCGAACACTGAGTAACCTGGACAAATGTCACCTGCAGGTTGGAATTCTACGTTGATGCATCCTTCCGCCCCCCAGCGGAGCTCGTTCGGCGCTCCCGGCACGCGAACACTTTCGCCGGATCAAGGCCGTCGGCTATTCGAACTGCGTCGTCAGTTCAGCGCGTCCGCGGCGCCTCAAGATCTGTTGCCAAAACTCACGGCGATGATTGCCGCTGTTCTGCAGGTGAAGGTGACGTTTGTCGGCCATGCGAATGGCACCTGGGCGGTACTGGCTGAATCAGGTGAGGAACCACGGCTTCCTGGCCCTGGCGTGCAGGCGTGGAACGGCTTCAGCCGTGTAGCCGCGTTGCTCGAGGACAGCGTTCAGACGTGGACCCATGAGGAGACCTGCTGGACGCTGGTGGGGTTGAATATTCGCGCAGGCGTTCCGGCCGTACTCGCGGTCGAAGGTGACTGGATGGCGTCTACGGCGCCGCTGGTGCAGCTCGGCAAAGACCTCCGTTTTGCTCACCGTGCGTTGTCGCGGTCGTCGCAGGCGTATCTCGGGGAGGCGACCCATAGACTGACACGCACGCTTGGGCGGGTCAGCGGCCTTGGCAGCGTGTGCTCCCTCGTCCTGCGCCATGTTGCGCGTGCGGTGCCGAGCCGCATCGCGGCATTTGCGGTTCCAACCGACGCCGACGACCTGGCGATCGTCGCCACTCATGGCTATCCCCTCGAGCTTGTTGAACGTGTTCGTATCACCCCTGGGCGAGGGGTGATCGGGTCGGTCTATTCGAGCCGAACACCGCTCTGGGTGCCCGACGTGTCGCAGCGGCCGGACCTGCATGCCCGGCGTCCTCGCTATCGCACGAACTCGTTTGTGGCCGTACCTGTCACCGCCGGCGCTGACGTTCTCGGCGTGGTGTGTGTGACCGACCGGCTCGACAATCTCGCCTTCACCAAAGAGGACCTTCTGACGCTTCGGACGCTGGCGGCGCCCGCATCGCTCGCTCTTGACCGCGAGCGCGCAAAGCGACGGGCGGAAGCCTTCGCGCAGGCAGCGGTCATCGATCCTGTCAGCGGTCTTTTCAACCGCCGGTACTTCCACGAGCGCCTCGAGGACGAGCTTCATCGTGCGCAGCGGCACAAGACCCCTGTGGCGCTGATGATGATCGACATCGACGACTTCAAGGCGGTGAACGATCAGTTCGGCCACCTGGCCGGTGACGAAGTGATTCGGAGCGTGTCCGACATCCTTCGACGATCCGTGCGCAGGTTCGACCTCTGTGCGCGTTTCGGCGGGGAGGAATTTTCGATCGTCATGCCTGGCAGCGGACCGGAGCACGCTGCCGTTGTTGCCGAGCGCATCCGCCAGCGAATTGAGGAATTCAGATTGGAAGAGCCGGCGCTCGTCCATCTCCGCGTCACGGTCAGCATCGGCCTCTCGGTTTCGTATGAGCTGTCTCCGCGCGAGCTGATCGGGCGCGCGGATCGTGCTCTCTACTCTGCAAAACGCGGCGGCAAGAATCGCGTCGTCGCCTGAGACGACCGCTCGATATTTCGCAGCCCGCTCAGATTTTCTGGCTCTGCGCCCGGTGTACGAAAAACGTTAGCTCCCGTCGGGTCAGCGCCTTAGGGTGATTCGCCCGCCCTGGAGTCTGGCGGAGCTCTTGCTCGTGGGTGCACGAGCCAATGTCCCTCATGACAATTCCTCAGGTGCTCCTTGGCGACAGTCCCGCCATGGAACTGGTGCGGCTCGACATCGAGAGCGCCGCACGGACGAGCGCGAAAGTCCTCATCACCGGCGAAACCGGGGTCGGTAAAGAAGTCGTGGCCCGGCTGATCCATGAACAGGGCGTCCGCAGCAGGCAGAACTTCGTCGCGGTGAACTGCAGCGGAGTCCCCGAGACACTCCTCGCATCGGAACTGTTCGGCCACGCACGCGGCAGTTTCACCGGAGCGTTTCGCGACAAGATGGGTCTCGTCCGCCAGGCGGATCGCGGCACGTTGTTCCTGGACGAGCTCGGCGAGATGAGCCTGACGATGCAGGCGGTGTTGCTGAGGTTTACGGAAACCGGCGAGATTCAGCCCGTTGGGGTCGATGCTCCGGCCGGCCGCACGGACGTGCGGCTGATCACGGCGACGAATCGCGACCTGCGGGCGCAAATCGCCGCTGGCGCGTTCCGGGAAGACCTTTACTACCGGCTGAACGTCATCGAGATTCGCGTGCCGCCCCTGCGCGAGCGTGGAAGAGACGTGCTGCTGCTGTTCCGGCACTATCTGCGGCATGCCTGCGAGCTCCACCGCCTCGGACCGCAGGAGCTGACGCCGGGCGCGGAGCAGCAGTTGCTCGCCTACACCTGGCCCGGCAACGTTCGCGAGCTCCGAAACATGACGGAGCGGCTGGCGCTGCGCGAATCGAACACGCCGATCACTGAGGCCGAGCTGGCTCCTGAGCTGGGATCGGCGAGGAGCGGTCGCACGGCCGTCGCGGTATCACGACCGGATGCCGAGTCGGTCATGGTTCAGGAACTGTGGGATGCCCTGATCGCGGGCGGCGATTTCTGGTCGCTCGTGTATCGCAGGTTCAGGGCGCATGAGATCACGCGCGCGGAACTGCTGGCCCTCGTGGACCGCGGGCTGCAGGAAACGCGCGGCAGCTACCGGGCGCTCGTCAAGCTGTTCAACATGCCGCCGGCCGACTACAAGCGGTTTCACGCGTTTCTCTATCAGCAGAGCTGCAACCTTCCAGTCACACCCTACCGGGAGGGCACAGTGCGCTCACCGGGCGAGAGCTCGCCGGCGACGGAAGTCAGCCGGTCCGGCTGAAGCCGGACCCCACGACTTCAGCTCGCCTGCCTTCGACTCGCTCGCGCTAGTGGTATTTTCTCTCCCGGATGTTGCGGCGGGCTGCTCTCATCTCGATTCTTGCTCTCCTGACCATGGGCGGCGCTGCGCCGTCCGCTGCGCAGTCTCAGAATGAGCTGAGATGGGGCGGTGATGCCGAAGGTGGCGCGCCGTTTGTCGAAGCGGATCCGCAAGACACCTCTCGAGTTGTTGGCTTCGAAGTCGACATTGCCGCGCTGATCGGCGGTGAGCTGGGACGTGTCCCGCGCTTCATCCAGGTCGGTTTCACGAGTCTGGACGCGTCTGCAGCCCGTGGTGATTTCGACATCGGCCTGAGTGGAATCGAGGACCGTCCGGTGCGGCGGGCACTGCTCGCCGTTACCGTGCCCTACTACGAATTTCGCGAGATCCTGACGGTTCGCTCCAACGATCGGGAGCGATTCCGGGACCTTGCATCGCTTCGCGGCCGGCGCGTAGCAACGCTCGGGGCCACGCTTGCCTACGACCTGCTCGTTGCCGCTCAGACGGAGCACGGCATCGAGGTCGTCACGTATGAAGACGATGTCCATCCGTACAGCGATTTGGTCCTCGGTCGCGTGGACGCGGTCGTGCTGGACGAGGTGCTCGCAAAGCGGGGAGTCACCCGCAATCCTTCTCTCGTCAATGAGACGACCGATCTCGGGACCGGCTTCTACGTCGGTCTTCTGTCGCCCGCGCAATCGGGTCTCCGCGACCAGGTTGACAGCATCCTCAGGCAGGCGATGCGTGACGGCCGTCTCGAAGCCATCTTTCGCCGCTGGAACATGTGGAACGACGATCAGCCGCGGCTCTACACCCGCGTGCTTGCGGAGGCCGATACGGCGGGTCCGCTTCGCGGCACCCGGCCTACTGAGGCGGGTGCTGACGCCTCGGCTGTAGGTCGGGTACCGCAAAGCGGACCCGACGTCTGGGCACTCACGGTCCAGTACCTGCCAGCGTTGCTCCGTGGAGCGGTTATCACAGCGCTGCTGTCATGTGCGTCCATGGCAATCGCGATGGTCGTGGGTCTGCTCATTGCGTGTGGCCGCGTCTATGGGAGCCGCCCACTCCGGGCGGTGCTCACGACATACGTTGAAGTGATGCGTGGCACGCCGCTCCTGCTTCAGCTCTTCGTGCTCTACTTTGGTTTCGCCTCGATCGTTCAGTTGCCGGCCCTTCTTGCAGCGCTGATTGGTCTGGGGCTGAACTACGCCGCCTATGAAAGCGAGATTTACAGGGGCGCGCTGGAAGCCGTTCCACAGGGTCAGCTCGACGCAGCACGCGTCCTCGGCCTGACGAATCGACAAACCCTCACGCTCGTCCGTGCCCCTCAGGCCTCTCGTCTGGCCCTCGCGCCGATGACGAACGACTTCGTGGCGCTCCTCAAGGACAGCTCGCTCGTGTCGGTCATCACGGTCGTCGAGCTGACGAAGCAGACCTCAATCTTCGCGGCCAATATCGGGAGTTGGGTTGTGCCCGGTGTGTTGTGCGCGTTGATGTACCTGGCGTTGTCGCTCCCGCTGGCCAGGCTGGCCCGAAGGATCGAGAAAGGCTTGGCGCCGAGGTGGTGACGCTCGATCTGCGCGATGTCTCCATCCGCCGGGGCGGACAGACCATCGTTGACGGCGTCACGTTCTCCGCTCGACGCGGTGAGCTGGTTGCCCTGATCGGAGTGTCCGGGTCTGGCAAGACCTCGGTGTTGCGGGCTGTGGCAGGACTCGACCCAATCGACTCGGGAACCATTGAAGTGGACGGCCGCAGGCTTGATGCAGGGCAGCGTATCGATCAATCCGCGGAGCGTGCGTTGTCGGTGGGGATCGTCTTCCAGTTCCACCATCTGTTTTCACATCTCAGCGCGCTCGACAATGTCGCTCTGGCACCCGTGCACGCCCTGGGTCGACCGCGCGCAGAGGCTCAGCAACGGTCCATGCAGCTTCTCGAGATGCTCGGCGTCGCCCGCAGGGCGGCAGCGAAGCCTCACGAGTTGTCGGGTGGCGAAGCACAGCGCGTCGCTATCGCACGCGCCCTTGCCGTGGAGCCAAAGGTGCTGCTCATGGACGAGCCGACCGCGTCTCTGGACCGCGCTCGGCGAGATGATCTGGCCGCGACGCTGACCCAGCTGGCCGGGCATGGGAGAACAGTCGTCGTGGCGACACACGACAGCGACTTTGCGCGTGCGTGCGCGCACCGGGCACTGCTTCTCGACCACGGACGGCTCGTGGCGGAGGGCGCGGTCGACGAGATCCTTCAGCGCCTGAGCTGAGTCGGTCCGGGCGCAGCTGAAGCTGCGCACTACGTACGATGCGGTTCGCCGTCGTAGTCGGTTTTGCCATCGTAGTGCGCGGCTTGAGCCGCGCTTCGTAGCAGGTCGTACGCGTCAGCCGCGCCTCGCAGCAATTCGTAGTGCGCGGCTTCAGCCGCGCTTGGTGGCAGGTCGGAGGCTCCAGCCGCGCCAGGAAGCGAGCGGGGGGATTTCGCGGCAGGGTCCGCATAGAATGATCCCGCTGCATGCCAGAAGCGAACGTCCAAACCGCGTCACTGAAGATCGAGTTCGATACAGACAGACCGATTCGGTACCGCAACAAGGGCTATTACCGCGTCCTGCATTGGCCGATCTGGATTTTTGTCTTTTTCATTGCTCCTGGCCCGCTCACCTTCGATCTGTTCGAGCGGGGCTTTGACAGCCGCCTGGTCACCTGGCTCTCCGTGGTGCTCGTCGGCACAGGCATCGCCGGGTTGAGAGGCCGTCTTCCGGGATGTGAACCGGCGCCCTACATCATCCGGTTCACTGAAGACCGGCCGAATCCGTTGTATCGGCGGGTGTGCTACACCACGGCGTGGGGTGAGGTGGTTGCGTTCGCCCTGCTCAACATCGCCGGGCTGGCCTACGCCGCGGCCACCGGCGAGTGGCGGCTCAAGCAGATGTACAACGTCGCGTATTTCCCCATCGCAGGCACGATGTGGCTGCTGGGTGCGCTCGGACAACTTCCGCGGGTCAAGCGCTCGACGCAGGGAGAAGGCCACGAGCGCCGGTACTTCTATGGATCCGTCTGGGCCGTGACGATCGCCCAGCCGGTGTTGTGGCTCCTGTGGAAGATCCTTCCTGCGAGCCGCATCGGCGATGCAGCGAAGCTCGCCGTGTTCGTCGGGATTCTTGCGGCCGTCGGCCGGATGGCGCGACTCGGGCTTCTCCCGCGGACGCGTCCCATCGTGCCTGGCGAGATTGCGGTATCAGATTGAGCTCCAGGCTCTGGGCTTTTGGCTCTGGGCGCTGGGGTGAGGCTTTGGATGAACCTGTGGACTTCTCGACGATCGACGCGCTGACCTCGCCCACGCTGAAGCACCTGCGTGCGCGCTGGTGGGACGACAACTTCACCGAGTTCCTCGTCGAGACCCTTCGTCCGAGGCCCGGCAATCGGATTCTCGATGTCGGGTGTGGCGAGGGTACTGCCGAGGTACGCATCGGCCGTCTCCATGTCTCACAGATCCGACTGGTCGGAGTCGACCTTGTCTTCGACCGCGTCAAGACCGCAAAGCAGCAGGCGGCTGGCCACAACCAGCGCGTGGGGTTTGCAGTGGCTGACGCCAGCCGATTGCCGTTTCAGGCAGGCGTGTTTGACTCCACCTTTTGCGTAGCTGTCCTGCAACACATCGCTGACCTGGACACCGCGATTCGGGAATGTGCGCGTGTCACGGTGGAGGGCGGCAGAGTGCTTGCCGTCGAACCAGACAACAAGGCGAGATACTCGTATGCCGCGACAGCTGCCGGCACCTCCGCTTTCGAAGCGTCGGTGAGGTTTTTCGACGCCGTGGCGGCCGCGCGCGGGGATGCGGGCGACCCGAAGGTGGGCCCAAAACTGCCAGCCCTCTTCTCTCAACACGGCATCGAGCCTCTGGATGTCAGGCTGTTTCCCGTGTCGCGCGTGCATCTGGGACCACCTCCCGACGAAGTGTGGGATCGACGTCTCGACGCCATTGCTCAGGCCATGGCGAACGCATCCACTGACACCGTGCGCGCTCTTGGCCGGACATATCAGCAGGCGCTCTCCGCATACGCAGCGGAGGCGCGCAGTGCGGGCTCGTCCTTCATCGAGATTCAAAACACCATGCTGTTTGCAACCGTTGGCCAGAAAACCGAGTAGCGAAGGGCACGAGGGGTGGGACGACTACGCCCCGTTCTACGACTGGGAGAACGCACGCACGCTGGGTCGCCGGGACGTGCCGTTCTGGCGGAACGTCGCGATCAATGCCGGCGGGGAAGTGCTCGAGCTGGGATGTGGTACGGGCAGGGTGGCTCTGCCGCTCGGCCGGGCCGGCATTTCGCTGACGGGTATCGATCGATCCGAACCGATGCTCGCGCGTGCCCGGCGGCGTATCTCCCGCTCACGCCTTGCGCGGCACGTCCGCCTGATTCGAGGAGACATTCGAGACCTTCCCTTCCGGCCATCGGCGTTTTCGCTCGTCATGGCGCCGTACGGATTGCTGCAGTCACTGCTCCGCGAGCGTGACCTGACGGCCACGCTCTCAGCGGTCCACCGTGTGCTTCAGCCCGGAGGCACCTTCGGTGTGGAGCTCGTGGCCGACCTTCCTGCGTGGGAGGAGTACCGGCAGCGGGTGAGTTTGAAAGGCTGGAAACAGCGCAAGGGCGGCACCCACGTCACCCTTGTCGAGACAGTCAAACAGGATCGTGCCCGGCACCTCACAATCTTCGAACAGGAATTCACAGAAAGACGCGGGCGTCACAAGACGTCGAAAACCTTCGCGTTGACCTTTAGAACGCTGTCCGTCCCCCAAATGGCCCGCCGGCTCACGAAAGCCGGGTTCGAGGTAACGGCAACCCTGGGCGATTATCGCGGCGGCCCATGGGACCCAAGGGCAGAGGTATGGATCCTCCTGGCAAAACGTTCGGGACGTTCGAGCCGTTCGCAACGTTCGATCTGATAGAATTACGCCTGCTTTTCCGCCCATTTTTCTGGAGTTTCTGCATGTCAGGCCATTCCAAGTGGCACACGATCAAGCACAAGAAGGGCGCCGCTGACGCGAAGCGGGGCAAGATTTTCACCCGGCTCATCAAGGAATTGACGGTGGCGGCCCGCGGTGGCGGGGGCGATCCGGACATGAACCCCCGGCTGCGCACCATCGTCGCCGAAGCCAAGGCGAACAACATGCCGCGCGAAAACATCGAGCGCGCCATCCGTCGAGGCACCGGCGAGGAGCCAGGAGTCACCTACGAAGAGGTGACATACGAAGGGTACGGCCCCGGTGGTGTCGCGTTGATGATTGAAACGCTCACCGACAACAAGAACCGCACGGTCGGCGAGATCCGGTTCATTCTCGGCAAGCACGCCGGCAACTTGGCGGCGGAGAACAGCGTGGCCTGGATGTTCTCGCGCAAGGGCCAGCTCCTCATCGAGAAGGGCAAGGCAGACGAGGACAAGCTCCTGTCCGCCGCGCTCGATGCAGGCGCCGACGACATGAGCGATGACGACGAAGGCTGGGAGATTGTCTGTGCTCCCGAACGCTTCGAGGCCGTGAAGGACGCCGTCAAGGCTCTGGGCGTTGAACCGAGCAGCGCGGCCATTGCGATGATTCCGCAGAATTTCATCAAGCTCGTGGGCAAGGAAGCGCAGCAGATGCTCCGGCTGATGGAAGCCATCGAGGATCACGACGACGTCCAGCACGTCTGGGCGAACTTCGACGTCGAAGAGAAGGAGATAGAGGCCTCGCTCGCGTGAGGATTTTCGGCATCGATCCTGGCTCCATACGAACCGGTTACGGTTGCGTGGAGACGGATGGCCGCGTGATGCGTCTCGTCACGTGCGGGGCCATCGCGGCCAAGGTTGGTGACGAGTTTCCCCAGCGCCTTGCCCGGATCCATCACGAGCTGTCCACGCTGATGGACGAATGCCGCCCCGACTACGTGGCGGTTGAAAGCCTCTTCCACGCGTCCAATGTTCACAGTGCCTTGAAGCTCGGGCACGCCCGAGGTGTCGCCATCCTGGCGGCGGTCGAGGCTGGATGTCCCGTGGTCGAGTACGCACCCGCCGAGGTCAAGAGAGCCGTTGTCGGATATGGCCGTGCCGAGAAGCATCAGGTTCAGGACATGATCAAGGTGCTGCTGGGGCTTTCGGCGAGGCCGACGCCGCACGACGCCGCGGACGCGCTAGCTGTGGCCATCTGTCATTTGCATTCGATGCCTCCACATCCGGGACTCGGCGCTCGCGGCTCGGGGCTCGAGCTCCGAAGGCGTGGTACCAGCGCGCAGCCGAATCCCGAATCCCGAATCCCGAATCCCGAGGTTGGGGATGCGGGCCAAAGGCCCAGATCCTGGCGTCAGTATCGTCCGCCCGCTAACGGATGATCGCGTTTCTCCGCGGACGGATTCTCGACAAACAGCCGAACCAGCTCATCGTTGACGTGCAGGGAGTGGGCTACCTGGTGCACGTACCGTTGTCCACGTTTTACGAAGCGGGTGACATCGGTCAGGACGCGGCGTTGCGGATCTACACGCACGTCCGCGAGGAATCACTGCAGTTGTACGGATTCCTCACGTTGCTCGAGCAGCAGTTGTTCGAGCGGCTGATCAACATCAGCGGCATTGGTCCGAAGCTCGCGGTTGCCGTACTGTCGGGGATTGAGCCGCGCGACTTCATCGGCGCCGTGCAGCGCAGCGACCTTGCGCGATTGACGGCCATCCCTGGCGTAGGGCGGAAGACCGCTGAGCGAGTGATTCTTGAATTGAAGGATCGGCTCGCGCAGTTTGCGACGGATCCTGGTGAGCAACCCGCGCCGGCCCGGAAGAGCGAACAGCTGCGCGATGACCTGCTCTCGGCGTTGCAGAACCTGGGCTATCATCGGCCGCCGGCCGAGAAGGCGATCGATGCCACGCTCGCGGCCATGGATACGCCAACGTTCGAGCACGCGTTGAAGGCTGCCCTTCGGGAGCTGATGCGGTAGCGCCGTTGCTTCCTCAAGTCCGTTGTATCTTGCACGTGTAGTCGATGACTGATCGCATGGTCGCCGGTGGCCGGGTCGAAGAGGATGCCCAGTACGAAGCAGGGCTGCGTCCACGCTCGCTCAACGAGTACATCGGGCAGGATCGCGTCCGCGACAATCTCGAGGTGTCCATTGCCGCTGCGCGCGGCCGATCTGAGGCGCTCGACCATGTGCTGCTCTACGGCCCGCCTGGTTTGGGGAAAACCACACTCGCGTACGTCATCGGCAATGAGATGGGCGTCCCCGTGCGCGCCACCGCGGGGCCGGTCATCGAGAAGCCCGGCGACCTGGCGGCGATGCTGACGAACCTTCAGCAGCACGAGGTCCTGTTCATCGACGAAATCCATCGGCTTCCGCCCGCGATTGAAGAGATCCTCTATCCGGCGATGGAGGACTACGAGCTCGACATCGTGATCGGTCAGGGCCCAAGTGCGCGGTCCGTCAAGGTTCCGCTGCAGCGCTTCACGCTCATCGGCGCGACGACTCGCGCGGGTCTGCTCACGTCGCCGCTTCGCGCGCGCTTCGGGATCGTGCACCGCATGGATTTCTACGCGTTGCAGGACATGGAAGAAATCGTGCGACGATCCGCGCGGATCCTGGGCGTTTCGATGGATCATGCGGCTGGCCGGGAAGTGGCCATGCGCTCTCGCGGCACGCCGAGGATTGCGAACCGTCTCCTTCGACGTGTTCGCGATTATGCTCAGGTGAGGGCCGACGGGCGGATCACTGTTGACGTCGCGCACGCGGCCATGAAGCTCCTCGAGGTAGACGACCAGGGCTTTGACGAGATCGATCGAAAGCTGCTGCGGACGATCATCGAGAAGTTCAGTGGTGGTCCCGTTGGTGTGAACAGTCTGGCGGCCGCCATCAGCGAGGAGCGGGACGCCATTGAAGACATTTACGAGCCGTACTTGATTCAGGCCGGGTTTCTCGATCGGACACCGCGCGGTCGCATTGCCACCGCGCGGGCCTACGAGTACCTCGGGGTTACGGCTCCCGAAAAGGATTCTCGTCTGTGGTGACCACCGATCGACTTCTCCGCAAGACCGTACGGGCAAAAATCTCCAGTATTGCTGCTTACGTCCCGCCGCGCGTTCTCACCAACGCCGACCTCGAACGCATGGTTGATACGAGCGACGAATGGATCATGCAGCGTGTGGGCATCCGTGAGCGCCACATCGTGGATCCTGGCGTCGCCACCTCTGACCTTGCGAAGGAGGCGTCGCTGCTTGCGATTCAGAAGGCGGGCCTCAAGCCGGATGACATCGACTTCATTCTTGTGGCGACCACCACTCCGGACACGATGTTTCCAAGCACGGCGTGCGTTCTGCAGGCAAAGATCGGCGCGCACCATGCCTGGGGTTACGACCTCGTCGCGGCCTGCTCGGGATTCACCTACGCACTGACGGCGGCGTCGCAGCTCGTCGCGGCCGGCGGCAGCCGTCGCGCGCTCGTCGTCGGCGCCGATGTCATGTCGAGCATCATCGACTACACCGATCGCACCACCTGTGTCCTCTTCGGTGACGGAGCAGGAGCGGTCGTCGTGGAACAGAGCGACGACGACGGGATCGGGATTCTTGATTTTGAGAATTACATAGACGGCAACGGAGGTCCCGCGCTGTGCATGCCCGCCGGGGGCAGCCGGCAGCCCGCGTCTCGAGAGACCGTCGATCAGCGACTGCACTACGTGAAGCAGGACGGTCAGACGGTCTTCAAGTTCGCCGTGCGCAACATGGAGGAAGTGTGCCGCCGCATCCTCGAGCGCAACAATCTCACGGCCAATGACATCGACATCCTGGTACCTCACCAGGCCAGCGGCCGCATCATTCTCGCTGCCGCGGAAAAACTCGGCCTGCCGCGTGACAAGGTCGTCATCAACATCGATCGCTTTGGCAACACGACGGCAGGGACGATCCCTCTGGCGCTGAATGATGCGGTGGCCGACGGACGCCTGACCCGCGGCAAGCTTGCGTTGCTCGCATCTGTCGGCGCCGGCTTCACCGTGGGCGGCGTGCTGTTGCGCTGGGCGTAGGGGAATCTCTCTCAGTCTTTAGTCGTTAGTCTCTAGTCTTTAGTTTTTTCAGCATGGTTTCTTGCAGTTACTCGCGCGCTTCGAAGCGCAACTAGAGACTAAAGACTAAGGACTAGAGACTACTCGTCCTCTATGTCTAGCCTCTCCGACTTCGACTTCGATCTTCCAGAGGCTCTCATTGCCCAGGAGCCGAGCGAGTCGCGCGGAGGGTCACGGCTGCTCGTCCTCGATCGAGAAAGCGGCGCGATCGAACATTCGTCGTTCTCACATCTCCAGGACCATCTGCGCGCGGGCGATCTGCTCGTCGTCAACAATACCAAGGTGTTTCCGGCACGGCTTCTGGGTCGCCGCGTTCCAAGTGGGGGAGCGGTCGAATGTCTGCTGGTACGGCAGATCGACGAGCAGACCTGGGAAGCGCTGATGCATCCCGGTCAAAAGCTCAAGCCGGGATCGCACGTGGTGTTCGAGGGCGCCAGCGAGCCGTTGCACGGAGAAGTGCTGGGTCAGCACTTTCACGGCCGTCGTACGGTACGCCTGTGGACGGACTCTGGTGCTGGCCTGGCGGACGTGATCGACACGATCGGTCATATCCCGTTGCCGCCGTATATCAAGCGCGACGATCGTCCGTCCGATCGTGAGCGCTACCAGACAATCTATGCCCGCGAGCGAGGATCAATTGCCGCGCCGACAGCCGGCCTGCACTTCACTGACGACATTCTCGCGGCGCTGGCGGCGCGCGGTATCGATCGCATAGAACTGACGCTGCACGTGGGCTATGGCACGTTCAAGCCGATGCGTGACGAAGCGCTCGAGAAGCACGTGGTCGATCCTGAACGGTTCATCGTGTCCGACGAAGCGGCCGCGGCCCTGACGCGCGCCCGACAAGAGACCCGTCGAATCATCGCTGTCGGGACGACGACCGTGAGAGCGCTCGAGTCGCTGACGATCGGCGCTGACGGCGCGGTTGAGGCCTCGCGAAGCGGGGCGCACGTGTTCATTCGTCCGGGGCATGAGTTTCGTCTCGTGAACGCGATGATCACAAACTTCCACCTGCCCCGTTCGTCGCTGCTTGTTCTCGTTGCGGCGTTCGCCGGTCGCGAGCGGGTGCTCGACGCATACCGCGACGCGGTGGCGCGCGGGTATCGCTTTTACAGCTACGGTGACGCGATGTTCATCGGGTAGGGCCCGGAGCTCCAGGCGCCCATGCCTTCTCCTTGAACTCCAGATACTCGTCGCCTTTCGTCGTGCAGCTGTGTTCCAGGATTTCCCAGTCCGACCTCAGCTTGAACACCATTCGGCCAGTCCAGGGTGCCGCGTAAGCCTTTGAATCCTCCACCGTGACGCTGTACTCCAGGGTCTCGTGGTCGAGCCGACGGATGCGTTCAACGACGTGCAGTGCGTCGCTGTGGGGATGGCCCAGTCGATCGAGCCACGTCGCATCGTTGAAGCCGATCGTGTCGATCACGAATGTGTCCCCTTCCCATCGGCCGATCGAATGGCCCATCCACTCGTAGCTTCCGGTGTCTCGCAGGTTCGCGGGATGCGGTCGGCCATCCGTGTGGATTCGTCGTACGAAGTGGTTGTATTCAAATAACTGAATCACCTGCCCTGGTGCATGAACGAACTCAAATGGGGTGGGAACAGCCAGGATGTAGGGCACGCCCGGGGCAGCGCAGTCCAGCGTCGGATCGTTCGCGTCGAGGGCGGCCTTCGGCCCGACCGTCGGCTTGTGTGCCTTGAATCTCTCCAAAGCCCAGGGCGTCATCTGAGGGGGCGGCGCGTCACTGAATCCGTTGCCCGCCGGCTGCCGGATCCAGACACCGGAGAGATCGACCTGGGCGGCGGCCACGGAAGGCCACGCAGCCAGGACGATGACCGCGACGAGCGAACGATGTGCGTGAGTGGTCATGTCCCGTTGCCTCGTCACTTGGGTGGAATGAAAGACGTCAGTTCCTGACCGGAGGGCAGGACTACACGCTGGAGCAACATGGTGTGAGTGCCGTTCGTGGCCCGGCGGCCAATGATCGAAATGCGGTCACCAGGCTTCAGCACGTCTCGCTCCCAGCCCGCGCGAACCAGGATGATCAAGCCGGCGGTTTCGGCCGTCCAGCGCTCGGTCGTGCCTTTCTCGTCGGTCACGTTGAAGTGCAATAACGCGTGCGGGTTTCTCCAGTCGAACGACGTCACCACGGCGCTGAGCGTCGTAAGCGTCTGGACGTCATATGCCGCTGCCCCGTGGTGGGCAGCGAGGGAATCAGGCCGCGCGAGCAGCCCCGCGATCATCGCGGCAGGTAACCAGAATCCGTTTCTCATGTCGCGTCTCCTCACTCTCCGCACGATAACGACCGCTGGTGCGAGGCAGATATCCGTTTCTTGCGTTCGAAGCGCGTTCTCTCAGAGAGTCCGATCGCTGCACGCAGAATTTGCCTTTTCAAACACCTGTGACCCCACTACCGTAATGGGCATGCCACTGCCCTACGAGGAGTTCGATCTTTCCGGTGTGCGGACCTATCCACTGGAGGGGCGACCGAGCAAGGCACGCGCCGAGGATTTCGCACGACCAGTTGCCCGAGGTTCGAGCTTCAAAACCTGGTTCGACTCGCTTCCCGCGATTCTCGGCGCGGAGGATCTCCGTCGCGCGGTCCGTGCGCTCGTGTCGGCCAAAGCTCAGGGAAATGCTGTCGTCTGGGGCCTCGGTGCACACGTGATCAAGACGGGTGTGTCACCTGTGCTGATCGACCTCATGAAGCGAGGTTTTGTGTCGGCGCTGGCACTGAACGGCGCCGGGATCATTCACGACTTCGAGGTGGCGCTCGCTGGCAGTACTTCGGAAGACGTGGACGAAGCGCTCGGTCCCGGGCAATTCGGCATGGCTGAGGAGACTGGCGTACTTATCAATGAGGCCATTCGTCGCGGCGCCGAGCAGGGCCTTGGGCTTGGCCAGGCCGTCGCGAACTTCATCTCGGAGAGAAGCGCCCCGTTTGCGGATCTCAGTCTGGTCGTCGCTGCCCATCGTCTCGGAATACCAGTCACGGTCCATGTGGCGATGGGAACCGACATCATTCACATGCACCCGTCTGCGTCAGGGGCCGCCATCGGTGAGACGAGCCTGCGAGACTTCCGTTACTTCACGTCCACAGTGGCGAAGCTGAAGGGAGGGGTGTACCTGAACTGCGGATCCGCGGTCGTTCTTCCGGAGATCTTCCTCAAAGCGGTGGCGCTCGTGCGGAACCAGGGCATCCCGCTCGACGGTCTCACCACCATCAATATCGACTTTCTCCGCATGTACCGCCCTCAGACCAACGTGGTCAGCCGGCCGATCGTCGGCACCGGCGGAACGGGAATCTCGCTCACCGGGCACCACGAAGTGCTGATTCCGCTGCTGGCAGCGGCAGCGATAGACGGGGAGACGGGTCTGTAAGGCTTTGGGCGCTGGGCTCTAGGCTCTGGGACGAAAGCCCGAGCTTCACCAACCTCGTGGAACCAGGCCCCAGAGCCAACAGCCTGAAGCCTAGAGCCTGCTAGAATCAGCATTTGTGCCGGAGTAGCTCAGCCGGTTAGAGCACGCGTCTCATAAGCGCGGGGTCGGCGGTTCGAGTCCGCCCTCCGGCACCATTCGACTCGGCTTTGGCTAGCGCCGAGCCTCGCTCATGGCTGTTATTCGACGACCTCGGTTTTGAGCCGAGGCGTTTTTCAAACATCCGAGTCGGATGTCCTGAGCGAGCGAAGCGAGTCGAAGGACGACCTTGACATCCTCTCTCCACCAGCAGGTTCGACGGACGATTCGCCGCTATGCGCTCCTGCCGCCGGGGACGCGCGTCCTTGTCGGCCTGTCCGGAGGGTCAGACTCAGTGGCGCTGACCTGCCTGCTTCTGGACCTTGCCGAATACGCCGAGTTCGTCGTCGTGGGCCTGGCGCATTTGAACCACGGGCTTCGCGCCACCGCGGACAGAGACGAAGCGTTTTGCCTGGGATTTGCCCACCGGCACGCCTTGCCGCTGGATGTCGAGCGCGCTGACGTTGCGGCGTATGCAGCCACCCAGGGGGTGTCGATCGAGGACGCGGGCCGCCGCCTCCGCTACGATTTTCTTGCCCGCGCTGCTACAGGGGTGCGGGCTGACCGTATCGCGGTCGGACATACCCAGGATGACCAGGCCGAGACGTTTCTCCTGAAACTCATGCGCGGAGCCGGGCTGACGGGTCTCTCTGGCATCTACCCGCGACGGGACGCCGTCGTTCGGCCGCTTCTGGACGTCAGGGATGTCGATCTGCAGGCCTACCTGTTGTCTCAAGGTGAGTCCTGGATTGAGGACGAAACTAACGCCGACATCGCCAATCCGCGCAATCGCGTCAGGCACCGGGTGCTTCCGGAGCTCGATCTGGCCGCTGGCGCTGCCACGCAGCCGGCCATTGCGCGGGCAGCGGCGCTGATTCGGGATGACGCCCAATGGCTTGATTCCGTGGCCGAGGAGCGGTTCCAATCGCTGGCGACCACCACAGAAACCGGTCTCGAGCTGGATGTTCCCGGACTGACGTTGGCATCGGCCCCGATCTTGCGGCGAGTCATTCTTCGCGCGCTTCGGACGACGTCCGGCGGCCGGGAAGTGGGTCTGGACCACGTGGAAGCGGTGACGGCCCTGCTGGACGGAACGCAGGGAAGGGTCGATGTACCAGGAAGCAGGGTGGAGCTTCGAGGTCCAAGGCTGGTCTTACTCCAGCACAGAGGCAGCCCGAGGTGATACTCTTTAATGTGATCATGGGTGGGGGGGAATCGTGAACTCGACTCTGAAAAGCCTCGTCTTCTGGACGGCCCTGGTCGTCATTGGCGTCCTGGTGTGGAACGTCTCCAACCAGTTCCAGACCAGCCACAAGCCGTTGACCTTCAGTGAGTTCATGGGATCTGTGGATGCGGGGCAGGTTGACCGCGTCACGATCACCGGCAACGAGATCACAGGCGTCAACAAGGCCAACGAGAGTTTCCGCACTTACGCGCCGCCTCAGTACGAGGGCTTGGCCAACAAGCTCATTGAGCGCAACGTGGCCGTCACGGCCCGTGAACCGACGGCAAGCCCGTGGGCCGCGCTCTTGTACTCCTGGGCGCCGATTCTCTTGATGATCGGCTTCTGGATCTTCTTCATGCGCCAGATGCAGAGCGGCGGCAACAAGGCCCTCTCATTTGGCAAGAGCAAGGCGAAGCTGTCGTCCAGTGCGCAGAAGAAGGTGACGTTCAAGGACGTTGCCGGCGTAGACGAGGCGAAAGAAGAGCTCCAGGAAATCATCGAGTTCCTTCGCGAACCCCAGAAGTTTCAGAAGCTTGGCGGCCGGATCCCCAAGGGTGTGTTGCTGATGGGGCCTCCCGGTACGGGCAAGACCCTTCTTGCCCGCGCCGTGGCCGGCGAAGCGAACGTCCCCTTCTTCTCTATCAGCGGGTCTGACTTCGTCGAAATGTTCGTCGGTGTTGGCGCCTCGCGCGTCCGCGATCTGTTCGAGCAGGGCAAGAAGAACGCTCCGTGTATCGTCTTCATCGATGAGATCGACGCTGTCGGTCGTCACCGGGGCGCAGGCCTGGGTGGCGGGCATGACGAGCGGGAGCAGACGCTGAATCAGTTGCTCGTGGAGATGGACGGCTTCGAGTCGAACGAAGGCGTCATTCTCGTGGCGGCGACCAACCGTCCCGACGTGCTCGATCCGGCGCTTCTGCGTCCCGGCCGGTTTGACCGTCGCATCGTCGTCAATCGCCCCGACGTCAAAGGCCGTGAAGGAATTCTCGCTGTTCACACCAAGAAGATCCCGATGTCGGACGACGTGGATGTGGCGGTGCTGGCACGCGGATCGTCAGGCTTCTCTGGCGCTGATCTCGCCAACCTGGTGAACGAAGCGGCCCTGTATGCCGCGCGCGTCAACCAGAAGGTCGTTCGCATGCTCGATTTCGAGTTTGCGAAAGACAAGGTATTGATGGGCGCCGAGCGCCGCTCGATGATCATCAACGACAACGAGAAGCGCGTGACGGCGATTCACGAAGCGGGACACGCGCTGCTCGCCGTGCTGCTTCCGGAGGCCGATCCGATCCACAAGGTGACGATCATTCCTCGCGGGATGGCGCTGGGTCTGACGCAGCAGCTGCCGATCGACGAGAAGCACAACTACACACGCGAGTATCTGCAGGATCAGATTGCGATTCTGCTGGGCGGCCGTATCGCCGAGGAAATCACGATCGGTAGCATCACGACCGGCGCGGGCAACGACCTCGAGCGCGCGACTGACCTGGCCCGCCGGATGGTGTGCGAATGGGGTATGAGCGTCACGCTCGGCCCGTTGACCTTCGGCAAGAAGGAAGAGCAGATTTTCCTTGGCCGCGAGATCTCGCAGCATCAGGATTACAGCGAGGACACCGCGCTCCGCATCGACCAGGAAGTGCAGAAGTTCATCGGCGATAACTACTCGCGCGCGCACGCCATCCTCATGACGAAGAAGCAGGCGCTGCTCGACATGGCCGAGGCGCTTCTGGTCAGGGAAACGCTCGACGCCGATCAGGTTCGCCGAATTGCTGCGGGCCAGGCGCTCGGTGAGTTCATTCCTCCGGCAGGAGCGACACACCCCGCGACGCGCGAGCCCAAGCCGGCCAAGGAAAAGGAGCGGCCCGCGATCGTGCCACCGCTGCCGGCTCGGCCCGTTACCCAGGAATAGCCGAGAGCTCGGCACGTGATTGAAGGACATGCCCGCTTGCAGCGGGCATTCTTTTTGTACCGGATACAGCAGCCAAGGCGCCCTTCATGAACCCTCGTCGCCGATTCACGATCCCCTTGCCTGGCGGGCGAGCCCTCTCGTTGGGTGAACGGGCTCTCGTGATGGGGATCCTCAACGTCACACCGGATTCCTTCTCCGACGGCGGGCGACTGCTCGACGCGGCGTCTGCAGTCGAAGCCGGCGTCCGGATGGTCGGGGAGGGGGCTGACATCCTTGATGTCGGCGGCGAGTCCACCAGGCCTGGGGCCGCGCCACTAGACGAGGTGGAAGAACGTCGGCGTGTGGTTCCGGTTATCGAAGGGCTTGTCCGGCGTGTGACCGTCCCCGTCTCCATCGATACCTACAAAGCATCGGTTGCCAAAGCAGCGATCGACGCGGGCGCGACCATCGTCAATGACATCAGCGGTCTCCGGTACGAGCCGGGACTGGCCGAGGTTGTGGCTCGCAGCGGCGCGTCAATCGTGCTGATGCACACTCGCGGACGGTCGCAGCAGATGTACGAGCAGGCTTCGTACGACGACGTCGTAGGAGAGATCCTCGACGAGTTGCGCGAAAGCATGGCGTTTGCGACCACCTCGGGTGTCCCGACGGATCGCATCATCGTGGACCCCGGTCTCGGGTTCGCCAAGAACGCGACACAGAGCTACGAGGTTCTCGCGCGATTCGATGAGTTCGCGGAGCTCGGACGCCCGCTCCTCGCGGGACCGTCGCGCAAGTCGTTTCTGGCGCGTCCCGTTGGCACGTCGATTCCGCCTGCCGATCGCGACTGGGTGACCGCGGCCGCGGTCGGGGCAGCGGTGCTCGCCGGTGCGCACATCGTGCGGGTTCACGCCGTGCGCCAGATGCTGCAGGTGGTGCGCGTGACCGACGAGATTCAGCGCTATCATGCAGCCCATGTCTGAGCTGCTGCAGCGCCCGCCGATCGCCTGGTGGGACCTGCTCGACATCGCGATCGTGTCGGTCCTGATCTACCAGGTTCTCCTGCTCATCCGGGGGACCAGGGCAGCGCAGATGGCGGTGAGCTCAGGCTTTCTGATCGGCATGTTTTTTCTGTCGCGGTGGCTGCAGCTCGAGACAGTCAACTGGATCATCCGAAGCCTCGCCGCCTATGTCGTGATCGCGATCGTGGTGCTGTTCCAGTCGGACATCCGCCGCGCGCTCGCGCATTTCGGTCGCGCGCCGTTTCTTCTCTATTTCGATCGAACGTGGCGCGCCGACGAAACGCTGGAAGAGCTGGTGGTGACGGCCTCCAACCTGGCAACCAGGCGGATCGGGGCGCTCATTGTCATCGAGCGACGGATTGGTCTTCGCAACTACATCGAGGGCGGTATCCCGCTCGATGCGGTGTTGACCTACGACTTGATGGCGAGCATCTTCCACACAGCGTCGCCGCTGCACGATGGTGCGGTGATCGTGCAGGGCGATCGAGTCGCCGCCGCCGCCTGCTTTCTTCCGCTCTCGGTCAGCCCGAAGGTCGGTCGCGATCTGGGGACACGCCACCGCGCGGCCCTTGGGCTCACAGAAGAGAACGACGCAGTGGCTATCGTCGTGTCTGAAGAAACGGGAAGCATCGCGCTCGTCATCAACGGAAAGCTGCGGCGCGGACTGTCCCCTGACGAGCTTCGCACTGAATTGCGCTCGCTGCTTGGCCGACGCCGCTGGGTGCGGCTGCCTGGGACGACGTCCACACGGGCGGTGACGTGATGGCGGGACTCTTCCGCAACTTCGGTCTGAAGGTCCTCGCGGTTGCCCTCGGCATAACCGTGTGGTATCTCGTGTCAGGTGAGCGCATCGTCGAGCGAGCTCTTCGAATCCCTCTTGAATTCGTGAACCTTCCCGCTCAGCTGGAGCTGGTTGGCGATGCACCCGCTGTCGTCGATGTTCGGGTGCGCGGTTCATCTGGTGCGCTCAGCCGCGTGACAAACGGAGAGCTCGTTGCGGTGCTCGATTTGCAAACGGCACGCGCGGGTCAGCGATTGTTCCACCTGACGGGTGAGGACGTGATGACGCCGTTCGGCATTGAGGTCGTCCAGATCACGCCCTCGAGCGTACCGATCGCCCTGGAGTCGTCTGCGAGGAAGGTCGTTCCCGTCGTGCCAGGGCTTGAAGGCGAGCCGCGAGGCGGCTATGCCGTTACTGTGGTGTCTTCCAATCCGGCCACGGTCGAAGTGATCGGCCCGGCGAGTGCGGTGGCCCGCCTGACAGAGGCGATCACGGAGCCGGTTTCAATTGCCGGTGCGACGGGTCCGGTGACCGACACGGTCAACATTGGTGTGTCGGACCCGAGCATCCGCCTTCGGACGCCGACGACGGCGGTAGTAACGGTTCGGGTGACAACGGCCCCTGCCGGGGTTCAGTAGGGGGCCAGGATGAAGTTGTTCGGTACGGATGGCGTTCGAGGCAAGGCTGGGCAGTTTCCGCTCGATGCGCCGACGGTATTCAGGCTCGGCGCCGCGCTGGCGCGAGCGCTTCGCAGCGACGGCGGGGATGTTCGATTTCTTGTCGGCCGGGACACACGAGAGTCCGGACCATGGATCGAACGGGAGCTGGCTGCCGGTGTCAGGAGTCAGGGTGGCACGCTGACGAGCGCCGGCGTCATTCCCACTCCGGCGATCGCGCACCTCACGTCTCGAAAGGGATTCACAGCCGGGGTCGTCATCTCCGCTTCGCACAATCCGTTTGAAGACAACGGCATCAAGGTCTTTTCGGGTACCGGGGAAAAGTTCACCGAGGAGCTCGAACGTCGTGTCGAGGCGATCGTTGCCGACAAGTCCTGGGGACAGGAATCGACCGCGGACGGTTCCAGGACGGACGACGTAACGATCGAGCAGGTTGACTATCGCGCGGACTACCTCGCGCACCTGTCGAAGATTCTGCCTGCCGGTCAGGCGTCCCGTTCGATGCGCCTGGCGATCGATTGCGCAAACGGTGCGACGACGACTGTGGCGCCGCAGTTGTTCGAATCGCTTGGTATCGAGACGCATTGCGTTGGCGTTCAGCCCGACGGACGCAACATCAACCTCAACTGCGGGTCCACCGCCCCAGCACTGCTCGCGCGGACGGTTGTAGAAGGTGGATATCAGCTCGGTGTCGCGTTCGATGGTGACGGCGACCGCGCGATCTTCGTGGATGCTCGAGGGAAGGTCGTTGACGGCGATGCGGTCATGCTCCTCTGCGCAAAGCAGATGATGCGGGAGGGACGGCTGGCGGACAACACGCTGGTTGCGACCGTGATGAGCAATATCGGTCTCGAACTGGCGCTACGGGACGCCGGTATCGGCATTGTTCGCTGTGCTGTTGGCGACAAGTACGTAATGGAAGAGATGACCAGACGCGGTCTCTCACTCGGTGGCGAGCAATCCGGTCACGTGATTTTTTCTGATCACCTCTTTACCGGCGACGGGCTGGCGACCGCACTGAATGTCTTGAGGACGATGGCCTCGACCGGTCGAGGGCTTGGTGATCTGGCGTCGGAGTTGACGACGTTCCCGCAGGTCCTGCTGAACGTTCGCGTGTCCGAACGTGTGGATCTCGCGACCGTTCCGGAGGTCGTTTCAGTGATGTCGGCGGTCGAGTCGAAGCTGGCCGGTCAAGGTCGTCTTCTCGTCCGCTACTCCGGGACCGAGCCGCTGCTCCGCGTGATGCTCGAGGGGCGCGATGAGGGCGACATTCGTCGCTGGGGCCAGGAGATTATCGATGCGGTCCGAGCACGTGGGATCGCGCTGACGTGATCAAGCTCTCGGTCAACGTCAACAAGGTCGCGACGATTCGCAACTCTCGCGGGGGGCGGATGCCGTCTGTGCTCGATGCCGTTGACAAATGCATACGGGCCGGTGCGCATGGGATCACTGTGCACCCTCGAGCGGATGCGCGTCACATCACTGCGACCGACGTGCGCGACATCGCGGGCATGCTGCCTGGCGCCGGTCGTGGCGTGGAGTTCAATATCGAGGGCGATCCTCGTCCGGATCTCCTGGAGCTCGTGCACGAAGTACGACCGGACCAGTGCACGCTTGTTCCTGTTCAGCCAGGGGAGATCACGAGCCAGGCGGGTTGGTCAGCCGCAACACCTCGAGATGTTCTGGGAAAAGTGGTGCGCGACCTTCGCGATGCGAACATTCGGGTGAGCGTGTTTGTCGATCCCGAAGCGGCTCCCATTCGATGGGCTGCTGACCTGGGCGCGAATCGGATCGAGCTTTATACCGAGCCGTTTGCACGTGCATTCGAACAGGGTCCCGACGAAGCGCGGCGGTCGTTTGACACGTATGTTCGGGCTGCCGAGCTGGCACATTCGCTGGGCCTCGGTGTCAACGCTGGACACGATCTTGACCTCGACAACCTCGTGATGTTTCGGACGCTTCCGCATCTGGATGAAGTGTCGATCGGTCACGCGTTGATCAGTCGCGCGCTCTTCGTCGGGCTCGAGTCGAGCGTGCACGGGTTTCTGTCCGTGCTGGCGGAGAAGGCTTGACAGTGCTCATTGGGCGCCTGGTGGCCGCGGCGGTGATGGTCCTGGTCCTGGCGACAGACGTCGCAGATGCGGCCAGTCGCGCTGTGACGTTTCGCTCGGCGAGCGGCCGGATGGTGTCGGGCTTCTTGACCGAGACCGACCGTGGCCTTGCCCCTGCGGTCGTGCTGGTGCCGATGCTGGGTCGGCCGAAAGACGACTGGCAGCCCATTGCCGATCGCCTGGCCGCCGCGGGAGTGCACTCCCTGGCGATCGACCTGCCTTCGGCCAGCCTGCCGGCCGATCCTCAGGAACTACAGGGCTGGCATCAGGATATCCGGGGCGCTGTGGCCTTCCTGGCCACGCTGAGTGAGGTGCGTCCAGGGGCGCTTGGCGTGGCAGGGGCGTCGCTGGGGGCCAATCTCGCCGCCGTAGCCGCGGCTGCCGAACCATCGGTACGTTCGCTGGCGCTGATCTCCCCGTCGCTCGATTACCGCGGCGTTCGCATCGAAGGCGCGATGCAGCAGTACGGCGCGCGTCAGGCCCTGCTCGCCGCCAGTGTGCAGGATCCTTACGCAGCCAGGTCGGTCCGGGAGCTCGAAAAGCTCGGTAGCGGGCTTCGGACTGTGCTGTGGTCGAGCACGCCCGCCCATGGCACGGCGCTCCTCTCCCGCGACCCAGAGATCGCCCGAACGCTCATCGACTGGTTTCAGCAGACGTTGGGGGTGGAATAAGATCAGGCTCTTGAAAGCCCAAAGCCTAGAGCCCAGAGCCGACGTCTAGTATCCAGATGCGTACCGACTCCATCTTTTTCGCTATCGCCGGGATGTTTTTCGGCATCATCCTCGGGT
>JABFSA010000032.1 GCA_013140775.1 Acidobacteriota bacterium | reverse complement strand
AAAGACTGACGTGGCGCTCTTTCCGCAGCAGTTTATCGACGACCTGAAACACCAGGCCGACATCGTCGTGGTGATTCAGGACTACGTGTCGCTGAAAAAGGTGGGAGCCACGTACAAGGGCCTCTGTCCGTTTCACGGCGAAAAGACGCCCTCGTTTCACGTGAACCGGGACAAGGGCTTCTTCCATTGCTTCGGCTGCGGCGTGGGCGGGGACGTCTTCAAGTTTCTCGAACTGCACGAGAAGGCCGGCTTTCAGGACGCCGTCAAGCTGCTCGCCCAGCGGTTCGGCGTGAGCATTCCCGAGCTCGAGCAAGACGATGAGCAGCGGGCGAACTCTGCTGAACGCGAAGGGCTACTGAAAGTGCATGAGGCGGCGGCGGCGTGGTTTCGCGACCAGCTCGCCTCCCCGGCCGGCTCCAGAATTCGACAGCTGATCACCAATCGCGGGATCACCCCGGCCACGAGCACGACGCTGGGCCTCGGGTTTGCCCCTCCCGCCCGTGAGGGGCTCAAACAGGCGATGACCAGGCAGGGGTTCTCGCAAGGGCTCCTCCTGCGGTCTGGTCTTCTCGTCCAGCGAGACGACGGGAGCGTGATTGACCGGTTCAAAAACAGGCTGATGGTGCCCATCTGCAGGGAAACAGGGTCCGTCATCGCGTTCGGAGGACGTGCCATCGATGCCGACCAGCAGCCCAAGTACCTGAACTCGCCCGAAACCCCCATCTACTCGAAGGGCCGGACGTTATATGGGTTGAACTTGAGCAAAACGGCCATCCGGCAGGGAAACGTGGCCGTGCTGGTGGAAGGCTACTTCGACTTTGCGCAGGTCTATCAGGCCGGGTTCCAGGCCGTGGTCGCCTCGTGCGGCACTGCCCTCACCCCCGCCCAGGCGCAGCAGCTGCGTCGGTTCACGAGCAAGGTGGTTTTGAGCTTTGACCCGGACACCGCTGGCCAGGGCGCCGCAGCAAAATCCTGCGAAATGCTTGTCAATGAAGGGTTTGACGTCAACGTAGCCACGCTGCCTGCTGGCGAGGATCCGGATACATTCGTGCGGAAGCACGGCCATGCCGGCTACCGCGACCGTCTAAAAGGATCAAGACCGTACCTGGAGTTTCTCCTGGATCGGGCCGCCGAAGGCCACAACTTGAACACCGACGAGGGGCGGGTCAAGTTCGTGAATGAAATGTTGCCGGTGGCCAGCCGTATACCAGATATGACGGTCCGCGATCGGTTTGCGGATCGGTTGGCCCACAAGGCCCGGATGACGGACGAAGTCGTGCGGGCCGAGATTCGGCGCATGGCCACGCAGCGGCAAACCACCCTGACGGTCCGTGAATTGCCGAACCTGGGACGGGTCACGAAAGCCGAAAAAGGCCTGATTTGGCTGCTCATGCACGATCCTGACCCAGCCTTGGCCGCCCTGGAGCTGCTGGAAGAGAAGGACATCGAGGGTCTCCCATCGCGGTCAGTGCTGGATCTTGCGCGCAACTTGAATCAAGATAAGAGATTCTCGCCAGCCTTCCTTCTCGAACGTCTCAGCACCGTGGATACACAGCTCGTCACGGCCATCGCCAGCGAGCCGGAGCCCCATGTGACCGACGCCGAAGGGTGCGCGCGGATTCTCAAACGGCTGCGATGCGAGCGGGAGCACACAGCCATCCAGAGGGAGATAGACCGCCTGCAGGAGCTCGGCGCCACACAACACGGCGAGCGCATCGACGCGCTGTGGGCGCGCAAACTCGATCTGCTGAAGCGGATCGAGGAAATGATTTAGGTCTTTAGTCTTTGGTCTTTAGTCTCTAGTGGCGACGGATCACGACGCGCACAGGAGACGCAAGGAATCGACCAGAGACTAAGGACCAGAGACCAAAGACTCAAGATCCGTCTGGTGGAACACCTATGAGCTTGTCGATCGAAGAAAGATACGACGAAGTACGGCAGCTGATCACCGTCGGCAAGGAGAAGGGATATCTCCTGTACGACGAGGTGAACGAAATGCTTCCGTCCGAGATCACCTCGTCCGAGGACCTGGACGACCTCTTCAACGCGTTCGGCACCGCGGGAATCGAGGTCGTGGACTCCGACAAGGCCTACCGCGGGGACAAGGACTTCGACCGGGATGGGTCCGGCGACGAGCCCGAACTGGACCTCACGCCGGGCGCACTCGACAAAACCAACGACCCGGTGCGGATGTACCTCCGGGAGATGGGCACCGTTCCGCTGCTCACGCGCGAGGGCGAGGTGGCCATTGCCAAGCGCATCGAGCGCGGCAAGCTTGCGGTCATCAAGTCCATTTCCCGCACGCCGACCATCGCGAAACGGATTGGAATCACCGGCGATCAGCTGCGTGCCGGCGAACGTACGATTCGCGAGCTCGTGATCTTCAGCGACGAAGAGATCACAGACGAAGTGATCGATGAGCGGAAGGAAGAGGTACTCGAGCAGATCGAGGCCGTCCGGAAGGCGCGCGCCAACTACCTCAAGCTCGCCGAGAAGGTGGAAGAGACACCGCGCAAGGACAAGAAGAAGTTCCGCCGGGCGCGGTGGAAGACGCTGCGCGCGCGCATCGAGGTCTCGCGTCTCATCCGGCGCATCGAGTTCACGGAGACGATCAAGCGCCGCCTGATCGAAGAGGTCAAGGACGCCGTGGACGCCGTCTCGCGTGTGCAGCGCGAGGGCGACGCGCTCGACCGGCAGCTCAATCCCAAGATCAAAGTCAAGGGCCCGAAGCTCAAGGAAGAGGAGAAGAAGAACCTCACCAAGAAGCTGAAGGACATCCGCACCCACGTACGCCTGATGATCGACGAGTTGGAAGAGACTCCCGAGCGGCTGCGCCGCACGATCGAGGTCATCCAGCGAGGTGAAGCGCAGGCCGAGCAGGCAAAGAAGGAGCTCGTCGAAGCCAACCTCCGTCTCGTCGTCTCGATCGCGAAGAAGTACACGAATCGAGGCCTGCAGTTCCTCGACCTGATTCAGGAAGGCAACATCGGCCTGATGAAGGCGGTGGACAAGTTCGAGTATCGCCGTGGCTACAAGTTCTCGACCTATGCCACATGGTGGATTCGGCAGGCGATCACGCGCGCGATCGCGGATCAGGCCCGGACGATTCGTATTCCGGTGCACATGATCGAAACGATCAACAAGCTCATCCGCACGTCACGCGCGCTGGTGCAGGAACTCGGACGGGAACCGACGTCAGAAGAAATCGCCAAGCGAATGGACATTCCCGTGGCGAAGGTGCGCAAGGTTCTGAAGATTGCGCAGGAGCCGATCTCGCTCGAGACCCCGATCGGCGAGGAAGAGGATTCGCATCTCGGCGACTTCATTGAAGATCGCAACATCGTGTCGCCGGCCGAGGCCGTGATCAACCTGAACCTGCGCGAGCAGACCGAGGCCGTGCTTCGGACGCTGACGCCGCGCGAGGAGAAGGTCATCAAGATGCGCTTCGGCGTGGGTGACGGCAGCGAGCACACCCTCGAAGAGGTGGGTCAGAACTTCGCCGTGACCCGCGAGCGCATCCGCCAAATCGAAGCGAAGGCGCTTCGCAAGTTGCGTCACCCCTCCAGGAGCCGTAAGCTCAAGGCATTCTTGGAAGGTCGAACCTAGATGCGGCGTGCGATGGTGAGACAGTGCGACAGTCCCGCACCTTCGCACCTGTTTTTAGGGCCCGTAGCTCAGCGGTTAGAGCGGCCGGCTCATAATCGGTTGGTCCCAGGTTCGAATCCTGGCGGGCCCACCAGCCTTCGCCCGTCAGCGGGCTCCGGCTGGCAAGCCAGGCGAAGGTTTCATGTCTCCTGATCTCGACCGTCTCATCGGACTGCAGCAGCTCGACAGCACCATCGACGAAGCGCGGCGGCGGGTCGCGGCTTACCCTGAACGTCTCGCCGAAGCCGACCTGCGGCTGACGGGCGCAAAAGAGCTGGTGGAAGCCGCGAAGGCGCGCCTCAAGGACAACAACGAGGCGCGGCGCGCGCTCGAGAAAGACGCGGCGATGTATCAGGCGCGCGTCAGCAAATTCAAGGACCAGCAGTCGGCCGTCAAGACCAACAAGGAATACCAGGCTGTTCAGCACGAAACCGAAACCGCGCAGCGCGACGTCAGCGCGGCCGAGGAGAAAGTGCTCGAGCGGATGATGGAGGCGGACGGGATCGCCGCCGAGATCAAGCAGGCCGAAGGTGTTCTCGCCGCGCAGGAGAAGGAGATCGGCGCGGTAAAAGCTGACCTCGCAAAGGAACTGGCGGCCGAACAGGAGAAGCTTGCCAAGGCATCTCAGCAACGCGAGTCGCTGCTGGCCAGTTTGAATCCACGACTGCTTTCACTCTTCGAGCAGGTGTCGCGCGTGCGAAAGGGCATTGCGATCTGCAGCGCCACGCGCGATGGACTCTGTTCGGTCTGCCACGTACGGCTGCGCCCGCAGGTGTTCCAGCAGGTACGACAGAACGACGGGATCGTCCAGTGCGATTCGTGTCAGCGCATCCTCTATTACGTCCCGCCGCCCGCGCCCGCCGAGGGTGCCGTCACGCACCCGGCGTGACGGACGCTGCATGACCCAGCCGTCGTTGTTTGGCACCCCGGCCGGAGGATCCGCCATCGCGAATATTGACGGCGGATCCCGGGGCAATCCAGGCCCTGCGGGCTATGGTGTCCGCATCGAGCGTGAAGACGGCTCGATTGTCGAGCTGCAGGCATCTGTGGGTGTCACCACGAACAATGTGGCGGAGTACCGCGGTCTGCTGGCAGCGCTCACGTGGGCGGCAACAAACAACGTCGAACGCCTTCGGGTGCGCTCCGACTCACTGCTGCTCGTGAAGCAGATGTCCGGCGAGTATCGCGTCAAGCATCCTGGCCTGCAGCCGCTCTGGACCGAGGCGCGTAACCTCGCGCGCAAGCTGCGTGAGGTCCAGTACGAACACGTGCGCCGAGAATTCAACCGCGATGCCGACCGGCTGGCCAACGCAGCGATGGACGACGCGGCCGGGACCCGGTAATAATCAGCGCACTCCGGACCCCTAATGGAGGTGCAGATGCCGAACCGTAGAGCATTCGTCAGGTCTATCGCGAGCGCGGCAACCGGAGTGCTGGTTGCGGGTGAAAGCCTGCTCGAATCGGCGCTCAGCGCGGCGCAGGTGGCGTCGCCCGGACGCCGCCGGGCCACGATCGGCGGGCGGCGGGTCACGGTGATCGACATTCACGCCCACACGTTCGTGCCCGAGGTCTGGGATCTCGTCAGGGACACGCCGCTCGCGGCGGTGGCCAAGGCCAACCTCACAGGCGCCATCGCACTCGGTCCCGGGACGGCGGCACGCCTGCAGTACATGGACAAGGAAGGCATCGACTACCAGGCCATCAACGTGAACGCCTGGGGCTATTCCGCCGATCGCCCCCTCGCCCGTGACCTCATCCAGCTCCAGAACGAGAAGATCGCACAGGCGGTGGCCGCCCATCCCGACCGCTTCGTCGGTATGGCGACGCTGGCCCTGCAGCACCCGGACCTCGCTGCCGAACAGCTCGACTACGCCGTCAGGAAGCTCGGACTTCGAGGTGCAGCGATCGGTGGCAGTGTGGAGGGTATGGAGCTCTCGGATCGCAAATTCGATCCGTTCTGGGCCAAAGCCGAAGAACTCGGGGTCATGCTGTTCATGCATCCCCAGCAGGCCACGGGAACGACGCAGAACGCGCGGCTGCAGGGCAAGGGCGGTCTCGGCAACACGATCGGCAATCCACTCGAGACGACCGTCTTTCTGTCGCATCTGATCTACGAAGGCACGCTCGACCGCTTCCCGGGCCTCCGGCTCTGCGGCGCGCATGCGGGAGGCTACCTTCCGTCCTATAGCGGCAGGTCGGATGCGCTCTGCGGGCGCGGCGGCGGAAATGGTGACGACTGCCGAACGCTCAAGCGGAAACCGAGCGAGTACTTCAGGAACCAGCTCTATATCGATTCGATGATCTTCCAAGAGGCGGGGCTGCGGCACCTGATCGAGCAGGTCGGCGCGGATCACATCTTCTACGGCACCGACTACCCCTTCGACTGGCCCGTCGGCATCGACTTCATCCTCAACGCGAGCGGTATCAGCAACGCGCAGAAGGAAGCCATCCTCGGAGGCAACCTGATCAAGCTGCTGCGCATCAACGTGTAGGTGAGGTCGCCAGGGGCGCGATGACTCCGGCCAGGCGCCCCGACCGTTCCTTCTCTGCCCGGTACGACGTCAACACATCCAGGTGCATCGCGGTGCACAGGCCGCACATGAACACGTTTTCCTCGCGGAGGCCGGCAAGGATCAACTGATCCCGATTGGCGCCGGCAACATCCAACCTCAACGTGGGGCCGTTCCTGTTCCCGCGACCGGCCGGCGGAGCAAGAAACCAGCGGTCGATGAGATGCCTGGGATGACCTGCGGCGGCAAAAGCATCCACGAGTTCGCTGCCAACCTCATAGCAGCACGCGCCGATGCTCGGTCCGATGGCCGCAACCAGGTCGTCAGGATTCGCGCCACACTCGCGGGTGAGCGTCTCGACTCCGGCGACAGCTGCGCTCGCAGCGGTCCCGCGCCATCCGGCGTGCACGGCCGCAACCGCACCAGTCTTCGGATCCGCAAGAAGCAGAGGTACGCAATCGGCGGCGCGCACCGCGACGGCGACATCTGGATCGTCAGACACGAGGGCATCGCCCGAGCACACCTCGACTGGGGGTGCCATGTCGCGGCGAATGGGCACAACCGTGTTTCCATGAACCTGGTTGAGCGTGGCGACTCTGCGCACGCCCAGCGCCTCACTCACCTTCTCCCAGGCACCGGGCGACGGCAGCTGCAGTTCACGGGTGGTGAAGACGTGTCTCGCCACGGTGTCGAGCGGTCTGCACTTGAGCACCAGGCCACACGAGGACTGAGTCCAGTAGAACGCCTCAGGGAGATCCGGCAAGGTCATATAGGATGGGCCTGACATGGACATCATAGGCACAGGGATCGATGCGACTGAAATCTCCCGGATCGCCGCGTCCATCGAGCGGTACGGCGATCGATTCATCAATCGTATCTACACGGAGGGAGAGATCGCCTACTGCCGGGGCAAGCGGGACTTCGCGTCATCATTTGCCGCCAGGTTCGCGGCCAAGGAAGCGGCGATGAAAGCGCTCGGCACGGGGCACTCCCGAGCGGTGTTCTGGCGTGGGATCGAAGTGGTGCGGAGAGATGGGCCGCCGCAGATACGATTCCATGGTGGAGCCGCCGCCTGTGCCGAATCCCTCGGCGCCACAGGGTCCTTTCTGACAATCAGCCATTCGAGCGATCTTGCGATCGCGCAGGTCATCCTGGTGCGGGACCGAGGCTGAACGCGTGGAGTCGATGGTCGGTTATACTCCGCATCCGACAGCCGGTGGCCCAGGCAGCACGGCACGTGCGCAACTGAAGACTCACCACACGACGGCAGGAGGGTTATCGATGCGTTGGCGGATCGCCATCTTCGTTGTGGGATCTCTCATGCTCGCCCAGTCGGCTCACGCCCAGGTCGATCTTTCGGGCATGTGGGCCCCCATGCCGCGCAACCAGGACGGAAGCGGGCTCACCGGCGACGCTGCAGGTGTGCCGCTCAGTCCGGCCGCCCAATGGCGCGCGCAGAGCTGGTCACCCGAGGACTTCGACGTTGCGGAGTGGGTCTGCCGGCCGCATAACTTTGACTATTCCCTCGAAGGTCCACTTTCCCGTCTCCGGTTCTGGCCAGTCGTGGAGGAAGCGACGCAAAAGTTGATCGCGTACGAAGGACACGTCGAGATGATGGGACAGCAATCGATCATCTGGATGGATGGCCGCCCTCATCCTCCCGAGAACACCGTCCACACCTGGAGCGGCTTCTCGACCGGCGAATGGGAGGGAGACGTCCTGGTGGTGACGACGACTCACCTCAAGGAAAGCTACATCCGGCGTGGTGGACTGATGCGGAGCGATCGCGCAACCATTCGGACGCGCTGGCGCCTGATCGGTGACTACCTCCAGGCAACCTCCGTCATGTACGACCCGGTCTATTTCACGGAACCGTACGTGCGGAGCACGATGACGTGGCGCCGGGATCCCGCGATGACCCTGCCTCCGTATCCGTGCGAGGAAGCAACGGAGACCGCGGTGGAGCGAGGTCGAACTCCGCATTTCTTACCGGGTACCAGCCCTCTGCCCGGACTGAACCCGAACATCACGGACACGTTCGGGACGCCGTATGAACCTCGACTTGGAGGAGCAGCCACGACGTCACCGGACTACATCAAGAAGATGAAGACGCTCCCCAAACCGAAGGAAGTTCAACAGCCCGAGGGATAGCAGAGAACGCCTGCACGAGCACGGCATGTGATCGTCGCTCGGGCTTGAACGACAACTGGAGTGTACGCCTCGATGATCCGAGGCGGCCGCCAGCCGCAGCCACACGCCTCTAATTCCAGACGCCTCTAGTACTTCCATCTCCAGCGTTCCTCGCCGGCGACGGTACCTCCGTTGCCCATCCTCCCTGCAAAGCGACACACACACAGCGGAGGACACCGTGATCGTGACCATTACACCCAACGAGAAACAGAACCCGCCTGGCAAACTCGCGGATGCGGAGCTGCACTTCACCGAAGGCGCTCTCGCAGGACTCAAACTAATCGGCTTTGGCGTGTGGGAACGTCGCGGCGGTGGCGGCCGCAACGTGACCTTCCCGGCCCGGCAGTACTCGGTCAACGGTGAGCGGCGGAGCTTTGCCTTGCTCCGGCCGATCGCCGATGCGACGGCGCAGGAACGGATTCGCGAGCTGATTCTGGAGGCGTACGCAGAGAAGGAAGCCCAGGCCGCAGTCCCGACGTGATCGATCGGCAGGGCTTCAGCGGCGCTAGTACTGCCCGAAGCGATCGGTGACAACAGCGGACGGTCGGTCGCGATCGCCCGGGTAGTACAGCCGGACGCGCGTGTCACTGCCCACGTCAGCCCGCGCCGGCCAGTCCAGCGCCACAAGAGTGGATGCAGGAAATCTGGCGCGGAGATCGGCCGCCTCCCAGTCTTCGACGAGCAGCACGGGCGTCCGGCGGAGCGAAGTGAGCGTGGCGACGGCCTCGTCAGGGCTCACTCGCAGGAACTCCCAGCGGAGCACGGGTAGATGGGTGTAGTAGTGAACGCTCGCGCTCTCCTGAGCCGACAGAACGACAGCGGAGCGTGGAAGGACGGCGTCCAGGTATCGACCCACGGTGCGATAGCGCGCCTCGTAACGCCGGAGGTTGAAGGCCTGTTCGTTCCTGGCAACCTCGACGTTCACCGAGCACGCCATCGTCATCGCGACGAGAAGTGTCAGTCCTCGAGCCGGCCGCGGAAGCGTTGAGCAGCTCGACGTCACGAGCGATCCGACGACAACGAACGCGACCGGGAAAGCCGGGAGGAGAAATCGCAGGTAGGACCAGTCGGGATAGACACCGTAGGGCAGGTAGCAGACGAGCAGCGCCGCCGCGACGATCGCGGCAATTCGAATCGCAGGAACCAGCAGTGTCGAAGAAGTGATGGCACCTGCCGGAGCGTGGGTTCGAAGCCGCGCCACTGCCAGTGCGACGCTCGAAAGGAGCGCCAGGCAAATAACTGGAGCTTCGCCTCGGATGAGCTTGCGTGCATAGTCTCCGATGTTGGTGCCGACTGTGGCGAGCGAGAAGTAGTCACTGAAGTTTCCATATCCAGACGCCAGGGGATTGCCGTACGCGTGCGACTGGAGCAGGAGAAGGCCAAGCAGAGGAGGCATTGCGCCGAGCGCGAGACTTCGCAGGAGGTGAAACGCGTGGCGAGGGGATGAGATCACACGCTGGGGCCACCCCACGCTGATTGCCGCAAGCACGAGTGCAAGCGGCAGCAAATTGGGTCGAGTCGCGAGCGCGCATCCTGCCGCGAAGCCGCTGGCCAGAACGGCGTTCGAACTTGCCCGCAAAGCGAGCATCAGCGCGAGCGCCCACAGCGCTGTAGCGGGAACGTCGCTCATGGGCTGCACGACCTGAAAGAGAAACACCGGGCTCGTCGCCAGCAGGATGGCGGCGACAATGCCCGCGGTTCTGGAGTGCAGCCTGGCGCCAATCGCGTACGAACAGAACACCGCAAGCGCCCCAAACAGCGGGACGACGACGAACGGCGCCCATTCGCCGAACGCGCGAGAGACGGCCATGAAGACGGGCAGGCCTGGCGGATACGCGGGCACGATCGTTCCCGCTGTCGTGCCCGGCCGATAGCCGAGCGGCGAAAACGCCCACGTCGCATCCGGCCACTCAACGAGGCGCGCAAGTGGCTCGTCCAGGACGACACGCGCGGAAGCCAGAAGCTCGGACTGACTGACATACCCGGCGGCGTCGGCGCCGGACGCCGCATACGTGCCGAACGCGATACCTGCGCCGGCAGCTGCAGCGCTGATTACGACGGCGAGTGCGGTTGAGTGCTGACCGAGCCAGGGCTCGAGTGACGCGACACCTTCAGCCAGACCACCGCGCTGTCGGTATGCAAGGGCAGCCAGAATCCACGCGGCACCGGCGAAGACGAACGGACGTTGCCAGCGAAGTGCACTGAGATAGAGGAATCCGGTGTCGATGACGAACCCACCGGTGATCAGGATGACGATACAGACGAGCACCGAACAGGTGCCGATCGCGATGAGGAGTGGGCCGAGGCTACTGAAGAACCGGAAGGAGCCGGGCATTTTCCCTTTGTCGTTTTGGAGGCAGCGTCCATTCCTCCCGCAGGGATTTTTCGAGCTCGGACCGGAAAAACTCGGACTTCATCCCACCGTCGATGATGTCCCAGGGCAGAACCGCGTCGTTCGATCGATCGCGGAAAACAAAGAAGTCAGCGTCGATGCCAGCCTCGGCAACAGCGGCCCGCCAGTTGCCACCGTTGCGTTCTGCAACCTCAATGGCCGGCGCGACACGGCGATCCCCCAGCGACAGCAGGGCCTGGTAGAACGAGTGCCGTTCGGACTTGATATTGAAATAGACGTTGTCGATCCCGGCCATAAGGCTTCGCATGCGCTGGATCTTCCGCTCCACCAGCCGGTCGTCCTCCATCGCCATCCACTGATAGGCCGTCCCGGGCTTGGGCACGAGTGGGTTTACGCTGCCCACGATCTTTCCAAGATGACCACGACCCTTGCCGTGCGCGAGCATGATGCCTCGCAGCTGTACCACGAGGTCCCGTATCGCCACGAGGTCGTCATCCGTCTCCGTGGGCAGCCCGATCATGAAATAGAGCTTCAGATTCTCCATGCCGGACGCAAAGATCATCTCCGCGCTCGCCAGGATCTCGTCGTTGGTGATGGTCTTGTTGATCACACGCCTGAGTCGATCGGATCCAGTTTCAGGCGCGATCGTGATCGTCCGCTCCCCGCTTTCGCGCAGGAGCTGGAGGATTCTTGGCGTGATGTCGTCCAGACGAAGCGACGCCGGGCTGATGGCATAGCCCATGGTGGACAGGCGCGTCAGAATTTCCTCAATGTCCGGGTGATCGCACAACGCAATCGACACGAGGCCCGCCCGGCTCGAGTGCTTCCGTGCCTCCTCGGCAAGCTGCAGGATCCGCTCCTTCGGAAAAGAGCGAACGGGCAGGTAGTTGTAACCCGCCCAGCAGAAGCGACAGAGGTTCGCGCAGCCACGTACGATCTCCACAAGAAACCGCGAACCGAACTCGGTGTCCGGCGTGAAGATCATCGTCGCCGGTGGATCCACAGCCTCGGTGGTCTTGAGCGCTGCCTTCTTCACAACAGGCGGTGCGCCCGTACCTTCCCTGGGGACGAACGCCTCAATGGTGCCATTCGCGGCGTAACGCACGTCGTAGAACGAAGGGATGTAGAACCCGCGCTCGGTTGCCAGGAGTTTCAGGAGTCCGGCGCGATCCTCCGCACCGTTGAACGCACGGAGCAGGGCGGGGATGAGCACTTCACCTTCACCAGCTGCGATGGCGTCGGCGAACAGCGCCAGCGGTTCGGGATTCACAAACGTGACCGCGCCGCCGATGATCACCAGCGGATCGTGGGCAGTGCGCGATTCGGCACGAGGCTTTATACCCGCGAGCCGCATCAAGGTGAGCACGTTGGTGTAGTCCCACTCGAACGACACCGAAAACGCCAGGACGTCGAAATCCCCGACGGGAGTCTGCGACTCGATCGTCAGCAGCGGCGCACCCGACGCAAGTTGCGCGGCGAGCTCGGTCTTGGGAGGCAGGAACACCCGCTCGCAGACGATGTCGGATTCGGCGTTGAAGAGCTTGTAGACAGTCTGGAAGCCGAGATTCGACATCCCGACGAAATAGGTGTTCGGAAAGGCCAGTGCAACTCGCAGTCGCCCGCCGTGTGGCTTCCGGACGTATCCAACCTCCTTCGACAGGAGGTCGAGAGCGCGTTCGCGCTGCGGCCAGTTCTTCATGGAATTACGTGCTGAGATTGTGCGCGAACTACTGCTGAGACGTCGAAGGGCGAGCGTGCCGTGGGTTTACCTAGTGTACCACCGCCACGAACGACCGGGCGGGACGGCCCTGCGCCGCTCAGTTCTGGCGGCGCAGGAACGCAGGGACGTCGAGTGGGGAGGAAAGCTCGGGGTCGAACTCCCCCTTGGGCCCGCCCGGCGTACTCGCCGTTGAAATCGGGCTTGCAAAGTTGAGGTCCAACGCCGGCCGGCGTGTGACCGTGATTGGCGGTGCCGCTTCACCGATGAGGGACGGGACTTCCCGCTGATCCACCTGTACTGGCGTACTGGAACGTGCGATGTGGTCGGTGTAGTGCTTGAGATCGACCGGCGTCTGCATCGCGGCAGACGAAACCTCACGATGCGCGGGCTTTCGGTCGAACCCGGTCGCGATGACGGTGATCTTGATCTTGCCCGTAAGGGTCGGATCGACAACGGCCCCGAAGATGATGTTGGCGTCCTCGTGCGCCGCTTCCTGGATCACGCAGGAGGCTTCGTTCACTTCGGTGAGCGAGAGATCCGGGCCGCCGGTGACGTTGATGATCACGCCTCTGGCGCCGTTGACGGAGCTGTCCTCGAGAAGGGGACTCGAAATCGCCTTCTGCGCAGCATCCATCGCGCGGTTATCGCCGTCCGCGGTGCCAGTACCCATCATGGCGACGCCCATGCCAGACATGATGGTCTTGACGTCCGCAAAATCGAGATTGATGAGCCCCGGCACGAGGATCAGATCCGAAATGCCCTGGATCGCCTGCCGCAGCACCTCGTCGGCGATACAGAACGCATCGTTGAGTGAGGTGCGCCGGTCGATGATCGACAGCAGGCGCTCGTTCGGGATCGTGATGACGGTGTCCACACAGTCCCGCAGGGCCTCGATCCCGGCATCTGCGTGCCTCGCGCGTTTCTTCCCCTCGAACTTGAACGGCCGGGTCACGACGGCCACGGTCAGCGCGCCAAGTTCGCTCGCCAGGCTTGCAATCACTGGCGCAGCGCCGGTACCCGTGCCGCCCCCCAGCCCGGTCGTGACAAAGACCATGTCGGCACCCGACAACGCCTGGATGAGCATGTCGGTGTCCTCGAGCGCCGCCTGCCGTCCAATATTTGGATCGGCTCCCGCCCCGAGTCCCTTGGTCAGCTTCTGACCGATCTGGATCTTGACCGCCGCCTGACTCTGATCGAGCGCCTGGACGTCGGTGTTGGCGACGATGAACTCGACTCCGCCGAGCCCCACGGTCACCATCCGGTTGACGGCGTTGCTTCCGCCGCCTCCGACTCCGATGACCTTGATCTTGGCGCCAGGTCTCGGCTCAGGGTCGAGTGTTAACCGCAGGCGATCCTCGCTCGTCCCGCTGAGATGGTTGCTTGGCATGCGAGCCTCCGTCAGAAGAATTCCTTGAAAACCACTTTTAAGCGATCCACGATCCGCCCGAACGCGCCACCATGTGTATGCGGGTCGGGTGGACGATTGCGATGCGCATACAGCACGAGCCCCACGGGCGTTGCAAATGTCGGGCTGTTCACGTGATCCGACAGCCCGCCGACATCGGACGGGCACCCCCGCCGGATCGGCAAATCAAAAATCTGTTCCGCGATCTCGGGCATCCCCTCGAGAATCGATCCGCCACCGGTCAGGACGATTCCTGAATGAAGCGACTTCTCGTACCCCGCGCGGCGGATCTCATCCCAGACGAGATGGAAGATCTCTTCCGCACGCGGCTGCAGAATTTCAGAGAGGATGCGGCGAGCCATCAGCCGGGGTTTGCGCCCACCGACACTCGGAACCTCGATTGTCTCATCCTCGTCTACCATCGACGACAGCGCGCACCCGTTTTTGCGCTTCAGTTTCTCCGCGTCCGGCATGGGCGTCCGCAACCCGACCGCGATATCGCTCGTGAAGTGGTCGCCACCCACAACCACCACACCGGTGTGCCACAGGCTGCCGCGTTCGAAGATCGCCAGCGACGCGGTGCCGCCTCCGATATCCACGAGCGCCACACCCAGATCCTTCTCATCCTGGGTCAGCACAGACTCGGCAGCCGCGAGTTGCTCGATCACGGTATCCACGACGGTCACTCCGGCGCGGTTCACGCAGGCGATGATGTTCTGGGTCGAGGACGTGGCACCTGTCACGATGTGCACGTTCACCTCGAGCCGTGCACCGCTCATACCGACGGGCGCACCGATGCCGTCCTGCTCGTCAACGACGAAGTCCTGAGGCAGCACGTGGAGGATTTCGCGCCCGGCAGGCAGCGTCACGGCCTTGGCCGCCTCAATCGCGCGCCGCACGTCGTCTCGAGTGATTTCCCGGTTCTTGCCGGCAACCGCCACGACCCCGCGGCTGTTGAACCCTTTGACGTGGGGGCCTGAGAGCGAGAGGTGCACGGTGTCGATCTCGACCCCGGCCATCAACTCGGCTTCCTCGATCGCCTTCTTTATCGACTCGACTGCTGCCTCGAGGTTGACGACAACACCCCGTTTGATGCCGCGGGACTCGGCGACGCCGATGCCGACGATGTCGAGGGAGCGATCGTCGTGGACCTCACCGACGACGGCGCACACGTTCGACGTGCCGACGTCCAGTCCTACGAGATACCGTTCTTTGCGAGCCATGTCTCCCTTACCCTCCACCTTTCCGGCTCGCGCCTCGTGAAGGCTGCCCCTTGACGAAGAACCTTTCGCCAAAACGGACGTCCACGTAGTCAATGTTCGGCACCTGGTCCCGAAGGGCCGGCGCGACATCGATGTACGACTGCAGCCGCTCCGCGAACTGATCCGTCCCGACGCGGATGAGGGCGGTGTCGCCTTCGAGGATCACGACCGCGTCGCGCGGATTCGTGACGTCGATTTGCGATACCCGCCCCGCGAGATCCGGGTGCGCCTGGAGGGATGCCATCAGACGGCCAGCCAGCGCGGCGCGAGCCTCATCGACCATGGGTCCGCTGTCGCGGCTCGATCCGCCCACCGCCAGGCCATCGATAAGAGGAAGGTCGAAGTCGCCGTGGCTGCCTCCGTATTCGTCGATCACGCCTCCGCGCTGATCGATCAGGTAGAGGGCGTTCCCGATTCGGCCGACGGCCATGGGGCGTCGTTCGACAACCTGGACGTCTATTGACCCTGGAAACACACGGCGAACGTTCGCCGTCTCAATCCATGGCGACTCGAGCACCTTCTGGCGCCATTCTTCGAGGTCGATCGCCAGCATGTGCATGCCGCGCAGCCCTTCGAGTCGAGTCTCCACGTCTTCGCGCGAAAGTGCTGTATTGCCGGTCACGGTGATGCGAGACACGGTCAGTCCGGAGTTCCTCAGCACCGACTGCACTCCGCGATAGCCTCCATAGAGGATCACGGCGAGACCGAGTGCGACATACGTGAACCGTCGGCCCGAGAGATCGAAGTAGCGGCGCCGCTTCGCCGGACTGACGCGGGCCCGTCGAAATCGCTTGTCCGCAGGTGCAGTGACGGCCATCAGGTTGTTGTCTCCGGATGTGCCAGCGCCTCGACCAGCCGTTTCGGCAGGGTGCCGATCGAGCCGGCACCGAGCGTGATCACGGCATCGCCGGGCCTGGCGAGAGCGATGAGCGCGGGCACCAAATCGTCGATTGCTTTCGCGATGCGAACGGGCCGGCCCGAGCCGCGGCGGATCGCGTCCGCGAGCGCGTCGAGCGTGACGCCAGGAATGGGATCTTCGCCGGCGGTGTAGATGTCGGCGAGGACGATCTCGTCGGCCTCCCTGAGCGCGGGGCCAAAGTCCTCGAGCAGGCGTTGCGTCCGGCTGTAGCGATGCGGCTGGAACGCCACGACGAGACGACGGCCAAGCGTGGCACGTGCGGCCGCGAGGACGGCGGCAATCTCTGTCGGGTGGTGCGCGTAATCGTCTATGACGAGCACTCCCCCAACTTCACCGTGACGTTCGAAGCGGCGCTCAGCCCCTTCGAATGCGCGAAGGGCAGACGCGGTCTGCTCGAAGTCGATCCCGAGCTCTGACGCCACCGCGACCGCGGCTAACGCGTTCTGCAGGTTGTGCCGGCCAGGCACCGAGAGTTCGAGGACACCGAGCGTGTCAATCTTCTCGTCGTGCCATCGGTGCACCTGGCAACGGCCACCGAACGCCCCGAGCTCGACGGCCGTTCCGCCCAGATGCGACGCGGGGTGGATACCCTCGGGTGGTGTTGTCGAGGTCAGGCCATAGGTGAGCAGCCGCCGCGATACCTGCGGCAGAATCGCGGCAAGGCCGGGATCATCGGCGCACGCGATTGCGCTGCCGTAGAACGGCACCTTGTTAGCAAATTCCGCAAACGCACCTTGCAGGTCGTCGAAGCTGCCGTAGCTCTCCATATGCTCGTGATCGATGTTTGTCATCACGGCAATCGACGGCCAGAGCATGAGGAACGAACGGTCGCTTTCGTCTGCTTCCGCCACCATGTACTCACCCCTGCCGAGCCGTGCACTGCTGCCAAACACGCGCAATCTCCCGCCGATGACCGCGTCCGGATCCAGGCCATTGCGCTCCAGTGCAAACGCAATCATCGAGGTCGTCGTCGTCTTCCCGTGCGAACCGGCCACCGCGACCGAAAAGCGAAGACGCATGAGTCCCGCGAGCATCTCCGCTCTCGCAATGACCGGGATGCCACGCCGCCGCGCCTCGACCACTTCGGGGTTCGTCTGGCGCACCGCTGACGACACCACCACAACTTCTGCCTCGCCGACGTTCTCGGCCCTGTGGCCCTCGTGCACCGAGACGCCAAGGGTGCCGAGCCTTCGAGTCGCGTCCGACGCTTTCAAATCCGAACCGCTGACGTCGTAGCCGAGGTTTGCAAGCAGCTCGGCAATCCCGCTCATACCGATCCCGCCGATGCCAACGAAATGGATCCGTCGTGTCCTACCGAGCAAGTGACACGACTTTCTCCGCGATCACGCGTGCGGCATCGGGTCGCGCGAGGCTTCGAGCCGCCGTGCCGATCTCAGAACGACGCCGCGGGTCTCGCGCCAGTTCCAGGATCTCGTTCGCCACTCGATCACCAGTGAACTCACGCTCCACAACCATCACCGCGGCACCCTGCTGAACCAGGGCCTCCGCGTTGCGGCGCTGGTGGTCGTCAGTCGCGGTCGGTAGAGGAACCAGAATCGAGGCCTTCCCCGAGGCAGCGAGTTCCGCCAACGTGGTTGCACCCGCCCGGCTCACAACGAGGTCCGCGGCCTTCATCTCACGGTCCATTTCGTAGAGGAACGCCTCGACGCGCGCGTCGAGCCCGGCCCGCTTATACCCTTCCCGAACCATCTCCAGGTCACGCTCGCCGGTCTGATGCGTGATCCGCAGCTGAGGCGAGCTGGCGGCCAGCCGTGTTGCCGCCCCAACCATTGCGACGTTGATCGCATGTGCGCCCTGTGAACCACCAAAGACAAGCAACCGCACCGCATCAGAACCCGAGGGCTGATCCTCGCTGGCATTGCTCGCACCAGATATCCGACTCTGGTGGAGAAACTCCGGCCGCACCGGATTCCCGGAGACAAACGCCTTCTTCCCGAAGAACCGCACACTCTCCTCGTACGTCACCGCGGCGGCATCAACCACAGGCGCCAGCAATCGGTTCGTGAGACCCGGCACAACGTTCTGCTCCATGAGCAGTGTCGGGATGCCTCTCAACGCGGCGAGCATCACCACTGGTCCCGAGCTGTAGCCACCCACTCCCACCACCATCGACGGCCGCCGGCGCGAGATCACGTACCACGCATCCAGCCCACCAAGCGGCAGCATCGTCATGCCTCGTACGAGCGCCTTGATCGACTTGCCCTTCAAGCCCGCCGCCCGAATCAACTCGAGCGCAAAGCCTTCCCGTGGGATCACCCGCGCCTCGATGCCGGCAGCGGTCCCCACGAACGCGACCTGCGTGTCCGGAGCCTGCTCCAGCAGCGCACGCGCGACGGCAATGCCCGGGTACAGATGTCCCCCTGTCCCGCCACCCGCTATCAAGACGGATAGCGACACGCAACATCACCCCGTTGAACCCTCTCACCGCCGCACCCTCGCACCCCCGCACCCTCGCACCTCGAGCCCGTCGTCATCTGGCGACCGTCTCGTGCTGCGAGATGTTCAACAGCATCCCCATCCCGAGCAGGCTGATGAGCAGCGAGGATCCACCGAAGCTGACGAGCGGCAGCGGAATGCCTTTCGTTGGCATCAAGGCGAGCACAACGCTCATGTTGATGAACGCCTGGACGACGATCATTGCCGTGAGCCCGAGCGCCATGAACGATCCGAAACTGTCCTGTGCCCGAAGCGCGATGCGCGTGCCCCGCCAGGCAATCAGACAGAAACAGGCGAGGGTGGCGGTCGCTCCGATCAGTCCCAGCTCTTCGGCAATCACGGCGAAGATGAAGTCGGTGTGCGGTTCGGGTAGATAGAACAGCTTCTGCACGCCCTCCATCAACCCACGCCCGAACACACCACCAGTACCGACCGCGATCAACGACTGCAGGATCTGAAAGCCGTCGCCCAGCGGATCAGCCTCGGGGTTCAGAAACGCAAGGATGCGGCGCATCCTGTAGGGTTCGGCGAGGAGAATCCAAGTGGCGATGGGGATAACCGCGAGAAGCGTTCCTATGAAATAGCGATAGTGAAGTCCGGCGGCGAACACCATGACGGTCACGATCAGCATGATTGCGACTGCCGTGCCGAAATCTGGCTGGAAGAGAATCAGGCCGACGAGCGCGCCGGTCACGATACCGACGGGCAATAAGGAATAGGACAATTCGTCTATCCGATGCATTCGCCGCTCGAGCATCAGGGCAGTGAATAGGATGCAGCCGATCTTTGCGAGCTCCGATGGCTGTATCCCCAGTCCGCCCACCCCGAACCACCGACGGGTGCCGTTGACTGGAGCGCTGAAAAGCACCACGACAAGCGCAAGGCCCACAAGACCGAGCAGCGACCAGACAAACGTGTCGTTACGATAGGTCCTGTAGTCCACGCGCATGGCAATTGCCAGCACGGCCAGCCCGAGGACGACCCACATCACCTGCTTCGTCAGGAAGAGATAGGGCTCCTCGAATCGCTCGAGCGCCAGAATGGCTGATGCGCTGTACACCATCACGACGCTTGCGCAGACCAGCAGCAGCGCCGCGGTAAAGAGCACCTTGTCGTATTTCAGCGTGCGTGCCATCTCACAACCTCCCGAAGCCCTACAGTTCTTCCCGTCATTGCCCGAAACACTCCCAGGCCGGGATCGGGTAGGATCCCGATCCCGAATCAAGACGCGAGCAGTCAGCGGTCATCAGCCGGTCCGTGGACGAGGACACCGACCTCGCAGACCGGGGTAGTCTGCGTTCCCAGCGGTCAACTCCCCCCCGCGCCGAACCGGCTGACGACTGCTCACTGCTCGCGACTTGAAGTAACGCTCCTTCTACTCTTCGCTCCTTGGCTCCCGCGGTCCGGCTCCCCTCGACTGCACCAACCTCGCGACCTCTGCTTTGAACGACTCGCCACGCTCCGCGTAGTCGCGGAACCAGTCGAAACTGGCGCAGGCAGGCGCCAGCAGCACAACGCCTTGGGGTCTCGCCGCTTCGTACGCACGATCGACCGCCTCGCGCATCGAACCCGCATCGAGCACCGGCACGACTCCGTCGAGCGCCGCGTGGACAAGCGGCGTTGCCGTTCCGATCGCGACGACAGCTGCGCCCCTTTGCGACAGCGGCTCGCGCAGGTCGCGCAAGTCACCACCCTTGAAATGTCCGCCAACGATGGCCACGACCCCCGCCGGGAAACTTTCGATCGACCGCCGCGCAGCCTCGACATTGGTGGCCTTGGAGTCGTTGACGAAACGAACACCGCCAATCGTGGCCACAGGCTCCATCACGTGCGGAAGGCCATGGAACCCGCGCAACGCTTCGACCATCGCCGAGGACGGCACGCTGGCGATCGACGCCACGGCTGTCGCCGCCAGCACGTTGTTGAGCATGTGACGACCGGCCAACTCAACGGCCGACACAGGCAAGAGGCGATCGACACTCGTCGGGGTCCGCTGCACGATCCAGTCACCATCGACGACAAACCCGGTCTGCGTGTGGTCTGCAAGCGAAAAGTAAACGCGCTGCGCGGCCGTGTGCGCACCCTGCGCAGACACGACCTCGTCGTCCGCGTTCAGCACCGCCCAGTCGTTGGCAGTCTGGTTGGCGAAGACACGTGCTTTCGCGGACACATACGCATCGACGCCTGCGTGCCGGTCGAAATGGTCGTCGGCAAGGTTCAGCCACAACGCGATCCACGGTCGAAAGGTATTGGTCGTCTCGAGCTGGAAACTGCTGGCCTCTACGACATGCACAGTCTCCGGGGTTGACGCCTCCACCTGGCTGCTCAACGGGATTCCGATATTGCCGCCAACAAGCACGGGATATCCCGCCGCTGTCAGCATCCGCCCCACCAGCGTGGTCGTCGTTGACTTCCCCTTGGTTCCAGTAATCGCGATCACCCGCCCTCGCAGCCAGCGCGACGCGAGCTCGAGCTCACCGATCATCTCGACCCCGCGGCGGCGGGCGCCGTCGAAGACCGGGTTCTCGAGCGGTACCCCCGGGCTTGCCACGATCAAATCAGCCGACTCCAACGTGGCTTCCTTGTGTCCCCCGGCCTCGATCTCGACCCCTGTCGCTCGAAGGTGATCGGCACCATCGAACGCCGGCCGCTGTTCGGTGAGCATCACGCGCGCACCACGTTTCGCAAGCAGCTCGGCTGCGGCAATGCCGCTGCGCGCGGCTCCGACCACCACCACCCGGCGCCCGCGAACAGAGAACTCGGTATTGCCCACACCATCACCGCAACTTCAACGTCGTCAGGCTGAACAGGGCCAGGATGACGGCCAGGATCAGGAACCGTGTGATGACCTTCGGCTCGCTCCACCCGATGAGCTCGAAGTGATGGTGAATGGGCGCCATCTTGAACACGCGCTTGCCGGTGAGCTTGAAAGAGGCGACCTGGATGACGACAGACGACGCCTCGAGCACGAATACGCCACCAACGATGACCAGGAGAAGTTCCTGTTTGATGAGGATCGCGACCGTGCCCAGTGCGCCGCCGAGGGCCAGCGAGCCCACGTCCCCCATGAAGATCTCCGCGGGGTAGGAGTTGTACCAAAGGAACCCGAGGCTTGCGCCGACGAGCGCGCCGCAGAAAATCGTCAGCTCGCCGGCGGGAGGAAACCGGACGAGAAGGAGGTAGTCAGCCAGGATCGCATGACCCGTGACATAGGCCAGGGCCGTGAAGGCCGCGGCGGCAACGCCAAAGGTGCTGATCGCCAGACCGTCGAGGCCGTCAGTCAGGTTCACGGCGTTCGACCATGCCACCAGCACGAAGGCCGCGAAAGGGAGATAGAAGACGCCGAGGTCCGGAATCAGATTCTTGAAGAACGGGAAGATCAGACGCGTGTTGTAGAGCGGAGGGTTCTGCTCGGCAAGAAAAAGCACCGCCAGACCAACGGCGAGGCCCACGATGATCTGGCCGCCCATCTTGTAGCGCGGAATGAGACCGTGATGCGACCGGCGCACGATCTTCAGGTAGTCGTCGGCGAAGCCAACTGCCCCGAAGGCACAGGTGGCCAGGACAGCGATCCATATATAGGGGTTGGAGAGGTCCGCCCACAGCAGCGTCGGCACGATGGCCGCCGTCAGAATCAGCAGGCCGCCCATCGTTGGCGTGCCCGCCTTCGCGCGATGCGACTGCGGACCCTCCTGACGGATCACCTGACCGATCTGGAAATCACGTAGCCTGGCAATCAGCCAGGGACCGAGCAAAAGACTGATCGTGAGCGCAGTCAGGCTCGCCGCAGCCGTACGGAACGTGATGTACCGGGTGACATTCAGCGCCCCGAAGTAAGGCGCGAGATCGGGCAGGAGGTGGTACAGCATCAGGCGAACACCGTTGCGATACGGTCGGCCACGATGTCTGTACGTGTTCCCCGGGAACCTTTCACCAGCACGAGATCACCGGGAAGGATCGCAGCCGCGATCTCCTCGGCCCCGAGCTCGCTCTTTTCCGCGTACCTCACTGCCGACGCCGGCATGCCCGCTTCGATCGCCGCGTCCGCGACGGCCCTCGCTGGTGGACCTCCAACCGCAAACAACAGTCGCAGTCCAGCCGCAGCCGCCGTCTTTCCGGCCTCGCGGTGCAACCGGAGGGCGTGTTCTCCCAGCTCGAGCATTTCCCCGACCACCGCCACCTTGCGGGACACGTGCGTCTTGTCGGCGGCGATCGTCTCCAACGCCTTCGCAAGCGCGCTCGGGCTCGAGTTGTAGGAGTCGTCCAGCATCACCACGCCGTCGCGAAGACGCACGACGACGCCACGACGGTCGGCCGGCTTCAAACTCGCAGCGCTCTCCACGATCTCGTCGAGGGTCGAACCAAACTCGAGAGCGACAGCGGCCGCAGCCAGCACGTTCGACAGATTTCCTCGCCCCAGAAGAGGCGTCCGCAACTGGCGTTCGCCCGCGGCTGTCACCACCCGTGCTCGCATTCCGTCGATGCCCAGCGTTTCAACATCCACCGCCCGGACCATCGCGTCGCTCGACGTGCCGAACGTCACGGTCCGGCCGCCGAAGCCAGCCACTCGTGCACGAATCCGCGCGTCGTCTGCATTGCACACGAGCAGATGACCAGGCTCCGCGCGCTCGAGGATCTCCGCTTTCGCGTCGGCGATCGCGTCCGCGGACTGGAAGAATCCGATGTGGGCGTCACCCACATTCGTCCAGACCCGGGTCTCGGGTTCGGCAATGCCGACGAGCGTGCTGATCTCTCCAGCGTGATTCATGCCCAGTTCCATCACCGCCACATCAGGCCGCTCGCGCAACTGGAGCAGCGAGATCGGCAGGCCGATGTGATTGTTCAGATTCCCCTTGTTCTTCGCGATCCGCAGACGCTTCGGCAGCAGTTCTGCCACTGCCTCCTTGGTCGTCGTCTTCCCCGCGCTACCCGTAATGGCGATCACGCGCGTCCCGCTCGCGCGACGCACCGCTCGGGCCAGATCCTGCAGCGCCGTCGTCGTATCGCCCACTTCAATGAACGCGAACCCCTTATTGCCCTGACCTGACTGACCGACCTCAACAGCTGGCAGCCGTCCCCGCTCGACAACTATTCCGACTGCGCCCTTCTCAATCACCTGCGCAACAAAGTCGTGGGCGTCGTATCTCTCGCCCCGCAGCGCAACGAAGATATCGCCCGCCAGCACCACGCGGGAGTCGATGACGACGTTCCCGACCTGCTGCTCCGAAATCGATCCGCGCAACTCTCCGCCAACCGCCTGCGCCACCCAGCGAAGCGTCAGCCCTAGCGCTTCACCCAACCTTCAACCTGAGGCGCCTCGCCTCCAGCGCCTCACGCGCGACCGCCACATCGTCGAACGGCAGCGCCTCTCCCGCGATCTCCTGAACCTTCTCGTGACCCTTGCCGGCCACCAGCACAACGTCGCCCGACAGCGCCTGATCGATCGCGTGAAGGATTGCCTTCCGTCGATCGACCATGGTCAGGACCGACGCACCGCTCTGACGCGTCTCCGGCTGCGCGCCCCGATTGACTTCTTCGATGATGCGGTTCGGATCCTCGTTTCGCGGATTGTCGGACGTGATCACGACCACGTCACTCAACCTCGCGGCAACCATGCCCATCAACGGCCGTTTCGTGCGGTCACGCTCCCCGCCAGCGCCAAAGACCGTAATAAGGCGGCGTGCCGCCAAGGGTCGTGCGGTCTCCAGCAGGTTTCGGAGCGCGTCGTCTGTATGGGCGTAGTCAACAACCACGGTGATGTCGTCCGTGCGCGAAGACGCCCGCTCGAAACGGCCAGGAACGCCTTCGAGCCTCGAAATGCCGTCCTCGATTGCCTCCGTCGCCAGACCAAGAGCCGTGGCCACACTCACCGCCGCGAGAATGTTGTAGGCGTTCGGTTTGCCAACGAGTGGCGATCGCACCCGCACCATGCCGTCTGGCGTCCGCGCGTCGAAAGCCACGCCCTCCAGCGAGAGCGACAGAGGTCCTGAGGTCACGTCGGCCGGACGATTCACGGCGTATGTCACAGGCCGCGACGCAGCTTCTACGACAGCCGCCCCACGCGGGTCGTCCATGTTGATGGCGGCGGGCGCTCCCGCCGGCAGCATCTCGAAGAGACGACGCTTGGCGGCGAAGTAGTCCTCCATGTCGGCGTGAAAGTCGAGATGGTCGCGGGTCAGATTGGTGAACACGCCGGCTGCGAAACGGATTCCGTCGGCTCGACGCAGCGAGAGGGCGTGTGAGGACACTTCCATGACGCACGCCGTGCAGCCGCCGTCCACCATCTGCTTCATCAGCGCCTGCAGCTCGGGGGCCTCTGGCGTCGTGCGCGTCGCAGACACCTCACGCGCGCCGACCCGATACACGACGGTCCCCATCAGACCGCAGCGATGTCCCGCCGCTTCGAAGATCGAATTGAGCAGGTAGCCCGTCGTGGTCTTGCCGTTTGTACCCGTGATACCCACGACGCGCATGCTGTGGCTCGGGTGTTCGAAGAACTCTGCGGCGAGAAGCGCAAGCGCAAGACGAGCGTCCTTCACCACCATCCACGGCACGTCGGCGGCCACGGCTGATGGACGTTCGGCAATGATCGCCGCCGCACCCGCCGCGATGGCCTGTGGCGCAAACTCGACGCCATCGCTCTTCAGTCCGCGGAGCGCCACGAACACTGACCCAACCTGAACTCGACGCGAGTCGTGGGTGACACCTGTGCACGATTGATTGAGCGCAGGGCTGCCTGCGGGCAGAGTCGGTCGCGCCTCCAGGGGCAGAGCGTCCGCGAAACGGCGCAGAAGCTCCCCGACGGTCATTGTTGGGTTCCACCTGAAGACGACGATTCCGTGTTGGCGGTGATGCGGCGCTCGAGCGTCAACGTCGCGGTGGTGCCGGGCTCGATCGTGCTGCCTGGCGCCGGCTGTTGATCGACGACGACACCCGCGCCGCGAATCCGTGCCTTCATTCCGATTCGTGCGATCGCCTGCATGGCGCCCCTGGCACTGAGGCCACGCAGGTCTGGAACACCCTTCACGGGTGCTTGCGGTGAAGATTCGTTCCTGCCGGGAAGTTCGGCGGGGCCACGAACCTGCAAGGGTCTGTTTCCGCCGTCCCTGGGATCGACGATGATCGGCGGCTGGGGGTTTACTGACGGCGTTACCCCTCGGAGACGAAGCGCTGCATCAGCAATGCGCTGGAAGATCGGGGCAGCCACCGTGCCGCCGTAATAGCCATTCTTCCCGTGCGGGGAATCGACCACCACGACGATCGCGAACTGAGGCTTACGCGAGGGGACGAACCCGACAAACGACGCGTTGTAGTCGGAGCGGGAGTACCGGCCACTCACAACCTTCTGTGCCGTCCCCGTCTTTCCTGCCACCGTGAACCCGGGAATCTTGGCTCTGGTTCCCGTTCCCCGTTCAACGACCTGCTCCATGATCTCGGTGAGGACGGCAGCGGTATTGGCCGTGACCGTGTTGCGCACGACCTTGTGAGGAACCGGCGTGCGCTTGTCGTCCTGGATCACGGCGCGAACGATCCGTGGCTCCGGCAGACTGCCGCCATTGGCAATCGAGCTGACGGCAACGGCCATCTGCAGCGGCGTCACTGCCACCTGATAGCCCATCGAGAGCGACGCAAGTGCGCTGTCGGTCAGCTTGGCGGGATCCCAGACGATGCCCGAGCTTTCGCCCGGAAAGTCAGGTGACGTGCGTCGGCCGAATCCAAACTTCGACACGTACTCGCCGAGCTTGAGCGGGCCAAGCTTGAATCCAGCCTTGATGGCGCCCACATTGCTCGACTTGACGATGACGTCGGTGAAGGAGATCACGCCATAACGATGGTCATCGTTGATGACGCGCGTCTTTCCGATCTTGATGCGCCCGGCGCTCACGTCAATCAGATCGTCAGGCGCAACCACGTGCTCCTCGAACGCGGCTGACGCCGTCACGATCTTGAACGTCGATCCGGGCTCGTACAGATCCTGAACCCCACGATTCCGCTTCGTCTCCGGACGCGCCTCGCGGTACGTATTGGGGTTGAAACTGGGCCAGTTTGCCAGCGCCAGAATCTCGCCGGTCAAGGGATCCATGACAACGGCAGTGCCGCCCGTTGCGCGATTCTCTTCGACGCCGACGCGCAGCTCGCGTTCCGCAATGTGCTGCAGCGTCTGGTCCATGGTGAGCTCGAGCGTCGCTCCGCTCGTGGGCGGACGTTCGAGCCGGCTGAAGACCAGACGACGGGCATCGGTCTGGACCAGCATGGTCCCCGAGTGACCCCGGATGAGCGAGTCGTACGTGGCTTCGAGACCGCTCAGTCCAGCGTTGTCGATGCCCACATACCCGAGGAGGTGCGCTCCAAGCTCCTTGTTCGGGTAGAACCGGCGGTTCTCCTTCACAAAGCCGACACCTTCGAGCTTGAGGGCAGCCACGCGCTCGGCCTGTTCGGTTGACACCTGGCGACGGACGTAGGCGAACGACCGTCCCCGACGAATGCGTTCTGCCAGTGTGCTCCGGTCGCGTGCTTCGCAATCCTTCAGCGCACGACACAGCGCTGCAGCCGCAGCATCGGGATCGCCAACTTCGGTTGGGACTACGTAGATCGAGTCAACCTCGACGCTGTACGCGAGGACGTTGCCGTTGCGATCGAGGATGTCGCCGCGCTCTGCTGCGGTTTCGATCGTGCGGACCTGCTGATTCTCGGCCCTCTCCGTGTAGTGGCTGTGGCGCACGACCTGGAGGTAGGCAAGGCGTGCCTCGATGCTCACTGCCCAGCCCCCCAAGAGCAGCACAGAGACAAGGAGCCGCCGCTTCAGCGTGTTTCGCCAGTTGTGCGCGGGCTTTTCGGCCACAGACAGACCTCTTCGAGAAGGACGTATCTATCGGAGGGCGACGGCCGAGCGCGGTGGCGGAGACGCCGGCAGGACCCGTTCGATCACGGACGCATCGTCGGGTCCGGGAGCCACCATGTGCAGCTGTCTGGTCGCAATACGCTCGATGCGACCTGGCGACCGGAGCGTGTGGATGTCCAGCCGCAAATGGCGGTTGACCTCGAGCTCCGCTGCCCGGTCCCGCTGCATCTCTTCGAGGCGGTAGCCGTGCTTCAGCAGCTCGAAATGCTGCCAGGCCCAGAAGAGGAGCACAGTGACCAGGAATACGCCGAGCATGGCCGAGCGCCACATCTCACGATGTCGATCGCGGTCCATTTCCCGGACGATCGGGTTATTGCGAACGTCCTTCTTGATTGCGTATTCAAAAGTCTCGCCGATCATGCTCGCCTCATCTCGTCGAGTTCTGGCCTTGCCGCAGCCCGCAGCTTTGCGCTGCGCGCGCGCGGATTACGCTCGATCTCCCCTTCGCTCGGCACCAACGGGCGCTTCGTGCGAATCGTCAGCTCACCCGCTGTCTGAAGCGACCGAAGCGTGTGTTTCACGATTCGGTCCTCGAGCGAATGAAAACTGATGACCGCCATCCGCCCTCCGTCTCTCAGACTGCGGGCCGCCGTGCCCAGAAACAGGTCCAACCCTTCGAGCTCGCGGTTGACCCAGATCCGGATCGCCTGAAAGGTCCTCGTCGCGGGATCGATCCGCGTGTACCCCCGTCCAGGCATCGCACGCCGCACGACATCAGCCAACTGCCCCGTTGTTGCGATCGGCGCTCGTGCGCGGGCCGCTGCAATGGCGCGCGCGATTCGCCGTGACTGCCGCTCCTCACCGAACTCGTAGATGACGTCCGCCAGCGTCCGTTCGTCCGCGTCCCCTATGAGGTCCGCGGCCGTGGGGCCTGTCGTCGTGTCCATCCGCATGTCGAGCGGCTCGTCGCGCCGGAAACTGAATCCCCGTCCGGGCATGTCGAACTGCATTGACGACACCCCCAGATCCGCGAGCAGTCCATCGACACCAGCGATACCTCGCTCGTTCAGCACCTCACCGAGCCGCCGGTAGTCGGCGTGCACCAACTGGACACGCTCGCCGAACGGCCGAAGCACCTCGAGAGCCTCAGCCAACGCCCCAGGATCCCGATCGAACCCGATCACGCTCGACGCACCGGCTTCCAACAAGGCCCGTGTGTGTCCCCCGAGCCCGACCGTGCAGTCAACGAACAACCCGCCGCGCTGGGGTGCGAGATGCTCGAGCACCTCGGCCACCATGACCGGCTCGTGCATTCACTCACTCCCCAGGGCCATCAGCTCACCGAAACTACTCGGAGATCCGAGTCGGAGACCCGAGGCCCTCCCCTATATCCCGTGCTCCGACAACCGCATCCCGTCGTCGTCGGTCCACGGGTCGCCCTGGAGCTTGTGAACGAATCGTTCCTCGTTCCAGACCTCCAGGTAGTTGATGCGTCCCATCACCCGAACCTCTCCGACGATCGACGCGCTCTCTCGGAGATGCGGGGGAATGACAACCCGCCCCTGTCCGTCGAGCTCGCCTACCTGTCCGTAGTAGTTCACGCGGTCGAGAAATTTCAGGCGGGCGGGGTGGTTACTTGGAACCCGTGAAAGGCTCTGCTCGATCTCCACCCAGACACTCAGGGGGTAAATTCGGACACACTCCCCCGTGAGGCTCGTCACGAAGACGTCGGGCCCCTTTTGATCCCGGATCACCCCCCGAAAGGCCGTCGGCACCTTCAACCGGCCTTTCTCGTCTATCCGGGCTGAACTGCTACCCCTGAGTCCCTGATACTCCACTTTGGACCACAAAAATCCACCCGGATAGTAAGACGGTGCCGTCCGCGATGTCAATCGGATAAACCATGTAACTGTGCGAAGTTACGTGAAATTACCTTGTTCGCTTATTCTTCGCCTGAGGGCTTTTGCCCTATGCCTGACCGGCCGGTTCCGGTTTCCTGGTCCCAACCGGGCAGGGCGGAGACACTGATGAGGGGTCCAGGGTGGACCCTCAGACCAGTGCTACCATCTGGGACCTTTCATGGAACGACCTGGGCCCGCCCGTCCCCTCGGCGTGAGCATGTTCTTCCCCGCCTACAACGACGGCGGAACAATCGCCAGCCTGGTCATTCGGGCCGTGCAGACCGCATCGAAGCTCACCCCGGACTTCGAAGTCATCGTCGTCAATGACGGCAGCAGCGACGAAACTCGTGACGTGGCTGATGAGCTTGCGCGCACCTACCCTCAAGTCCGCGTGATCCATCACCCGAAAAACCGTGGGTACGGCGGAGCGTTGCGCACCGGGTTTGCCTCTGCGACAAAAGATCTGATCGCGTACACCGATGGTGATGCGCAGTACGATCCCGCCGAACTCGAGCTTCTGTGGAACCGGCTGACGCCCAGCACGGATGTCGTCACGGGATACAAGATCAGTCGATCCGATCCCTGGTACCGCATTGCGATCGGGCGCTTCTATCACTACACCGTGAAGTGTCTGTTTCGTCTGCGCGTGCGCGATGTCGATTGCGATTTCCGCCTGATGCGACGTGAAGTGTTTGATCGCGTGAAGCTCGAGCGCGACACCGGTGTGATCTGTCTCGAGTTGATGCGGAAGATTCAAGACGCGGGTTTCAGCGTGGCCGAGGTACCGGTCCATCACTATCACCGCACGCACGGACAGTCGCAGTTCTTCAATTTTCGCCGCGTCTTCTGGACGGGAGTAGACGTGCTGAAGCTGTGGATCACGCTCGTGGTCCTCGGCCGTGGACGACAGGGAACGCCGGTTCTGTTTCGCAATCCGACGATCGGCGGCCGCGCACCACGGGAAACAGCGGAGCGATGATCGAAGGCACGGCGCCAGACAGCGCGGACTATCGAGCTTTCTATCGTGACCGTCGGGTGATGATCACCGGCGGTCTCGGCTTCATCGGCAGCGCACTCGCCCACCAGCTCGTGGATCTTGGAGCGCGCGTACTCATCGTCGATTCACTGATTCCCGACTACGGCGGCAATCTGTTCAACGTCGCCGACATCGAAGCGCGGGTACGCGTCAACATCGCGGACATTCGTCAGGGAAGCACGATGAATCACCTGGTCGGCGACCAGGAGGTCATCTTCAACCTGGCCGGGCAGGTCAGCCACATCGACAGCATGCGGGATCCCTACACGGATCTCGAGATCAACTGCCGGGCGCAGCTCTCGATCCTCGAGGCGTGCCGCCGATACAACCCGAGCGCGAAGGTCGTCTTCGCTGGAACACGACAGGTGTACGGACGCCCGGACAGCCTGCCGGTGACGGAGCGGCATCTCGTGAAGCCGACTGACGTCAACGGCATCAACAAGGCCGCGGGCGAGTACTATCACCTGGTGTACAACGACGTGTTCGGCGTGCGAGCCTGTTCTCTTCGGCTCACCAACGTCTATGGACCACGCCAACTGATCAAACACAATCGCCAGGGCTTCATCGCGTGGTTTATCCGGCTGGCGCTGGAGGACCGCGAGATTCAGATCTACGGCGACGGCTCACAGCTCCGTGACTTCGTCTTTGTAGACGACGCGGCCGATGCGTTTCTGCGCGCGGGCGCAAGCGACGCGTCGAACGGATTGGTGTTCAACGTCGGCGGCCTTGAGCCAATCGCGCACCGCAGTCTCGTTGACTTGCTCGTCTCGATCGCCGGAACCGGCCGTTACCAGTGCATCGAATGGCCGCCGGAAAAGAAGGCAATCGACATCGGCGACTTCTATGCTGACTCGAGCCTGATCCAGCGCACGCTTGGCTGGCGACCTGTCACGGCGCTTCGGGAGGGGCTGGAGCGCACGTTGAGCTTCTACCGCGCCTACGCGGAACATTACTTGCCAGCGACGCCTTCACAGGTGAGCACGCGGTGAGCGGAACTGCGGCGATCGAATGAAAGCGCTCATCACCGGCGGTTCGGGCTTCATCGGCTCCCACCTGGCCGAACGTCTTCTCGAGCTCAACCACGACGTAGCCGTCATCGACGATCTCTCGACTGGGTCGATCGAGAACATCGCACATCTCAAACGATCCCCGCGCTTCTCCTACATCGTTGACTCCATCACGAATGAGTCGCTCCTCGCGGAGATGATCGACGGCAGCGATGTCGTGTTTCACCTCGCCGCCGCGGTGGGCGTGAAGCTCATCGTCGAGCGTCCTGTGCACACCATCGAAACCAATGTGCATGGCACCGAGGTCGTGCTGAAGCACGCCAACAAGAAGCGGAAGCTCGTCATCATCGCGTCCACCTCAGAGGTGTACGGCAAGAGTGCGGACGTGCCGTTCCGCGAGAACGCGGATCTCGTACTGGGACCCTCAGAGAAGCATCGGTGGGCGTACGCGTGCAGCAAGCTCATCGACGAGTTCCTCGCGCTCGCGTACTGGAAAGAAAAGAAGCTGCCGGTCGTGGTCGCCCGGCTCTTCAATACCGTGGGACCACGACAGACCGGCCAGTACGGCATGGTGCTGCCCACCTTTGTCCGGCAGGCGCTGGCGGGCGAACCTATCACTGTGTTCGGCGATGGCACGCAGTCACGCAGCTTCACGTACGTCGGCGACGTCGTTGACGCGCTCGTGGCACTGGCATCCGAGCCACGCGCGGTTGGAGAGGTGTTCAACATCGGCAATCGGGGCGAAATCTCGATTCATCACCTTGCTGAACGCGTGAAGGCGCAGGCGGGCAGCCACTCGCCCATCCAGCTGATTCCGTACGATCAGGCCTACGAAGCCGGATTCGAGGACATGCCCCGGCGCGTCCCTGACATTTCCAAGCTCAATGCCCTGATCGGCTACGAGCCGAAGGTGGGGCTGGAAGAAATCATCCGCCGCGTCATCGAGCACGCCCGGCAAGGCTGATCGGCAGGACGCTCGCGACGCACGAACGGGTTTACAATTCAGACCTATGGCGTTCCGTGTAGCGACCGTGACGGCCATTCTTCTCGCGTCGGTTCTCTCCGCCGAAGCCCAGCAGGCAGTCCGCCTCGAATTCAGCGAAGGCAGAGTCAATCTCGCCGCGAAGGATGCGCCGATCCGGGCCATCCTGGCCGAATGGGCGCGCCTTGGCGGCGTCACGGTGGTGAATGGTGATGGCGTCGTTGGCCCACCGGTCACGCTGGAACTCGCAAGCGTGCCTGAACGCCAGGCACTCGACATCCTCCTGCGCGGAGTGTCGGGTTACATGATTGCCCCTCGACGTGCAGGCTCGACGGGCGTCTCCATGTTCGATCGCATCCTGATTCTGCCGACGAGTGCACCGCCTCGAACGCCTCCGCCGCCCGCGAATGCCGCGAGGCCAGCTCCGCAGCGGCCGCCGATTTTTGGAAGGCCGCCTCAACCGACATCCGAACCCGGTGAGCCCGACGACGCGGTCGCCGAGCAGCCAGAGGCTCAGGAGGCCGGATCAAATCAGCCACCGCGTCCTGCAGATCCCCGGCTTCGGCCAGCGATTGTTCAGAACCCGAACACCGACACCGACACCGACGCGGACGACCAGCAGCCGCCTGACGACGATGTCCCCGCGGTGCGCACGACTCCGGGCAACCCGTTCGGTATCCCGGCCGGGTCCTCGGCCACTCCCGGAGTCGTGACGCCTGTGCCGCAGGGGCAACGACCAGGACCAGCGCGCGTACAATAGTCGTCGCGGCCTCGTTCATCGCCGTTCACGATTACATGTCAGAGATCGATCGCTTCAGGCCGGACGACCGTCGCGGAGTAGACACGCTCTACCGCCGTACGCACGGCCCCGACGCCGCCGAAGCCAATCGACTGCGCTGGGACTGGCAACATCGCCGCAACCCATACAACCCGAGCGGACAGCCTGGCATCTGGGTCGCCCGCGAAGGGCCAACAGTTGTCGGCCAGTATCCGACGCTCCCCGTACGCGTATCGCTGAAGGGAATGGAGGTCGAAGGCGCCTGGGGTACCGGGGCACTCGTCGCGCCCGAGCGCGACAGTCAGGGTCTCGACGAAGCGCTTCTGAGGGCGTGGGATCGGAACACCGGGGCTGTGTTGATGCTCGGCGCACCCGGTCAGTCCAGAAGAATGCTCGACCGCCTTCACTGGCCGCCGGCACATCTGCTGCCATGCCTCGTCAAGCCGCTGACTCGCCGCGCCGTTCGCCTGCCGCATTGGCCCACCGCATTGAACCGCTTCGTCTCTGCGGTCTCGGCGCCCTTCGTCCAGATTGTGTCGAGATCGCGTCCGCTGCGGGCCGAGTGTGAACCGATCCGTCGCTTCGACTCATCGTTCAATGCGCTCTGGGAGAAGCTCGCGCCCAAGTTCGATCTTGCGGTTCGACGCGATGCCCCCTATCTGAACTGGCGTTACGTCGAGCCCCCGCACGTCCGCTACTCCATCGTCGCGTTGCGCCGGCAGGGCGAACTGCACGGCTACGCGGTGTATCGCCACCGTCACGAGCCGCTGGGACGCGCCACGATGCTCGTGGACTTCCTGGTCGATCCCGACGACGTGTCAGGGCTGAAGACGCTGCTGCGCTGGGTCGATCGGGCCGCGCGTACAGAGGACGCCGACAAGGTTCGCTGTTATGCCATGCACGGAACGTTTCGCCGTGTGCTGCGCCGCAATGGATACTTCAACGTCAAGTCAACGCTCGAGGTCAGCGTCAAGGTCAACGCGGTTCAGGTGCCGAAGGGCTTTTACGAAGACACTGACGGCTGGCACATTTCGTACGGCGACTCCGACCAGGATCACTAACGCGGGCAGTACGCCACCCGTCTGAGGTATATGCGATTAACTGACAAGGTCAACGCCGACATCACTGCTGCGATGAAAGCCAAGGATGCTCCGCGTCTGTCCGCACTGCGCATGGTCAAGTCGGCGCTCATGAACAAGAGCGTCGAGAAGGGTCGTGATCTGGACGACGCTGACGCCGTGCAGGTTGTGGCGACGCTCGTCAAGCAGCGCCGCGATTCGATCGAACAGTTCGCCAAGGCCGGCCGTACGGATCTGGTGGACAAGGAAACCAAGGAGATTGAGGTACTCAACGAGTACCTTCCAGCCGCCGCAACAGCCGAAGAGATCGACGCAGCGGTCTCCGCTGCCATCGCCGAAACAGGCGCCACGTCGGCGAAGGACATCGGCAAAGTGATGAAGGCGGTCATGCCCAAGCTCGCCGGCAAGAACGCCGACGGCCGGACCATCAACGAATCAGTCCGCCGCACGCTTGGCGCCTAGCCCAACTCCGTCTTCTCCTTCCTCCACGCTCGCCCGGTCTGCTGCGTCTGCTGGCGCAGCGACGATGACGAGTCGCATCCTGGGCGTCGTCCGCGAGCAGGTCCTGGCGGCGCTGTTCGGCGCCGGTGACGCGACAGACGCGTATAACGTCGCGTTTCGCGTCCCGAATCTGGTGCGCGATCTGTTCGCCGAAGGCGCGATGAGCAGCGCCTTCGTTCCGACCTTCACGCGTCACCTCACGACCGAGGGCAAGGATTCCGCGTGGCGTCTCGGGAATCTTGTGATCAACGGCCTCATCGTGATCACGGCGGTGCTCGTCATTCTCGGGATCATCTTTGCCGAGCCGCTCGTGGGCGTTTTCGCCGGGGCGTATCGCAGCGTTCCCGGAAAGTTCGAGCTGACGGTCTTCCTGACACGACTGCTGCTGCCGTTCCTCACGTTTGTCGCAGTGGCCGCGGCGTTCATGGGGATGCTCAATTCACTGCACCGGTTCTTCATTCCGGCGCTGTCGCCGGCCATGTTCAACGTGGCGACGATCGTGTGTGCATTGACGCTCGTGCCTGTGATGCCCCTGTTCGGCTGGCCGCCGATCACGGCGATCGTCATCGGTTCACTGCTCGGAGGAGTCGCGCAGCTCGCGCTGCAATGGCCAAGCCTCCGCAGTGAAGGATTCCGGTATCGCCCGATCCTCGATTGGCGCGATCAGAACTTCCGGCGAGTTCTCGTGCTGATGGGACCAGGCACGATCGGCCTGGCGGCGACACAGGTGAACGTGCTGGTGAACACCGTGCTCGCAACGGGAGAAGGCACCGGCGCCGTGTCGTGGCTGAACTACGCCTTCCGGCTGATGTACCTGCCGATCGGACTGTTTGGTGTCTCGATCGCTACAGCGACTCTGCCGACAGTCTCCCGCCACGTCGCGATGAACGATGAGAGTGCGGCGCGTGGCACGGTGGCGAACGGCCTTGCGCTCATGCTCATGCTCAACATCCCGGCGACGGTAGGCCTGATGGTACTCGCGCCTCCGATCGTGAGGTTGATCTTCGAGCGAGGCGCGTTCACCGCCGCCGATACAAACGCGACTGCGGCCGCGGTTCAGTTCTACGCACTCGGGCTGATCGGCTATTCCGTGGTGCGCATCTGCTCACCGGTGTTCTACGCACTCGGACAAAATCGGACGCCGGTGATCGTGAGCGGTATTACCGTGCTGGCCAACGCGGCGCTCAATATCGCCCTGGTGGGCGTCATGGGGTACCGCGGTCTGGCCCTTGGCACATCAATCGCGGCGCTGTTCAATGCCGCGCTGCTCCTCCTTCTCCTTCGCCGACGGCTCAAGGGTCTCGAAGGAGGGCGCGTGCTCAGTTCGCTCGTTCGCATCGCCCTGGCCTCGATGGTTATGGGCGTCGCGGCAGCATTCGTCGATGTTGAAGCGGCTCGATTGATGCCGGGCTCCGGCCTGACACTTCAGATCGTCCGGCTCGCCACGACGATCGGGGTCGCGATGGCGGTTCTGGCCGCATCCGCATACGTATTCCGTGTGCGTGAGTTCCGCGAGGCTATCGCTGTGCTTGCGCGCAGACGACGGGCAGGGGCGTGACGAATCGCCGGCTCTTCGGACTGCATCCCACGGTCGTGCTGCTTGCGAGCACGCACTTCATCGTGGACGGCTACACGAACATCTACGCCCCGCTTCTGCCGCTACTCATCCCGCACCTGAACCTGTCGCTGGCAGCGGCGGGCACGCTCCAAATGTGTTTCCTCGTCGCGAATTCGGTGGCGCAGCTTGGCTTCGGCCACGTCGCCGATCGATGGCGGCCGCGTGTGTTCCTCATCGCCGGCCCTCTGGTGGCTGTCTCGCTGTTATCCCTGGTCGGCCTCGCCTCGAGCCCCTTCATGCTCGGAGTCATTCTGGTGCTCGGCGGGCTTGGGGCCGCGGCCTTTCACCCGCCGGCCGCCGCGCTCGCACATCGTCTCGGCGGAGATCGCAGGGGTCTGGTGATGTCCGTGCACATCACTGGCGGATCGCTGGGCTTCTCTCTCGGACCATTGCTCTTCGCACCCTTTGCAGAACGCCACGGACTGCACTGGACACCGGTGTTCATGCTTCCCGCGCTGCTCGTGCTGGCGGTGTTCCTCCGCCGAATGCCAGCCATCGAGCGTCTGGGCGACCACGGGGATGACGTTGGCTTTCGCGCGCTGAAGGCGTACCGAAAACCTCTGGTGCTGCTCTATCTGGTCGTCGTCTTCCGAACACTCGCTGCCCTGAGCTTTTCCACCTTCATGCCCGTGATGTTGACGCGCAGAGGAATGTCGGTGACCGAGGCAGGTACCGCAATCGCGTTGTATCTCTTTGCCAGCAGCGTGGGCGGATTCCTCGGTGGGCCGCTGGCGGACAGGTGGGGACCTCGCAACGTCATCATCTGGTCGCTCCTGCTCGCGGTGCCATTTCTGGCGCTCGGACCGATGCAGACCGGCTGGACCTTCGTTGCCATCATCTCGATTGGCGGCTTCCTGTTGCAGTCCACACTTCCCGTCAACGTGACGTTTGCACAGATGATCGCGCCGATCAGCGCGGCGACGGTCTCGTCGCTGATGATGGGCTTCGCGTGGGGCACCGGTGGCATCAGCGTCCCGTTCGTGGGAATGCTGGCCGACCGTGTGGGCATCGAACGAGCGCTCGTGGCTATGGCTTTCCTGCCCATACTCGCAGCGTTGTGCGCGCTGCCGCTTCCCTCGGGGAGGTTCGGACATGTGCCCGCACGAGCTACGAGCGTCGGACAGGCTGAAGCGTCTGGCGGGGACGTTGCCCCCTAGATGCCAGTTGGCACACACTGAAACCCATGCGCTCGCGTTATCCCTCTTCCATCTCGTATTCGATTGGACCGGGGCCGCTGACCTACGCCATCAAGGCTATCGTCATCGCCAACGTCGCGGCATTTCTGCTCGACGCGGTTGTGCCGGCGATAACCCTGGCATTCGGACTGCGCCCGGCAGATGTCGTGGAGCGCCTGCAGATCTGGCAGCCGATCACCTACATGTTCCTGCACGGCGGGATCTTTCACCTGCTGTTCAACATGCTGGCGCTCTGGATGTTTGGCGTCGAACTGGAGCGGATGTGGGGTAGCCGGTACTTCACGAAGTTCTACTTCGTCGCTGGAGGAGGCGCGGCGCTGACGACAATCCTCCTCTCGTTTCTGCCGTTCTCATTCTCGACCTCCCTGTACAACTCGTTGACGATTGGCGCGTCTGGCGCTGTGTACGGCGTCCTGCTCGCGTACGCGATGTACTTCCCCAATCGTCCGATTTACATGTATTTCTTCTTTCCGATTCCGGCGAAGTACTTCGTGATGATCATGGGGGGCATTTCGCTGTACTCCTCAATGTCCGCGACGGGAGGAGGAATCGCGCACACCACTCACCTCGGCGGACTCGTCGCGGCGTACCTGTATTTGAAGGGCGGCCGTACCAACCTCATGACGGAGATCAGATACCGACTGATGAAGTGGCGAATCAACCGGTCGCGCCGGCGGTTCGACGTCTATTCAGGCGGGCGGTCGAACGA
>JABFSA010000031.1 GCA_013140775.1 Acidobacteriota bacterium | reverse complement strand
GTGCCTGGGGCGACAACGGTCAGCGGTCCGCCGTCAGCGTGAGCGAGCAGGCGCGCGGCGGTGCGCGTGCCGGCGATGGCGAGTCGGACACGCACCCCGCGATCGGCGGCAGTACGACAGAGCGCCTCGCCCATCTCACGCGCATCTCCAAACAGGCGCGACAGGCCGCTGAGATCAAGCGTGACCTCCCGCGGACCGTTCACCTCGATGCGAGGCGAGAAGTCCTGCGCGATCGCTCGCAGGACTTCGGTCGAACTTCCCTCTGCCGCGTACAAGACGCCAACCATCCTGGAATCATCCAATCGCATTGGCGTAGTGTCTGGCTTCAGCCGGACCGTGCGAGGTCCGCCGAAAGGCGGACACGACGTCTGATTGCACCGTGGCGTGAATGGCGATCTCCCCTTCCACGCGACGCCGGGGTGAGATCACGCGGGCGGTCACATCCAGCCCGGTCAGACGCCGGCTGCGCTCGGACAGACCCGCCCACTGCGTACGACCATCAAGCGCCAGCGTGACACCCTCGGCACTGCGCGCCATCGGCCTCGGCACGATCAGCACGCCTGCTGTTTCGCTCCCCTCCACCGCCCGCTGCAGGCGAAGCCAGGTGGTAAAGGGCAGACGATTCAATGCCGTCACGGGCGCATCAGCCAGATCGAGCGCCACGATGCCGAACCCGCCCGCCTGCATCACGAGATGACACGCCTTCAACGCGCGTTCGATCAGCCGATCGACCAGCGCGTCTGGTCCCGACCTCGAAACCCCGGCTCGAATCCCACGTTCCGAGCCCCGAATCCCGAGCCCCGAGTCCTGAGTCCGGCTGACGGCATGGCCGCGGATCCAGAGCAGGCGGTCGAGCGCAATCCCCGTGGATGCGAGGGAAGACACGTCGAGGCGATCGAAGGCGTCAACGAGCGCCACGATCTCGCCGCGATGCGTCGCTGCCGCGAGCATCTGGAAAAGCAGTGTGGTGCGGCCCGACGACTGGGCGCCGGTAATCTCCGACAGTTGCCCGCGTGGCAGTCCACCATCCAGGCCGGCATCCAGCCCGGCGATGGTCGTCTGCGCGACGAAGCCGTCTCCCCTCCCAGGGATACGGGCGGTCGTCAGCGTCTGGTCAAGCTTGCGGGCACGAAGCGCGGACTCGAGAAGGGCAACAGCTGGGTTGGCCATATTTTCGCCTTATGTTCGCCAACACTACACCACAACAAGGAAGGCGATCAAGAGGCGAAAGAGGCAGGGCGAGTTCAGCAGTGCGGGGTGCGAAAGTGCGGGCTTACGGAGAGCCTCTGGTGCTCTACTTGCCGGTCCAGGTAAACCCGACGCCACCGCCGCCCGGGGTCGCCATGGGCGACATCGACATCTGGGCCTTGCCGTGACCAACGGTCACTGACCAGCCGGAGACAATACCCAGCGCGGCGCCAAAGGTGACATCACTGAGGAAATGCCGCTTGTCATGCACACGGGAAGCGGCCACGTAAGAGGCCACGGCATATGCCGGGACACCAGTCTTCCAGCCAAAATGCCGCTGCAGCACGGTCGCGGCTGCAAACGTCACAGACGTATGTCCAGAGGGGAATGAGAACTCGGTTCCATCGGGACGGCCACGTCGCACGCCCATCTTCATTCCGGTGGTCAGCGTCTGCGCCACGATGTTCGCGCTCACGAGATCAGCGCCAACAGCCGCGAGCTTCGGGCTTCCTGTCAGCTTCCCGGCAACAAGGACGGCCAGGGCAGACCCAATCTGGAGCCGCGCACTGCCAATGGTTTCACCGCTCGAGAGGAATCCTGTACCCGAACCGGACAGCATCGTGGTCGCCGGCTGGTCCATCTTGTGAACCGCGGCCGCCATCAACCCGCCAACCGCCAGCATCGTCAGCGTGTCCTTCGATGTCAGATTGCGAAAATCAGTGACCGTGTCTTGAAAGAGGCCGGAGAACGCGCGCGGTGTCTGAGGAGTGAACGTACCTGGTGTGAACGTTTGAGCAGTGGCGGGTGTGGCGCAGTGCAGCACTGTCACCATTGCGAACGTCGAACACAGACACCGGGTACGGATGGACGTCATCATCAACCCTCTTATCGGCGGCAGAGAACGGAGTGGAGAGAGTATAACCTCGCGGCCTATTCAGCAGCCCCTGAAAGTTGACGATCGAGGCCAACGGGCTGCCAACCGTCCGCAGCTTTCCTGAAATAGACGTTCACGGGGGCTTGCCAGTCTGGAAAGTCCGGATGGATGCTCCGAATCGCGACCGACACGAACTCGGCGCCCTGCGCAATCGCCGCCGGGACATCGCCGCGAGCCTCTGTGACTCGCACTTCCTGCGTATCCCCCACAGTTGTCCCGGTCGCATTGTCGAACTTCGACCACGTCAGCACATACGCTGTCGGCGTCGTCGCAACACCGGCCGCCACCGCGGCGTTCTCGAACGTCAGGGCTCCGCTCACCGTCAGTCGCGGATTCACAATCGGATTCACGCCGGTCAGCCAGGTCTTCAGCACTTTGTCGCGCCGCTTGATGAGGGTATCCGCGATGTACCTCGCCGCCTCGGGGTCGCTGTAGTGCCCCTTGGCGACAATGGCTCGAATTGCCTCATCCGAAAATCTCGCCACCAACCTCGCTCCCCAGAACGCATCGTCCGGGCGCATGAGGTCGAAGGCAGGATTGGGATACTCCGGCCTCCACTTCACGGGATCGAAGAATTCGGATTCAAACCGACCAACCGCCGGCGAGGTGTTGGGGTAATCCACGAGAATCCACGGCCGCACGTACAGACCCAGCGTGGCCAGTGTCTTCAGTGCGGGTCCCCACTCGAGGATGTATTCGTTCCCCGCTCGCGGCACCTGTGCGAACACGCTTCCGCTGCCCATGATCGAACCGAAGTCGAACATGTAGTGCCGAACGAACCGGGCTCCCGCCGGCCCCTCGAGCATGTCCAGACTGTTGAGACCTCGTGAGTCATCATGGTTGAGCCACGCCGCGAGCACGCGACTGCCCCGCAACTCCCGGCGATGCTCGTGTGGATGGATGTCGTTGGGATCGTCCGGCCTGGTTCCGTAGTACTTGAAATACCCCAGCGGACTGCCTTCCGCGAACCGGCTTACCGTCGCGCGGTACTTGCCGTTCGGCAAACGTGCGGCGCGCGCCAGGAGCTTGTCTACGTCCTCGCGCGTCATGGGACGACGGCGACCGGTCATATCAACGGCGGTGGCATTCGGCGCAATCACGATCTTCTCTGGATCGATCTCGACGACGTGCCCTTCGACGATGTTGTAGCCAATGGCGTGATAGATCGCAGCACCGATGACTTCCGCACTGCTGGCCATCTCCGGGTTGCTGGGCGGGTCGAACTTGATCTGATACAGACGTCCTGACGGATCGGTAATCCGATACCCCGGCGTGATCCCGGATGTCTTGTCACGCACGATGGGCCAGCCATCGACGTTGATGGTATCTACCGAGTTCGGTCCGCGGACGATCTCGGCGATGGACATGTCCCGCCGTCCGATCCGGTTGGTGAACCAGCTGGAATCGGGCACCTCGTCCATCGTGTTGATGTTGACCGCGCGGATGTTTCTCCGATCGCCTGGCTTCAGAAACGTCTGCTCACCGAAGTCGTAGCCGTTGCTCCCCTCGATAGGTGTCGCCTTGCCGGCATCCAGCTGGTTGTCGCGATCGACCTGGATTGGATCGTCGGGATAGAAGCGCGGAGCCGCACTGCGACCTGTTTCGGTCAGCGCGAGGGCCGCCACTGCCGCCACGAGCAGCCGCCTAAAAAACATGCCCGAACCTCATGATGAAATGCTTGCCGCCGTTACTGCCGAATGCCCCCTCGACACGGAGGAACACGCCGTTGCGCGTGCCAAACCGGAATCCGATGCCATAGTCGTGCTCGAGATCCTCGAGATCCAAATCCTCGCGCCGCGATGCCACTTTGCCAGCGTCGTAGAAGATGGCGCCATCCATGGCGGTAAAGATCTCCCAGCGATACTCCGCCTGGAGAAGCAGGGTGTGATCGTCCCTGAAGCGGAAGCGGCGGAACCCGCGGAGGTCGTCCGGGCCTCCCAGCGTGCGCTGGTAGTAGAACGGTACTGTCTGCCCGGCGTCGGCGTTGGATGTGGAGACGACGGCGTGAAGAGCCAGAACTCGACGGTCCCGAAGGAGCGGAATGTAGTGCTGGAGGTCGAGGTTCACCCGGTTGAAGCTGAAGCTGTCCAGATCGAGATCGTTGTAGCGTTCGTAGGCAATCTTGTACTGTCCGCCGCGGCGCGGGTTTCCTCTCGGCTCGCGCGTGTTCACGTCAGCGGAGAGTTCCAGCTTTACGAAGTCGGGCTGAATGTCCAGTCCCGGCGCCTGAGCCGCAGTGAAGAGATCGCCAATGGTCTGACCGTCGCGCCCGGCGCTGATCGACGGCGTCAGGTAGTCAACGCTCGTCCCGAGGGTCAGCCATGACGCGGGTCGGACTCCCCCGACGGCACCGACCTGTGAGCTATGGAGCGTGTAGGTGGTCTCGTCCTCGCGCCGGGACTCAGGCCCCACGCCGAAGAAGTCCTCGCTTGGGAAATCAAACAGCCGGCCGTGGACATCCGCGAACACCCGGCCATCCGCCAGCGCGGGGAACGTGAGCCTGGCGTCGATCATCCAATATCGCTGCAGCGACACCGCGGCAAACGTGCTGAAGTCGGCGCGCTCACCAAGAATCCCGGCGTGACGATAGCCAGGGCCAAGCGCAAATCCGCTCCCGGCGGTAATGTTCCCGATCTTTGGATAGAACCCCTCCGGTGGCGCGAGCAGCCGCTCGAAGAACCGGCCGCTCTCGAGTGAGAGCAGCGTCCGCTCCACCCGCCCGGACTGCGGCGGCGTCAGCTGCTTCGACTTCTCCTCGCGTTCACGGGCAAGCTCTTCCGCGCGAGTGGCGGGCTCCTGCGCCGAGACCTGCGTCGCCACGGCGAGGCAGAGCATCGTGAAGAGGAGAATCTTCGTTCGTCCGACGAACCCCGAGTCCCGAGCCCCGAGTCCCGAGTTAGACGGTAACAACGACGCGTCCTGCGTGCTGCGTGTCTTCCGGCACGACGAGCGGGCCGGTGAGTTCGGGAAGATGTGTCTTCCACCAGGACCTGGCCGACGCCTGGTTCCAGCCATTACACGGGCATCCCACGGCAAGACGGAACAGATCTTCGGCCGACTGGGGACGATCGTTCGGATCCTTTTCGAGACACGCAAGGACGAGTTCGTCGAGCTCGCGCGGGATCGGCAGCTCGGTTCGCTGCGACGGCGGAACGGGTTTCGCGTGTGCGTGCTGGAGCAGCATCTTCATAGGCGTTTCGGCTTCGAACACAAGGCTGCCGGTGAGCAGATAATACGCCACACAGCCGAGCGCGTACACGTCGGCGCGGCTGTCCACATCTGCCTCCCCCAGGATGATCTCCGGCGCCATGTAGGCTGGCGTGCCGGTGGTCGTGTGATCGACTGTGAGGAGGGTGTCAGCCGTCGCCGCGCGATCCCGCACTTTCACCAGCCCGAAGTCGAGGACCTTCACGAAGTCGTATTCGAGCCCCATCCTGCAGACATAGACATTGGCGGGCTTGATGTCGCGATGCACCATACCTCGCGCGTGGGCGTCGGCCAGCGAGTGGCACACCTGGCGCAGGAGGAAGACGGATCGATCGGCGGGAACCGGGCCGAACTCCCGTACGAGCGTTTCCAAATCGCGGCCAGCCAGCAGTTCCATCACGTAATAGAACGTACCTTCGCCCGTCATGCCGAAGTCGAAGAGCTGGATTGTATGTGGCGAGCTCAACGCGGCAGTGGCCTGAGCTTCGCGCTCGAAACGGCGCAAGAGCACGCGGGCCTCGGCCTCGTCGCGCGCGCCAAGCACTTCCGGCCGGACGAGCTTGATGGCCGCCTGCCGGGCCAGCAACTGGTGACGAGCGCGCCAGACCTCGCCCATCCCTCCGTGTCCGAGCAGCTCGACCAGCTGGTAGCTGCCGAGTTCCTGCGCCTCACGCAAGCGACGGCCCAGACGATAGAGCACGCGAGACGGAAGCATCGCCACTACGGCGCAGGTGTAGTTCGGAATCGATCGAAGGATCGCCTGCGGGACCGAGACCACGGGGGTGCCGAGCAGATACGCGACCAGCATCGCGAGCGGATCCATGGATGCCGCGACCAGCGACGCGATCAGGATCCGTTGTGGAGACACCGGCGCAATCATCGCGAAGATCAGAATGGCGGGCGCCGCCCATGACACAAAGAGTGAAGGCCCAGCGAGCGGTGGAACGATCCAGGTATTCAGAATCGCGATGGCGATCGCATTGAGGACCAGGTAAATGAGGCTGATGTCTGCCTTCGTCCGCCCAGGTTGCCTGCAGTAGCGCGCGAGCCAGTACATCCAGGCGGCGCTCCCAATGCCGCCAAGGTCCAGCGCAACTGCCCGCCATGACATCTCGACACCCCAGGTCAGGGGTACGAGCACGACGTCGATGATGAGCCCGACCGCCCACAGTCCGGCTGCAATCGCGGCAAACAGGGCGAGCCGCTGGATCTGTTCGGAGACAAGCTCGTCTGGAAGGCCGGTCGTGCGTCTGCTCTCGCGGACGGCTGGCGTCGGCAAACGTGGCGCAACAACTCTTACGTTTTGGGCCATGGTTTGGTGGAGGCGATGCGCTGACGCAGCTCCTCGAGGTTGAGCCGGATGGATGCATGCGATCGTATCAGGTCGCCAAGAATCTCGTCTCGATCCCGCACGGCTCGGTTTGCCGGCCGGCGGTCTTCGAGAAACGGCCAGAGCCGTGTGCGCACGAGCGGCGGAAGCGTGGCTTCGAGATACTCGAGCGCAGTGCCCCTCAGATTCTCGTCGCCGGTCAGCAGACCGCGATAGGCAATCTGCAGCGGCTCGGCCGGCTGCACCAGGGACAACAGCGTAAAGACATGCGCCAGGCCCTGATTGGCCCGGTCCTTGATGAGTTCATCTTCAGCGGATCGGTCTCCTGAGTCGTCCAACCGATCCAGCAGCCGGTGGCTCTCCCACACCGCCCTCCCCACGGCCAGCTCGCGAAGCACGACAGCATAGATAGTCACCCCCTCGATGCGGACAGCCGGGTTCCGCGCCGCGATGGCCGCAAGCGAGCGCCCACACTGAAACCGCACTTCGAAGCGCTGGTCGTCGAGCCCCAGAACCAGACCATCCACCGCGCGCTGCGAGGTGCACGCAGAAAACACCCGCGCCAGCCGTCGTCTCACCGCGAACGACTGGTTTGAGTCCACCAGCGCATCGACCAACTGCCCCACGCGCGCTTCGGCAACCTTGCGAAGTGCCAGCACCGCATCCTCAGCGACTGGGTCCCACGCGAGCAGTGGAATCACGTGCGGCACGAGCGCTCCCGACATCGCGTCGTACCGATGCAGCAGCGTCGAGATCCGGCTGCGATCCTTTGACCGCAGCACGAGAATATCGGCGAGCTCCGGGTCGAGAGTAGAGGGAACCGCAGCCGGCGTCACCGATGTGAGTGAAGGCTCGACGATCGACCGTGCCCGATCGTCGGGCTTCCGTTCTCGAAGGGTACGCAACATCACGGTCTTGGTGGTGAGGTCCTCGAGCTCGGACAGGTCGAGTTCGAGGGCACGATTGCGCAGGCTTCGCTCGAGCGTCTGCACGTAACCGCGGTTGAGCCGGCTCGACACCACCAATGCGACACACGAGCAGGCGATCGCAATCACGAGGATCACGGCGTCCTGCGTCGCGGGCACGAGCAACATGAGCACAATCTGAATGACACCACCGCCGAGGGCGTCGCCCAGCCGATCGACGCCAACATCGATGAACGACTTCGCGGCCCGCTTCTCTGCGGCGGGAATGGGCGTGTAGAACAGCTCGTACGCCGAACGGAAGAGCGCTCCTCGACCGATGCTCTCGGCTCCACGGGCGGCGACGATGCTCGGCAGCCCCGGCCAGACGAGGCCACCGATTCCCCCTGCCACCAGCGCGAGCGACGGTGTCCCCGTAATCGCCCCAAGACCCAGACGCTCGAGCGCCAGCCGGCTCGTCGATGTCTGGAGAGCGAACGTGATCAAGCTCGTCACCGCGTAGTAGATCGCGAAAAAGCTGAGGAGTGACTCTCCCCTCCCGAACGCCATGACCGTCTGCGCCTTGAAGACATAGTCAACGAGCGCAGCGCCAAACGTGCCCAGCAGCACCAGGAGCGCAAGATTTTTCAGATATGTGGCTTCGTGGAGCACTCGCCAGCCGGACCGCGGGGCCTCGGCCGCCAGGTCGGGAGCCACGTCGCCGATTTGTCCTGCTCGCTCAGGACCACCCGACGCCGCCAGCCGCCGAATCATCCACGCGCAGTACAGACTCCCACTCGCGAGCAGAGGCAGAGTGGCTGCTACGTCAAACAGCGCACCGACGCGTTCCGCGAGCAAACCACCGACGAGGCCCCCAAGCGTCCCCGCCCCGGCGATCTGTCCAAATCGCTTCCGTGCGGTGTGGGGATCGAACCGCTCAGTCGCGATGAGCCAGAACCCGGAGCCCAGCAGCGGCCCCACACCAGAGATTTGCAGATACACGAGCACGGCCGCAGCGCGCGGCGCGGTCGGCAGGAGCAGCCACTCGCCGATCAGCATGGCCGCATTCACCGCGAACGCCATCGACACGAACACGCGCGGGCTGACGTGCTGCAGCCCCTTGGACATCAGCACGACGAGACCAATCGAGACCGCGGCCGTAACCACGACCATCGCGGGCAGCGAGGTGACGTCCAGGTTCGCGAGGTAGAGCGCGTCTCGAGTGGCCTTGCCGGCGATGAACTGGGCGGTCACACCGGCCGCGCAGAACATGGCGGTCCACACCGCCCGACGCGGCTGCACGAAGGCATGCATGCAGGAACTGCTGCCATCCTACCATCCGCACGCATCGACCCCAGCGCGCTACAATGCCGCTCCGGTGCTCGATCGTCCCCGCACGTCTCCCCTCTCTCACGGCGTCTCGCGCATCGCTGCGGCGCTCAAGTACCGCGACTTCCGGGTGCTCTGGACCGGTGCCTTTGCGTCCAGCATCGGCACATGGATGCAGAAGGTCGCGCAGAGCTGGCTGGTCCTGACGCTCTCGGGTTCGGCGTCGGCCTTCTATCTCGGGCTCGACTCGTTCCTCGGTGAAGCGCCCATCCTCCTGTTCACCTTGATCGGAGGCGTGATCGCCGACCGCCGTGACAAGCGGCACCTGCTCCTGATGTCGCAGTACGTCCAGATGACGACGGCCTTCACGCTCGCAGCCCTGGTGTACTTCGACGTGATCCGCATCTGGCACGTGCTGACCTTGTCGGTCATCACGGGGATGGCACAGGCGTTCGGGGGTCCGGCGCACCAGTCGCTGCTCCCCGCGCTCGTGGACAAGGAGCACATGCCCAACGCCATCGCGCTCAACTCGATCCAGTTCAACCTGGCGCGCGTCATAGGCCCGCTCGTCGCCGGCGCAGCGCTCACCGCCTTCGGCATGGCCGCCTGTTTCGGATTGAACGGCGTCTCGTTTCTGGCTGTGATCCTGGCGCTCTTCTCACTCCACCTGCGCCACACGCCGGCCGCGACGCAGCGCCGGATGGGTGAGGAGCTCAGGACGGGGTTGAACTACGTGCGACATGAGCCGGGCTTGATGGGACTCACGTTCCTGGCCTTCGCCACGACGTTCCTCGGCACGCCGCTCCTCACCTTCCTTCCTCTCTTCGCGCAGAACGTGTTCCAGGGTGGGGTCGCCCAGTACACGGAGCTCATGGCGTTCGCCGGCGCTGGAGCAGTCTCGGGCGCGCTGGTCGTCGCGTGGCGCGGGCGGGCAGCGGGAATGGGAAAAACGCTCCTGGGAATTCAGCTGACGTTTGGCGTGCTCGTCTCGTGTTTCGCCCTCACGCGGGTCATCTGGATCAATTCGATCCTCCTCTTCGGGGCGGGCGCCTGCATGGTCATGGTGTTTGCCATGCTGTCGTCGCTCGTGCAGCACATCGCACCCAACGACATGAGGGGCCGCGTGATGAGCATCTACATGGTGGCGTTCCGCGGAGGGATGCCGGTCGGCAGCCTCGTGGCCGGCTACATGGCGACGCGGACGTCGGCCCCGACCGTGCTCACAGTCAACGGCGTGCTGCTCAGCCTCGTGGCTCTCTGGTTCCTGCTCAAGCGCGATGGTGTGAGAGACCTCACGTAGCCAGACACACTCTTCGGTCGTCCGGACAGACGTACGCTACATCTCGACCTGGACGCCGAGTTCCACGACGCGCTCAGGAGGCAGCCGGAAGAACGCGGTCGCCCGGACCGCGTTGCGCGCCATCAGCACGAACAGCTTCTCCCTCCAGATCGCCATTCCCTTCCGGCGCGACACGATGATGGTTTCGCGGCCGAGAAAATACGTCAGATCCTTCAGATCGAGCACGAGACCTCCTTTGCGCGCCTGTTCGAGCGCCTGCGGCACATCGGGGTCTTCCATGAAGCCGTACTGGACGCGGACGTTGAACAGATTGTGACCAAGAGGCTCGACAGACACACGCTCGTGGGGCGGGACATGCGGCTGCTGCGCCGTAGACACGGTCAGCAACACGACGTGTTCATGCAGCACCTTGTTGTATTGCAGGTTGTGCGCAAGCGCGGGCGGTGTTCCGGTGGGCTGCGCGGTCATGAATACGGCCGTGCCCGGGACGCGGACCGGATCCATCGCGTCCACCATGGCAATGAACTCCGACAACGGGATCGCCCGCGCGGTCAGCCGCTCGGCGACCAGACGTCGTCCCGTCTTCCACGTGGTCATCAAGGTGAACAGGGCCAGCGCAACACCTAGCGTCACCCAACCTCCCTGCAACACCTTGAGGGCGTTGGCGCCGAAGAATGCGAGATCGATGGAGAGAAACAGCGCCATGACCGCAACAGCCGCCGGTTTCGGCCAGTGCCAGCGTTCCGTCATCACGACGTACAACAGCAGCACCGTGATCACCATCGTCAGCGTGACGGCAATGCCGTATGCCGCTGCGAGGGCGCTGGACGATCCGAAGCCAATCACGATGACCACGGTGGACAGCATCAGCGCCCAGTTGACCTGTGGCAGGTAGATCTGACCCATCTCGCGCGCAGACGTGTGCTCGACGTCGAGCCGAGGCGCCAGACCCAGCTGGATAGCCTGACGCGTGATCGAGAACGAGCCCGAGATGAGCGCCTGTGACGCGATGATGGCCGCCGCCGTCGAAAGGCCGACGAGCGGCAGCAGCGCCCATGGGGGCGCGAGCAGGAAGAACGGGTGCTCGGCGGTCGGATACAGGAGCAGCAGCGCACCTTGTCCGAGATAGTTGAGGATGAGCGCCGGGAGCACGACAGCGAACCATGCAAGCCGGATCGGCGCCCGGCCGAAGTGCCCCATGTCGGCATAGAGCGCTTCTCCGCCAGTCACGACCAGAAACACGGCGCCGAGCACGGCGAATCCAACAAACCCGTTGTCGGCGAAGAACATCACGGCATGGCGCGGATCGAAGGCGCCGAGCACCGCCGGCATCCTGGCAATCCATATCGCGCCGAGGCCCGCGAGCGTGACGAACCAGATCACCATGATCGGACCGAACAACCCGCCGATCCGGTGCGTTCCGTATCTCTGAATCAGAAACAGTCCGATCAGGATCGTCACGGTCACGGGGACCACGTACGGCGTGAACAGCGGCGTCGCCACTTCGAGACCCTCGACGGCGCCCAGAACGGAAATCGCCGGGGTGATCATGCCGTCGCCATACAACAGCGCGGTTCCGAAGATGCCGAGCGCGATCAGAAGCGGCCGTCCCGTCGCCAGACGGGGCACGCCGGTATTGGCGCCGCCCTTGCCTGGAATGAGCGCGGTCAACGCCAGCACGCCGCCCTCGCCGTGATTGTCGGCCCGCATCACGATCGCGACGTACTTGATCGAGATGACCAGCACCAGCGAATAGATGATCAGGGACAGGACGCCGAGGACGTTTTCGTACGTCGGGGACACCGAGTGCGAGCCAAAGAAGCACTCCCGCATGGCGTACAGCACGCTGGTGCCGATGTCGCCATACACGACACCGAGCGCGGTGACTGTGAGGGGAAAGACGCGGCGCGTGGCGCCGTGCACGTCAATCGTTGACTGACGCGCAGCAATAGCTGACGAATCGGACACGAATCCTCCAAGTGCCGACGGGGTTAGCTGACGGGCTCGGGGTTGGAGTCCCCTACCGACTGCTGTCGGATGCGCCCCTGGAAACCTGCAAGCTTCCCTGGTTCCCCCGTTTCGCGTGACCGCGAATTTGGCTCTTCGCTCAATTATCCGGTGTCGCGAGGCGCCCGTAACGGGTGGACGGACATACTTATGAACTTTTTATCACTTTCTTACATCTAAGGGAACGGAACCACCTTCGTGGCTCCGGGTGGCAGCTCGTTCAGCCGCCTGGCAAGCCTCGAGTCGCATCGCAGCTCCGTGATCCACGCCCACGTTGGCGCCACCGCGCAGAGTGCAACGGCCAGCCAGGACGCAGGTCGCGGTATCCAATGAAAGCCGAACCCGGCAATCCCGAAAACCGCCGCCAGCACACCGAAACGACCCACAAACAGGCGCCGGTACGTTCGCGCCTGGTCGAGCGCCATGTAATCGGCGACGACCGCGCTCAGGAGTTCCGGCTTTGCGGCACTGGCAGAGAGGGACGTGATCGTCTGCGCAACCTACCCTACGGTACGCCCTCCCGCCGTAAGAAAGGCGTAAAGAGTGTTCCCGCGCTAGTGGCAGAATCTGTGGTGTTGGCATTCCCCATTCCCGCGACGCGCACTCTCGTCGCCTTCGCCGCCAGTGTCGTTGCGATTGCTGCCGTGACGGTCGGCCTTCGCGCGTTGCCAGATGTCAGTCCCACCACGGCCGCCCTCGCCCTTCTCGTGGTGGTGCTGGCCGCAGCAACTCTCGCCAGGCTGCGCACGGCCATCGCTGTGTCCATCGTCGCGATGCTGACACTGAATTTTTTCTTTCTGCCTCCGGTGGGCAACTTCACGATCGCCGATCCGCAGAACTGGATCGCCTTGTTTGCGTTCCTGGCAGTCGCCGTGATCGCCAGCAATCTGTCCGCGGCAGCCCGGGACCGCGAGCGCGAAGCTGTCGCGCGACGAAACGAGGTCACCCGGCTGTTCGACCTGACCCGCGATGTGCTGCTGACCACGGAAACAGCCGGTGCGATCGAGATTCTGGCCAGGCACGTCGCCCGACGCTTCGAGCTGACGCGCATTGCGATCTGCCTGCCCGGCGATCAGGGCTGGCGCGTCTACCAGGGAGGCCGCGAGGAGCTGACGCTCGATTCAGACACGCTCAACACCGCGTTTGCCAAGGCGCGCGGCACGCTGGAGTTCGACGCGCGACAGCGCGCGTACGGAGGCCACGTGCGCGTCGGGGCCCAGCTCGAACACTTCATCCTCCCGCTGCGACACGGAACGCGCGCCGTGGGACTTCTGGCCGCGTCGTCATCGACCGTGGATATCGGCGCGCTCGATGCGGTGGCCGGCGTCGTGGCCATCGCCATCGAACGCACGGAGTTCCTCACAGAGCGGGACGCGGCCGCGCTGGTTCGCCAGAAGGCCGACCTGGCGGCGACACTACTCGCGTCCTTGAGCCACGACCTGCGCACACCGCTGACAGCGATCCGGGTTGCGGTCGAGAACCTGCGTGGTGAGCTGTCGCCCGAGGAACGCCGTGCACAGAGCGGCGCGGCCATGGCGGAACTGGAGCGGCTGACCCGACTGTTCCAGGACATTCTGGACATGGCACGAATCGACGCCGAAGCCATCCGCATCGAGCCGCAATGGGTAACGCCCGCGGACATCGTGGATGCGGCCCTGGCTCACGTCCGGCATGCGGTTGAAGGACACGCCCTCCGAATCGAAGCCGACGCTGATGCCGAAGTCGAGTTGGACCCTCGCCTCACGTCGGTCGCGCTGTCCCACGTCATCGAGAACGCCGCGCACTACTCACCGGCGGCCGCGCCGATTGTGGTGCATGCGGAAACATCCGGCGATGGTCTGCATGTCACCGTCACTGACGGGGGTCCCGGTCTCGATTCGGGTGAGCTCGAGCACCTCTTCGATCGCTTCTACAGAGGGCGATCTGCTCGCCAGACCACGTTCGGCACCGGCATGGGGCTCTCGATCACCCGAGGCCTGTTATCGGCCGCCGGCGGCCGAATCTGGGCAGAGAATGCGTCCGATCTCGGCGCGCGGTTCTCGCTGATCGTCCCAGGGGCTGTCCGCCAGGTCAGCGTTTCGCAATAGAAGACTCCCTGCATATGGCCGCGCGCATCCTGATCGTTGACGACGAGCCGAATATCATCGGGACGATCGCCCCGCTGCTGCGTTCAAAGGGGTACGAGGTGCTGAAGGCCATGACCGGCCGGGCCGCGCTCGAATCTCACGAGCGCGACAAGCCAGACCTCATCGTGCTCGATCTCGGCCTTCCGGACCTGGACGGCGTCGAGGTCTGCTTCTCAATCCGTCAATCGTCCAGTGTTCCCATCCTGGTGCTCTCAGCCCGCGGCGCCGAAGGCGACAAGGTGCGTGCGCTGGATGCTGGAGCTGACGACTACGTCACCAAGCCATTTGGTGCCGAGGAACTGCTCGCGCGAATCCGGGCAGCACTGCGTCGTACCGACGGACCCACACCAGTCAACGAGCCCATCGTCCGTGGAGATCTGATCATCGACCGCGCACGCTTCCGCGTGCTGCGCGACGGCGAAGAGGTACGGCTCACGCCGAAGGAGTTCGAACTGCTGACCTATCTTGCGCAGGCGGCGGGACGGGTGCTGACACACCGGGCCATCCTCAAGGCGATCTGGGGTCCGCACGCTGCCGATCAGCCCGAACACCTCCGCGTGCTGATTGCATCGCTCCGCAAGAAGATCGAGCCGAATCCGGCGTCACCGAAGTACATCCTGACCGAGCCGTGGGTCGGCTACCGGTTCGCGGATCTGTAGGAAACCCTTCGGTCCCTACGCCAAGCCGAGGACGACGATCACGACGTCGATCGCCTTGATGCCGATGAACGGCAGGATCACCGTGCATTGCCGGCAGATCGGATGCTCACGACAAGCTCCACGCCATGATGAAGAACAACGCGAACATGGCACTCATCGCCCAGCCGGCCGCCACCCACGGCCAGACAGGCGCGTTCACGTAGCGTCCGTACACCTCGTGGGCTGGTGCGCCCGGAACCGATTCACCAGCAATTACGGGAGTCATCTCGCGCCCTCCAACATCTCAACCGTACGGCGGCTCCGTCTAAAGAGAGCGGCAAAAAGCCGTAAAGAGTTCGTAAAAGCACGATCCGGCTGGCAATCAGCGGCTTGCGATTGAGCGGCCCACGGGCGAACAGGTGCCGGCGAAGCTGCAGGCGACGCCTTCAGGAACCGGGGAGACGTCGCAAGGCTGTTACATCGTGGTTCCAGCCTTATCTGTTCGTTTTTTGGGCGGACGCCTCCGTCCGAGCCTGGCGACTGATTCGGAGAGATCACAGATGAAGAGACTGCTACTGACCACCGCGGTGCTGGCCGCCATGCTGACCATGGACGGCTTCGCCGCCGAACCAGCGCTCACGTTCACGAAGGTGTGGACACACAACCACGGCACCGCTGCCGAAACACCAGGACAACTCTCGGAAGTACCAGCGTTCGATCAGCGAACGAACACGATCTGGGTGGTGGGCATCGTCGGTGTCGATGTTCTCGACGCAGCGACCGGTGAACGCGTCGGCCACATCGACGTCACCAGCTGCGGCTCCGTGAACAGCGTCTCCATCCATAACGGGCTGGCGGCTTTGGCTGTCGAGGCCGCTGCCCAGTCTCCCCTTTCAAACACAACAGGTCGCGCGCGCCCCGGTCGCGTGCTCCTGTACGACACGAAGACTCGCGAGCTGGCCAAGGGCGTCAACAACATACAGGTGGGTGCTCTGCCGGACATGCTCACCTTCACCCACGACGGCTCGAGACTCTTGGTTGCCAACGAGGCGACCCCCAACGTCTACGGGTCACGGATCGGCACGACGACACCGCGCAACTATGGTCCGGCACCGAATGACCCGCCCGGAACTGTGTCGATCATTGACATGGAGACCCGAACGGTTGTCGCGACGGTCGGATTCGCCACAGCGCCAAGGTCCCGCAGCAACATCCGGGCGAACACCGGCATGGACTTCGAGCCTGAGTACATCGCCGTCACGCAGGATGGCACCAAGGCATACGTCACACTGCAGGAGGGCAACGCCATCGGGGTGATCGATCTCACGACCAACACCGTCACGCAGGTGATCGGCCTTGGCGCAAAGAATTTCAGCCTCGAGGGAAGCGAGATCGACCCGCTCAACGACGGTTCCGTACCGGCGGTCTTCGGTACGCACGCGGCCAAGGGCCTCTATATGCCCGACAGCATCGCCGCGTATCAGTGGCTCGGCGAGACCTACCTCGTGATGGCCAACGAAGGTGACTTCCGGGAAGACGATGGAGACCGGTCCCCAGCCAGTGGTCTGATCGGCGCTGGCCTCACACTGAGCAATCTGCGCATCGCCAACACGGACTCGACCGCGACCAACCTCTACGCGGCGGGCGCGCGGTCGTTCTCGATCCGGGATACGACCGACGCCGTCGTCTATGACAGCGGCAGCTTCCTCGACAGAAAGGCCGATGAACTCGGCATCTACGACGACGGACGGAGCCGGGACAAGGGTGTGGAGCCCGAAGGCGTGGCGCTCCTGGACATCGGTGGCCGCACTTACGCGTTCATCACGCTGGAGCGGACATTATCGGCCGCGGTCGCCGTCTTCGATGTGACCAACCCGAACGACGTGAGCTTTGTGGACATCATTGTGACGCCCGGCGACGTCGCCCCCGAAGGCGTCGCTGCGTACAAGTATCGCGGTCAGAATTACATCGCCATCGCGAACGAAGTCCCGCCACCCACCGGCGGCTTCAGCAACACGACGCTGTACCGCATCGATCGCCTGCTGCCGCCTCAAGAGTAGACAGATCGATCGACCCGCTCTCTTGATCGCCAGCCAGAAAGGCTCTCAGGGCCTTTCTGGCTCCCGTCCGCGTACCCGCCCGGCTCGCAGCTCGCAATTCGCACCACGCCCACACTGAACCCACCGCGGCGGTCCGCTCCACGTCTCGGCATAGAATGTCGCTGGTGCAATTGCCAACGCTGAAGAGGTGACATGTTCGGATTCCTTCTCCCACATCAAGGCCGATTCTTCGGGGACTTCATCACGCTGTCCAGTGAGATCCGCAAGGGCTCTCGCCTCCTGAAACAGATGCTGTCCACGAATCCGCCCGACATGAGCCTGGTGGATTCCATCAAGGAAACCGAACACGCCTGCGACCGCTGCACACGCGGGATCATCGACCAGCTCAACCGTTCGTTTGTGACCCCCCTCGACCGCGAGGACATTCACGCCCTCGCCGGCGGGCTCGACGACGTCATGGATGCCATTGACGCTGTGGCCGCCGTCATCAGGCTCTACCGAATCACCGAGGTCCGCCCAGGCGCCCGCCGCCTGGCCAACGTCATCTGCGATGCGGTGGACCGCATGACCGAAGCGATTGCGGCGCTCGAAAAGCGCGATGGCGTGCTCGAACTGGCTGCGCGTATCAGCCAGCTCGAGCACGAAGCAGACCGTGTGCACCAGGACGCCATTGTCGAGCTCTTCGACCAGGAACACGACCCCATCGCCGTCATCAAGTGGAAGGAGATCTTCGACTTCCTCGAAGCCGCGACCGATCGCTGCGAGGACGTCGGCAATCTGGTCGAAGGCGTGATCGTCAAGAACGGATAAGCGCGCATGGACACCACGCTGCTGGCAGTCCTGGCGCTGATTGCCGTCGCGCTGATTTTCGATTTCATCAACGGCTTCCACGACGCCGCGAATTCGATCGCAACGATCGTCTCGACGCGCGTCCTCACGCCCGGCCAGGCCGTCGTCTGGGCCGCGGTCTTCAACTTTCTCGCGGCCTTCGGGTTTGGTACGGCGGTGGCCAGGACCATCGGCGGAGGCATGATCGATCTCTCAATCGTCACCTCGGCCGTAATTTTTGGCGGACTCATGGGGGCCATTGTCTGGGACCTCATTACGTGGTGGCTCGGTTTGCCGACCAGTTCGTCTCACGCCCTGGTCGGCGGTTATGCCGGGGCCGCGCTGGCCAAAGCCGGCTGGAGCTCACTCATTGCCTCCGGCTGGACAAAGACGCTCATCTTCATCGTGCTCGCGCCGTTGATGGGAATGGTGCTGGCCATGCTGATCTCGGTCCTCACGATCTGGCTGTTTCGAGATTTCCTGCCGCGGCGCATAGACGCCTGGTTTCGGCGCCTGCAGCTTCTCTCGGCCGCGTTGTACAGCCTTGGTCACGGCACGAACGACGCCCAGAAGACCATGGGAATCATTGCAGGTGTGCTGTTCACCGCCGGGTACCTTCCCGAATTCACGATTCCCTTCTGGGTCATCATCTCCGCGCACGCGGCCATTGCACTCGGAACCCTCTCGGGTGGCTGGCGCATCGTTCACACGATGGGGTCCAAAATCACGAAGCTGCAGCCCTTTGGCGGATTCGCCGCAGAGACGTCCGGCGCCATCACGCTCTTCCTCGCCAGCTCGCTCGGCGTTCCCGTCAGCACGACGCACACGATCACAGGAGCCATCGTCGGCGTGGGCGCCATCAAGCGGATGTCCGCTGTGCGCTGGGGAATCGCCGGACGGATTCTGTGGGCATGGGTACTCACGATTCCAGCGTCCGCGTTGATCGGGGCAATCGTCTACGAAACCCTCGTGCTGGTGTTCGGGGTCGCCTGATTGGGCGTGGAATAATACACGTCGTCCGCTTCGACGATCGAACCTGATGCACATCCTCATCGCTGAAGACGATCACGACATCGCGGAACTCATCTCCCACTATCTGACGAAGGCCGGCTGGTCGGTGCATGTCGCTCCGACCGGCGACAAGGCGCTCGCCTACGTTCGCAACCATGAGGTTGACGTCGTCATTCTCGATCTGATGTTGCCGGGAATGAGCGGCTTCGATGTGTGTCAGGCGCTGCGATCGGAGCGCGCGACCGCGAATCTGCCTGTGCTGATGGTGACGGCGCGCACGGAAGAACACGACCGGGTCAAAGGCCTCGAACTCGGAGCAGACGACTACATTTCGAAGCCGTTCAGCCCCAACGAGCTCGTTGCGCGAGTACGCGCCGTCGTCCGTCGAACGCGGCGTGCCGATCCGACCGAACAGGTGTTGACGCTGGGCCCGATCGAAATGGACCTTTCGAAGCACACCGTGTCGAACGACGGCTCCGAGGTGAAACTGACGGCAAAGGAGTTTCTGCTGCTTCAGTTCTTTCTCGAGCACCGAGGCAGGGTGTTGTCCCGCGATCGTCTTCTTGAAGATGTGTGGGGTTACCGCTACACCGGTGGGACGCGGACCGTGGATGTCCATATCCGGCGACTCAGGGAAAAGCTGCCGGTGCTCGTCGAGGCCCTCGCCACGGTGAAGCAGTTCGGCTACAAGCTCGTTGACGACGATTTGCCGTGAGCCTGCGTTTTCGCACCAAGGTGTTCTGGGCCTCGCTGGGTGTGTCAGCGACGGCGCTGCTGCTGGCGACAGGTCTCATCGCCTGGCAGCTACGCAGTGAAGAGCGCGCGTTCATCGAAAGCCGGCTTCGCGATCAGGCGCTTCTCATCGCAGAGCTTCTCTCCCGCAACTCGTCCATCACCGGCCCCGGCATTGACGATGAGGCCGACCGGCTTGCGAGCACGATCGATGGCCGGGTCACACTCGTCGCGGCCGACGGCCGCGTCGTTGGCGACTCGAGCGTCGATGGCCCTGAGCTCGCCGCATTGGACAACCATCTCGATCGCCCCGAGGTACGGCTTGCACGGGAGGGCCAGGTCGGCGTGGTCGAACGGTACAGCCTCACCATTCGGGCGGACATGCTGTATACCGCCGTGCGGGCGGCGCACTCCGAGATCGCTTACGTAAGAGTCGCTCTCCCCCTCACAACCGTCGCGGGGCAGGTGGCGCGTATCGGCGCGGGCGCGCTCCTGGCCTTCGCGCTGGCGGCGCCTGTCGCAATCGCGCTCGCGTGGCTGTCGTCGATCCTTCTCAGCCGTCGGGTGCAGGCGATCGCGTCCGTCGCGCGGCGGTACGATGCCGGAGATACACGTCACGTGATCCGCGACTACGGCAGCGACGAACTCGGGGATGTCGCACGTGTACTCGACGCCTCCAGCCAGGGACTCGCGCGACGTGCCGAGGAACTTGCGCGGGACCGGGCGCAGATGGAAGCCATCCTCTCCGGCATGGTCGAAGGCGTGCTGGTCCTCAACCAGCAGGGCCGACTGCAGCTGGTGAATCGCGCCGCGGCGCAGATGCTCAGCATTGACGACTCGGCTCTGGGGCGGCTGCACCTCGAGGTGATTCGCCATCCCGATATCTCGGCGCAACTCACGAGAGCACTTCGAGGTGAGCGGCCAGATCCACATGAGCTCCCTCTTGGGCGTGATGGCTCGCGCTCCTTCGTTGCGCGCGCGGCACCCGTCTCGTCCGCCGGGAGCGGCGGGGCCATTCTGGTGCTGCACGACATCACCGATCTGCGACGTGCCGATCGCGTTCGCCGCGACTTCGTCGCCAACGTCTCACATGAGCTGCGCACACCCTTGACGGCCATCCGTGGTTACGTGGAAGCCCTGGTTGATGGTCCTCAGGACGAGGACCAGACGCGGCATTTTCTGGAAATCATCACCCGCCACACAGGCCGGATGGAACGTCTGGTCACGGATCTGCTGCGGCTCGCCCGGCTCGATGCCAATCAGGAGCTGCTCGAGATCGCGAGCTGCGACGTCGATCGCATCTTTCGTACGGTTGTCAGCGACCTGGCGCCTTCCATCGAGACGAAGAAGCAGCAGGTCACAATTGCCGTGGCATCAGCCGCCGGCCTGGTTCAGGCCGACCCGGCCAAACTGCACGACATCCTGCGCAACCTGGTCGAAAACGCGGTGATTCACTCCCCGGATGGCACATCCATTCATCTCGAAGCCGAGCGCTACGACGATCGCACCGAGATCCTGGTCTCTGATTCGGGTACCGGGATTCCACCGACAGATCTCACTCGTGTCTTTGAGCGCTTCTATCGCGTAGACCAGGCACGCGCGCGTCCAGGGGGCACGGGGCTGGGCCTCGCCATCGTCCGGCATCTGGTGGAGCTCCACGGTGGCAGCGTGAAGGCCGAGAACCGCGCCCAGGGTGGCGCACGCTTCACCGTCACACTTCCCCATCGACCTCATGCGTAGCCGAACACCAGCACATCTGCCCCAGCCGTGCTGATTGCCATCACGCGCGACATCAGCACAGCCTTCAACGACTGTGCGCTAACCCACCTGCCGCGCGTGCCGATTGACCTGCTCCGGGCGAGAGCCCAACACGATGCCTACGAATGGGCCCTCGTCGAGGCTGGATGCACCGTTCGTCGTCTCGACTCGAGCCCGGAGATGCCCGACTCGGTCTTCGTCGAAGACATCGCTGTCGTGCTGGACGAAGCGGCGCTTCTGACCCGGCCGGGCGAAGAAACCCGCCGTGTGGAAACAGCGGGCGTTGTCGCGGCACTCCTGCGTCACGGTCGCGCCCTTCGTGAGATCCGGAGTCCCGGGACACTCGACGGCGGTGACGTGCTCGTGGTCGGCCGACGGATGTTTATTGGCCTGTCTGCTCGAACCAATCGGTCTGGCGCCAGCCAGGCGTCGAAGATCTTCGGCTCGTTTGGTTACGATGTTCAGACGGTCTTGGTGCGGGGCTGTCTGCATCTCAAGTCGGCTGTGACAGCCGTGGCACCCGACACGATTCTCATCAATCGCGAGTGGGTAGACGGGGATGCGTTCGCAGATTTCACACTGGTGGACATTGATGACAGCGAACCGCATGCCGCCAATGCTCTGCCCGTGGGCGACAGAGTGATTTACTCATCCGCGTTCCCGCGCACGGCTGACAAGTTGACGCGTCTCGGTCTTCGCCTGCGCCTGGTCGATGTCAACGAGCTCCACAAGGCGGAGGGCGCGGTGACCTGCTGCAGCCTGATCTTCGAAATGTGAAGGTATCGTCAGCAGGCGCGAGGCAGGCAGACGGCAGGCGATCAGGAAACCACGAAGAACACGAAGAAGATCAACGAGAAATTGAACTTCGTGGATCTTCGTCCCTTCGCGGTTAGAGCCAGCCCACAAACAACTTCGCCGCGTGGGAACACTATCGTTTCCCACGCGGCGACAACACTCAGGCTTTGGGCCTTAGGCCCAGAGCCTTAGAAGAGGTATCGAATCGAAATCTGCGTCTGCCGTGCCGTGCCCAGGCCGACCGTGCGGTTGAGCGGTCCCAGCATGTAACCGAACGTCCCCGCCTGCGCATCCGTGAACGCCACGCCCGGTGTTCCATTCGGGAGCGACGCCGCCGGATTCTCGTAATTCAACCGGTTGGCGATGTTGAACATCTCGACGCGAATCTGGAGCCCCTGCGTGTCCATGAAGCGGAAATCCTTGCTGAACATCAGGTCGGCCTGCCAGAAACCCGGTCCCCGCAGTGCATTGCGCGCCAGGTTACCGAACGTACCCGGCTGCGGTGTCGTGAACGCCGCAGGATTGAGCCAGCGGACGCCATCCTTGAGATACGGGTCCACCCCGGGAACCACATCCGGCCGCTGCGTGCCGCGGCTGTTGCCGCCAGGAATGTTCGTGATCGTCGCGCCGTTCACCGTCGCATTGTCGGGACGGGCAATTGTGACGTTGATGGGCACTCCGCTGCGGGCATTGACGATACCGCCCACGCGCCAGCCGCCCTTGAGCGGACCGCTACCCGGCAGCTGGTAGGTCAGCGAACCGTTGAACGTGTGCGGAATGTCCTGCGGGTTCGTGCCGTACTCGGTCTCGTAGTCGAACGTATTCTGCGTGGTGGCAGCTTCGTTCGATCCCTGCGTCGTGCCCTTGTTCCTCGAGTACTGGTACTGCAGGCCGCCCGTGAAGCCCGACTGGAACCGCCGGGTGGTGCTGATCTGCAGGGCGTTGTAGGAGGCGTATCCGCAGCCAGTAATCGGTTGGTTATTGATCACGAGTCCATCCAGGCATCCAGACGTCTTGTAGTCCACCTGGCCAACCACGGGGTCCTGACGAAGGCGCGTGTTGAAATCGAGCGTGTTCGCGACACCGCGCAGGAACATATCCTTACCCCGGCTGCCGGTGTAGCCAACCGTCAGATTGACCGCGCCAGGAAGCTCCCGTGACACACTGGCGCCGTACTGAACGTTGTACTCGTCAGGACGGTCATGCGTGTAACCGCGAACTGACAGCAGGTTTCGGTAGGTTGACTCCGGCACCGGATACGCCAGACCGTTGTTGGCGATATCAGCCGTCTGCACTCGACGCCGCTCGATGTAATTCTCAATCGGCTGAATGCGGTCCTCAAACTGGCCGGGGCCGTAGAAGAACCCGAAACCCGTTCGAAGCGCTGTCTTTTCGTTGAGCGCGTAGGTGGCCGAGAGCCGAGGCGAGAAGTTGTTCCTGTCCGGGTTGTAGAAGTTGTCGGGGTCAGCGCTGAACGCGTTGTCTTCGACGAAGAACGGTCTAGCCAATCCGTCCTTCTCCCTCACCACCGAGTAGTAGTCGTAGCGCATGCCAAGGTCGAGCGTCAGCCTGCTGCTCGCGCGCCAGGAGTCCTGGATGAACCCGACGAGATAGAACTGCTTGGGCGTGAAGACCGGCGAGTCGAGCGCGAGCTGGATGGCCGCCGGGCGATTGTCGATGAAGTCGTTGACGCTGTTGTAGGTGATTTCGGTGCTGCCCAGGAACTGGAACTCCGAGGAGATATCGCGATACTCGACTCCACCCTTCATCGTGTGCGCGCCGCGCGTCCACGTCGTCGCGTTGTTGAACGACAGCGAGACCGGGTCGAACAGCGAGCCTGTCGTTGACGACGCGCTGGTCGCGCGGATGAGCAGGCCACTGCGGGCAATACCTGTCGTTCCTCGTGCATCAACCGAGGCCGACGTAACCGTTCCGGACAACGAGATACCGACCGGGTCGTAGCCGCTGACCGCACCGAACGCAATCGCGCTCGTCTGCGGCGCGTTGTATCCGACCTTGAATTCATTGACCAGAGTGTTGCCGAACAGGCTCTGGATGTTGAACATCACGTTCTGCGGCTTCTGCTTTGCGAGCACCCGGCGCGGCGTCACCGTGCGATCGGGCGTATCGACCTCTCCGTTGCTGCCGAGGTACCGCACATAGACGGACTGCGTGTCGGTGAAGCGATGGTCCAGACGAAGGGACACCGTCGTCTCTTCCTGCTCGGCCTGTGTTTCGAGAGTCGCCAAATCGAGCAGTGGGTTCGCTGTGGGCGTCGTCCCGAGTGGGAAGCCGGCGAGGAGCGGTGCAACGGCGCGCGTCCGCTCCGCACTCTGGCCTGCTCCGCTGCCGATCGGCTCACCAGCAAGAATCCGTCGGCGAGCCTCGGCGCTCGGAACGGCCTCGCTGAAGGACAGGCCCGTCTTCTGGGTCAGGCGCTCCACGCTTCCGAAGATAAACGTGCGATTGCGGCGAAGCGGACCGCCAAAGGATCCTCCAAACTGATCCAGGCTCAGCTTCTGCTTCTTGTCGTCGTATTTGCTCGCCGCATCCAACGAGTCATCACGCTTGTACTCGAAGAGCGAGCCGTGCATGGCGTTCGAACCGCTCTTGGTGACGACGGTGATGTTGCCGCCGGCGCCCAGCCCGCTCTCTGCCGGCGCGAGACCCGAGTTCACGCGGAACTCGGCGACTGACTCCATCGACGTCTGTAACCGGAACTGGGAACCCGTGGCATTCAGGTATCCTGGGCTGGCGTCCCACACGTAGGTGCCGTCAACGCCATCGAAGTTCAGGTAGTTCTGCTGGTTCGACTTGCCGTTGAAGCGGACGCTTGCCCATCCACCGTTGCCGTCACTCGTGGCGCCTGTGGCCAGGGTCATCAGGTTCGCAAAGTTGCGCCCGTTGACCGGGAGGTTCTGCACCTCGTCCGGTGACACGTTGACGCCAATCTTCGCGGATGACAGGTCGATGACATTGGCCGAGGCAGACACCGTGACCGCTTCCTGGAGACCGGCGACGCCCAGCACCAGATCGAGCGTTTCGACCTGACCAAGGCCGAGCGTCAGATTTCGGGTCTGCGGTGCAAACCCGGGTAACTCGACGAGCACACTATAGGCGCCCGGACCGAGATTGGTCACGGCGAACGATCCGTCACCCTCTGACACCACCGTGCGAACCGCACCGGTCTGCGTCAACGTGACGGTCACGGTCGCGCCTGGAATCGCACCCTGCGTGTCGTCAACCAGCCGGCCGATGATCCGTGACTCTGTTTGCTGGGCGGCCACCGCTTGTGGCCCAAGCGCCGCCATTGCGACGACCAGACCAACCAGAACTACGCGAAAAACCTTCATGCATTCCTCCGTTTGCCCTGCCCTGCACGCGACACGCGCACACGGCATCTGGCGAACACAAGAGGACTGTACCGAGGCACCGTGATCGCCTTGTGACGACCGTGTTTCGACGGTGTAAATAGCTGGATTGGATGCACGTTACCGGCATTTAACGTTCCCGTGACACCCGCGTAACCACAGGGCGGTAGCCTCGGGTCCATGTATGTGGAAACCTCGACGATGACTAGCGAGCGAGTGCGCCGCCGACGACGCGTTCTGGTGGTTGAGGACGAGCCGGATATCGCCGAGCTCATCAAGCGGACGCTCGAACGCGGTGGTGACCTGCAGGTTGACCTCGCGATGACTGGCGAAGCGGCCCTCGACAAGGCCACGGAGTTCCTCCCCGACGCCATCATCCTCGACCTGAACCTCCCGCGGCTGGACGGCTTGGAGGTGTGTCGCATCCTGAGATCGCGCGAAACCTCCGCAACCGTACCCATCATCATGTTGACGGCACGTACCAGCGAGGCCGAACGCATCCGAGGGCTCGACGTTGGCGCCGACGACTACGTCATCAAACCGTTCAGTCCCCGCGAACTCGCCGCACGGGTCCGGGCTGCGCTGCGCCGCGTCAAAGCGGCCGAGGCCGACCGCGGTGATATCGAAGTCTACAAAGGTGCCCGCCTCCTGGCTGACTTCGATGCTGTGGCAGTATCGGTCGATGGCAGCTCAATCCGTCTGACACGCCGTGAGTTCGAACTGCTCCGATTTCTCATTCAGAACCGGAATCGAGTGCTCTCGCGCGATCGACTCCTCGAGCGTGTCTGGGGCTACGAGCACTCGATCGAGACGAGATCGGTGGACGTGCACATCGGGCGACTCAGAAGCAAGCTCGGCACAGCGGGCGATCAGATCGAGACAGTGGTAGGGCTCGGCTACCGTTTTGTCGAGTAACATTCGACCGCGGTTGCGATGGGCTTCCCCCGCGGTCGTCGTCAATTTCTGAGATTCCTGGGCGCCGGGTTCACTGGCGCCTGTGCCGGTGGTTTAGGTCCGCTTGCCACCACGCTAGCGGCGGCTGAGCCGCTGCTCCCTTTCAATGCCATTTCGCCATCGTCGCGAGACCGTCTCCTGCTTCCGCCAGGATTCGAGTACGACGTCCTGGCGAAGTGGGGCGATCGATTGCCCGGCACGAACACGCGCTTCGGCTACAACGCGGACTTCACGGCCTTCATTCCTCTGCAGGGTGCGGACGAGGGATTGCTGGTGGTCAATCACGAGTACGTGAGCCTGCCGGAGCCTGGTGAGATCGGCGTCTACTCGCAGACGTTCCCGACTGTCATCGGCCGCGAGCCACGCCTCGACGACGAGATGCACGATGTCGGCGTCTCTGTCCTTCACGTCACGCGCAGAAAGAACGGACGGTGGGAGCTGACGCGGTCACCTCTCACCCGCCGCTATGACGCGCAATCGCGAATGGCGGTTTCGGGGCCCGCGCTGCAGACCGCTGGCAGCGTCGCCGGAACCCTGGCGAACTGCTCCGGTTGTCACACGCCCTGGAACACCGTGCTCACCTGCGAAGAGAACTTCCAGGACTGCGTGCCCGAGGCGGTCGATACTGCCGGCCGCGGACGTTCAGGTGGCCGCTTCGGCGGCAATAGCGCGCACTTCGGATGGGTGGTCGAAATCGATCCCCTGGATCCCTCGTGGACACCGGTCAAGCACACGATGCTGGGTCGATTCCGTCATGAGAACGTCGCAGTGCGCGTTCGGGACGATGCGCCTGTGGTGGCGTACATGGGGGATGACCGCACGAACGGCCACGTCTACCGATTCGTGTCGGAACGGCGCTACGCGCCGGGGCGACTGGACAATCGCGGTTCGATGTTGTCGCGCGGGCGTCTCTACGCGGCCGTCTTCAATCGGGATGGCAGCGGCGAATGGCGTGAGCTCGCTCCTGCAACTCCCCTTCGAGCGAACCCGCGGTCGTCAGTACCCGCACTCCCGCGTGGAGCCACCACACTCGGCCAGGTCTACGCCAGTCCAGGTGCGATCGTCACCGATGCATTCCGCGCGTCGAATCTCATCGGAGCCACGCCGACCGGGCGGCCGGAGGACGTCGAGGTGCATCCGCTCGACCAGAGCGTCTATATTGCCTTCACCGCCGCAGCAACCGCGCCCGATCACCTGTTTCCGAACATCTACGGCGAAATCTGGCGCATCGTCGAAGAAGGCGACGGTACGGGTACGCGATTCACCTGGATGCGCTGGAAAGCGGGTGGGCCTCACGACGCACGGCAGTCAGGCCGGGTATTTGCCGCGCCTGACAATTTGGCGTTCGATCGCACGGGGAACCTGTGGATCGTTACCGATATCTCGAGTTCGCGGATCAACGCCGACGCGCGGTACACCGAGTTTCAGAACAACGGCATGTTTTACGTGCCAACGTCCGGCGTGGATGCTGGCATTGCTCGCCAGTTCGCGTCAGCGCCGTGTGAGGCAGAGCTTGCCGGGCCCTCTTGGACCCCAGGGCGGGATACGTTCTTCCTCTCCGTTCAGCATCCTGGAGAAGCCAACGGCACGCGTACATCGACGATGCTCTCTCCTAGAGGGAGCAACTGGCCGAGCGAGAGGCCGGGCGATCCTCCGTTGCCAGGTGTCGTTTCGATCAGGCGCGAATAAGGGATCTCTTACGTCCGACCTTCTGCCCGGGTAAATCGGTCTCTGGACTGCACGAGAAAGCGCGCCTGCACCAGAGACGACAGCACTTCACGACAGAAACACACGTCATAGGCCCACAGGCGAGCAGCCTGCGGCAGCGTCAGTCTCAGCCCCGGCATTTCGATGAAATCGGACTGCACACGGCGAATCGCCGTGTCAAACGTCGCGTCGAGCCCAGCGTCGCTGACTTCGAGGTTCATCATGGATTCCTCCCTGATCGAACCTAGTCAGCGAACATCAACCCTTGATGACCGGGATATGAATCTTCTGTAACCCTTGGTCTCAGCAGCTACGGGAACTCAGTCTGACTTGATGTGGGCGCTATGCGCCAGCAGGAAACGCTGAGCGTCGAACCCCTCGCCAGCTCGCTCCGGGCGCTGATACGTCCCGTTCGCGTCCAGACGGTAGGCGCGCGCGGTGTCACGCAGATACGCGTCCAGCACCACGTCACGCAGATACCGCAGTGCCTCGCGGTCACCAACCGGTATCAGCGTCTCGACCCTGCGATCGAGGTTGCGCTCCATCAGATCGGCGCTGCCGATATAGATCTCGTCACTGCCGCCGTTCCTGAACCAGTACAGCCGGGAGTGCTCGAGAAAACGGCCAACGATGGATCGCACGCGGATGTTGTCACTGACGCCAGGCACCCCTGGGCGCAGGCAGCAGATGCCCCGCACGAGAAGATCGATTGACACTCCAGCCTGTGACGCGCGGTACAGCACACGGACCATCTGATCGTCCGTCAGGGCATTCACCTTGATGACGAGCCGTGCCGGGCGTCCCGCTCGGGCGTGCTCGGCCTCACGTTCGATGAGCTCGACCAGCCTGGCCCGCAGTTGCACAGGGGCGACAAGCAGACCGCGGAACTGTTTCTGGTTGGAGTACCCGGTCAGATAGTTGAAGACGTCCGAGGCATCCGCGACAAGCTGTGGATCGGCAGTGAAGAGTCCGATGTCGGTATATACCTTTGCCGTGCGCGGATTGTAGTTGCCCGTGGCCACGTGAACGTACCGGCACATCCCGTCCGGCTCCTGCCGCACCACCAGACACAGCTTTGCGTGCGTCTTGATCGCCGCGAACCCGTACACGACGTGAATGCCGTGCGACTCGAGCTGCTTCGCCCACAGGATGTTGTTTCGCTCGTCGAAGCGGGCTTTCAGCTCGACCAGCACCGCAACCTGTTTGCCCGCCTCTGCCGCTTCGATCAGCAGGTCGATGAGCGGGGAGTTCGGCCCGATGCGGTACAGCGTCATCTTGACCGCGACCACATGAGGATCCTTCACGGCTGCCCGGAGAAAGGCTTCAACCGCGCCAAATGACTCGAACGGGTGGTGAACGATCTGATCGCAGTCCTTGATCTGATCGAAGATCACCTCCGGATCCTCGTCAGGCCGCCAGAGGCTGCGAGGTGAGTGGGCGGGATCCTTGAGCTCGGGCCGGTGAATGCGCGTCAGCTGCATCCAATCGCCGAAACCCATGCGGTGTCCCGTCCGCACGATCACGTCGTTGCCTGCCTCCTCCCGTTCGACGTTCTCGGTGAGGATGTGCAACACGCGGGCAGGCATTTCAGGGTCGGCAACGCCCGCCCCTGAACGCTGGTCCGTCGGCACGATCAAGTCGTCGTTGATCTCGAAGTTGTCCGCGAGAATGTTCAGCACCCGTGCAGGCATCCCGGCATCAACCTGCAGCAGCGACAGGGCACCGCGACGACGCTCACGAAGGCTGCGATCCACGGTCTCGAGCAGATCGTCGGCCTCGTCCTGTTCGATCTCGAGATCCGTGTCGCGCACGACACGGAAGAGGTGTGCCCCCTTGACGTCGGTCCCGGGAAACAGCTTCTGGATGTTGGCCAGGAGCACATCCTCCAGGAACACAAAGCCCACCCCACTCTTGGCCGTGAGGCGATCAGGAACCTGAATGAAACGCGGGAGCACGTCCGGCACCTTGACGCGCGCGAACTTCGTGCGTCCCTGGTGCGACACCACCACCGCGACGTTCTTGCTCAGGTTCGAGATCAGCGGAAAGGGGTGCCCGGGATCGAACGCCAGCGGTGTCACGACCGGATAGACCTCGCGGGCGAAGTACTCAGCCACGTAGGCCCGCATATCCCCTGTCCAGTCGTCGGGCTCGAAGAAGTGCACGCCCTCGACGGCCAGCAGTTTTCGCAGACTCTCCCAGCACGCCGCCTGGTCCTCGAGCATGCGAAGCGCGCGGTTCCACATCAGGTCGAGCTGCTGTTCGGTGTTGTAGCCATCCGAACCCACGTCGTCGAGCCCCGCACGCAGCTTCTTCTGGGTCATCGAAACCCGGATCATGAAGAACTCGTCCAGGTTGGTTCCGACGATTGCCAGGAACTTCACGCGCTCGAGGAGCGGATGGCTAGAATCGCAGGCCTGATCGAGGACGCGCTGGTTGAATTCCAGCCAGCTCAGCTCGCGATTGATGTAGAGCGAAGGATGTTTGAGATTGCGCGAATCGACGTCCGGGCTAGCGTGCAGGCCCTGGCCAATTGAGTTCCAGCCGGTCTGGACGTCGGGACCAAACTGCCGGTTGCTGAAGATGCTGGGGTCGGGAGCCATGGGGTTTCAGGAGAGGTAATCCCGTTATCGGTACCAGATCTCTAGCCTAGCAGACCCCCATGGGGGCTAGCTTTCAACCCATCCGGCTTGACAAAGGGAATGCACTTCCTGTGCAAAAACCCGCTTGGCCCGCTCGACCCGGTGCCAGTCGTCATACACCGTGCGGCGGACGACCAGCCTGTCCAGCTCTTCGAGCACCTCCCAGTAGCGCCCGTTCTGAACGATCGTGAAACGTCTTTCGTGCTGGTCTTTCTGAAGAGAGCGCGCGAACATCGATCCCGATCCTTACCCGGAAGAAACCCGTACGGATGTAACTTCTTTGTAAACTCGAGCTACTCCGTCCCATCCTCCCCCAGATCGGCATCGCCCATCGCAAAAGATTCCGACTGCACATCGTCATCCGCCGGCACCGGCGTCACGGACTTCACGCGGGTTCCTGCAGCAGCCGACGACCGGCGACGCGCCGGAACGCGCTTCCGTCCAGCTCGTTTCGGAGCAGCCTTCTTCGCCACCGGAGCGTCTGCCACGACCGGCTTTGCGGAGGCCTTCACGGCCTTCGAGCTGCGAGACTTCGTTCTGGCCTTCTGTGCAGCCTTCTTCGCAACCTTCTCTTCCGCCTTCTGCTCTGCCTTCTGCTCGACCTTTTGTTCCGACTTCGATCCGCGTCCTGCGCGAGAATCCCGAGCTTCGGCTTTCGCAACGCGGCTGGCAGCCTCGGTAAATTCCTCACGAGCGCGCACCGCGGCGCGCCTCGCCTTGCGTGCTTCCTTCGCGGTCTTCTTTGCCACCTTCTTCGCGGCCTTCAACTTGGCCTTGGCCTGTCGCGCTCGCTCGGATGAGGCTTCGACCACGGAAGCCGCTTCGTCGTATCGTCGTTCGGCGGCCGTAGCCTCAGCGCGCGCTTCCGCAATGCTCTGTTTTGTCTCACTCATCGTCAGGCTCCCATACGCGAGGCGGACACTCTAGCACACCGATGCGACACCACCCTGCAACAGCTATTCCGTCAGATGCCGCAACAACCGGGGCGACGCGAACCACGAGAGAGTTCCCGACCACCCTCCACCGGAACTCTCCACGTCGATCCGGCAGATACTTCCCTTCTTGAAAGGAATCGCGCGACGCGTTCCCATCAGAAATGCGGCGAGCTCGCCAAGATCTGGTTCGTGGCCAACGACGGCGAGACGACGCCGTGGAGTTGCACGCGCCAGTTCGTCAACGATGCGCACCGGCGGATGCCCAGGCGCCAGGACGGTGAGTTGTTTGACCGGAGGCCGATCGGACAGACCCGCCGCGAGCAACTCGGCCGTTTGCCGGGCGCGCACAAGGGGACTCGTCCACACCTCGTCCACCTTCAATCCAAGGGTAGCGAAGCCATCAACGGCCTTCCTGAACCGCGCGATACCCCGCTCGGTCAACGGCCGGAGGTCATCGTCCGGCCATTCAGGGCCTTGCTCGGCCGCGATTGCGTGCCGCACGAGGTATAACACTCGCGTGTCAGAAGACCCGCTACGCCTCCGAGCTGACGCGTTGGTACTTCCGATTCGAGGCTTCGGCATGGTCACACACCATCAGGAGATGCTCGCGCGCAGCCATGTATTGGCCATGAAGCACGCGGCACTCGTTCTCAAGGCGACGAACCAGATCGTCGAGGTCCGCCGACACGCGAAGGCCCGTCACCGTCGGCGTGCCCTGCAGCGCACGCATCCGCGCGATCAGCACCTCGAGCTCATTCATGCGACCCAGCAGATCCTGTGTCTGTCGAAGAATCCGCAGACGCGTAGACACCGCCTTCGCTGATCCCGACGTGCGCGCGGTTCGAAGCGTTCGTCTCGCGTTCCTCAGATCCTGCGAGAGCTCCACGGCATATCTGAGCTTCTTCACACCGATCCGGACCGCATGCAGCCGATCGGGAAGATAAATGCCTGCAGCGTCCTCGATGGCGGCACGCAGTCTCACCGCTCTCCGAGCGCATCGCTCATCGACTTTCGCAAAGAGCGCGCGCGTCTCGATTGTCGTCAATGGCACGGTCGCCTGATCGGTGACGTGCTGACCCAGGGTCTTGATGTCGTGACGCTCGAGGCGCTTCGGCAGGTGATCGCACAGCGGCCGACGCTCGTCGATGATGGCAGCCTTCACCCGTGCAATCGAATCCCGGGATACTCCCCTGGACGAGCCGAACTCCGTCAGGGTCGTCAGCGCGACGTCGAGCTCACGAACCGGGCCAAGCGCGCGCGTAATCTTGCGCACCGCTTTCAACAGCGCCTTGCCCTTCCTGCCTCGCGCCACCACAGGCAGCGCCTCACGAAGCCGGCGGGTCGCGACCCTGGCGTCGTGCACAGCCGCGGGCACGCAGAGCGCCGCGCCTGGCAGGAACCGCAGCAGGCGGTTGATGCGTTGCGACAGCACCGGCCGCGCGACATTTCGTGTCATCCGTGCCCCAAGGCCATCATGCCATACGGTGTGATTCTGGCGTTACGATAAGCACTCACAATGAGACTCCGCGCATGCGCCTAGCCGCTATCGACATCGGCACCAATTCGATCCACATGATCGTCGTCAACGTGATGGCCGATCTCTCCTTCGAGGTCATCGATCAGGAGAAGGCCATGGTGCGCCTGGGCGCCGGCGGCCTCGATGGACGGATGCTCACGACGGAAGCGATGACGGCCGGTTTGCAGGCGCTCTCAAAGTTCCGGCGCCTTGCCGAGTCACACGGCGTCGAGAAGATCCTGGCCACGGCGACGAGCGCCGTCCGCGAAGCCAGGAATGGCGGCGATTTTCTCCGGCGCATCGTGAGTACGACGGGCATCAGCGCGCGGGTCATCTCCGGCATCGAGGAAGCCCGGCTCATTCATCTGGCGGCGATGTACGGCGTGGACGTGGGGAGCGCCCGCGCGGTCGTGATCGACATCGGGGGCGGCAGCGTCGAAATCACGTACGGATCGGCCACCTCGATTCAGCTTGCGCAGAGCTTCAAGCTCGGCGCGATCCGGCTCACCGAGCGCTTCGTTCGAACAGATCCGCTCTCCCGGCGTGACGAACAGAAACTCGTCAAGCACATTGAAGGTGAGATTCGTAAGCACTGCTCGGCAATCGCTCGCGCCGGGTTCGACCGCGTGATCGGCACATCCGGCACCATTCTCAGCATCGGTGTCGTCGCAACAGCGGAGGCGCGAGGGACACCGCCGGCCGAGATTCGCAATCTGCGCGTTCCGAGCAAGCAGATTCGGGGCGTCCGCAAACGCATGGTCAATATGGAGCTCAGCGAGCGGCTCGACGTGGCCGGCCTGGACCCACGACGTGCGGACCTCGTGGTCGCGGGCGCCGTCCTCCTCGATACCATCCTCTCGAATCTTGGAGCGTCGGACATCACGCTCTGCGATCTCGCGCTGCGAGAGGGCATCATTCTCGACTACATCCGATCGCACAAAGGACAGATTGCGCAGGCCGATCGGATTCCCGACATCCGGCGGCGAAGCATGCTGGCTCTGGCGGAGCGGTGCAACTACCAGGCATCACATGCCAGACAGGTCGTCCGTCTCGCCCTCGCCATCTTCGACCAGACGCGCACCGTCCATGGACTCACCGACCATGCGCGCGAGTGGCTCGAGTTCGCGGCGACGATGCACGACATCGGGACGCTTATCAGCTACCCGCGTCACCATCTCCATTCGTACTACCTGATCAAGAACGGCGATCTTCGGGGCTTCGATCCGGAGGAGATTGAGATCGTGGCGCTCATCGCGCGCTATCACCGCCGCGGGGCGCCCAAGAAATCGCACGAGGAATACGCCGGACTCTCACCGTCCAACCGGAGAGCCATCCGGGTCCTCGCCGCAATTCTCCGTGTGGCAGAGAGCCTTGACCGCAGCCACGCACAGACCATTTCAGGCATCGAGGTTCGCGACCGCGACGCGGACGTACAGCTCATCGTCCAGACCTCGGACGATGCCGAACTGGAGATCTGGGCCACAGAGCGGCATCTCGAGCCGTTTGCCGAGGTCCTGGGAAAGCCGATTCGCCTCGAAGTGGGCGCGCCGCCCGCCAAGCCGGTCAAGCGAGCCAGAACCACCCGCGCGCGCGCCCCATCCCCGGCCTGAGGCCGTACCCGCCGCGCCCCCAGTTCCTGATTGACCCCAGAGGGTATTAGACATACGCTACCGCCGCTCACGCGTCAGGGTATCCCCACGATGCTTCCCTCACGCCCATGGCCACGGCATGTAGCCGCGCTATGTGGCTACGCGGCGTTCGCGGTGCTCTTTACCTGGCCGCTTGCGCCCCAGCTCGGCACACACTTGACCGGCTCCCCCGCCGGCGACACGGGTGTGTACGTGTGGAACCAGTGGGTGTTTCACCACGAGATCCTCGAGCAAGGCAACTTCCCCTACTTCACCGACCGCATCTTTTCCCTGACCGGCCCAGCCAACCTGAGTCTCCACAACTACACGGCATTTCAGGATCTCCTCGCTCTGCCGCTGATGCGATGGCTCGGCGTCGTCGCCACGTTCAACGTCGTGTTTCTCCTGATGACGGTGCTCACCGGATACGCCGCGTTTCTGCTGGCGAAGCGCGTGACTGGGCAGGACGCCGAGGCATGGCTGGCGGGTTTGTTGTTCGCATGGAGCCCCGTGCTTGCTACTCGCGGCGGCGCGCACTTCAGCCTCGTGGCCGCCGCACCGCTGCCGATCTTTCTCCTCGTGCTCCTGCGAGCCACCGAGCGTGAGCGCGTCCGTGATGCTGTCGCGCTTGGCGCAGTGGTCTGCTGGGCGGCGACCACGGACGCCTACTACGCTGTCTACTGTGTGCTGCTCGCCGTGCTGTTCACGATGGGGCGCGTCCTTACCGTCAGCCGAAGGCCTTCGCGCCCGCGGTCCAAGGCTGTGCCGTGGACGCTCGACGTGCTCCTCTTCTGCGTCGCCGGGCTCGTGTTCTCAATGATCATCAGCGGAGGGTGGCAATTCACGATCCGAGGGAAGGTGGCGAGCGTCCACAGCTTTTATACGCCCATGCTGTCCCTCACGGTGCTTGCGGTGCTTCGTGCAGCGTGGGCCTGGCGGGGCACGGTGCAGATGGACGCCCGCGTGCTCTTCCGATTCGTGCGTCTGGGCGCGGTTGGCGCCATCGTGGCCACGGTTCTGCTCTCACCCGTCCTCTATGCCGTGGGCATACGCATCGCCGACGGCCGCTGGGACTCTGATCCGGTGTACTGGCGAAGCAGTCCCCTGGGTGTTGACCTCATCGCGTATCTTCTGCCCAACCCAAACCACCCGCTCGCGCCCGAGTCGCTTCGGCAATGGCTGTCGCCACGTCCTGACGCGTACTTCGAGAACGTCGCCTCGTTGACGTTCGTCGCGTTACTGACCATCGCGGCCGCATGGCGACTGGGATGGCGCATTCCCCGTCTCTGGGGAGGATTGGCGCTGGCGTTTGGCGCGCTCGCCCTGGGTCCCTTCGTGCACATCGCGGGATTGAACACCCATGTGCCTGGCCCATGGGCCTTTCTTCGATACTTTCCTATCATCGGGCTGGCCCGAACACCCGGTCGGTTTACGGTGGTGCTGATGCTGGCGCTGGCAATCCTGTTCGCGTGCGCCCTCACATGGCTGGGCAGCCGCTGGCCCAGGCATCGAACACGCCTTGTAGCCGTTGTCGGAATACTGCTCGTGTTCGAGCTTCTTCCGGCGCCGCGGCAGCTCTACTCTGCGACGATTCCCACTGTCTACCGCCAGGTCGCCGCCGCACCCGATCACGTGCGCGTGCTCGACCTGCCCTGGGGCATCCGTGACGGGACGATGAGCGTCGGCAACTTCACCGCACGATCGCAGTTCTTTCAAACCGCGCATGGCAAGAAGCTCTTAGGCGGCTACCTGTCCAGGGTTTCAAAGCGTCGCGTCATGGACGCCCGCCGGGATCCGATGATGGATGCGTTGGCGTGGCTCGCTGAAGGACGTGAACTCGACGCGTCACGCTGGGCAGCGCTCGTCGAAGAGGGTTCCGCTTTCATCCAGCGATCCGGTATCGCGTACGTGGTGATCGACCGGGCGCGGTCATCTGAACTCAACCGTGAGTTCGCGATCCAGGCATTTCGCCTGCAGCTTATCGAGGCCGACGGCCCGTTCGAGTTGTATCGCCCTGACGTGCTTCCCCGTCAGGACCCCGCCGCACCTACTCGGTAAACGGCCGTGACGCTGCGAGAGTGCGATCGATGAACGTGCGCAGCTCGGTGAGCGTGCGCTCGGATCCCTGAAAAAGGTTTTCGGGATAGCGCGTGTCCTGAATCATGCCCCGGTAGATGTCAGCGCTCCGATAGAGATTGAGACCAAGACCCGCCAGATACTGCAGACGCAGATTTCGATCGGTATTGATCGCGGCGTCGCTCAGCCAGGCAGCCATATCCGTCCGGTTGCCCGCATAGGTCCCGAAGAGCTCGACGGCCGAGTTGATGCCGACCTGCGCGAGCGAGTCTCTGATCGGTGCGCCCTCTGGCGAGTTCAGCCTGGCCTGCACCGCATCCACATCGATCCGGCGATCACCCAGCTGCCCGAACAGCACCAGGTCGTAGCCCTGCCCGTTCACCGTATTGGCAAACACCGCACCATTGGGAAACGCCTCGAGGAACGTCCCGACTTCGCTCTTCACCGCGGCGTCGCTGCTCTCGTAGAGCTGGACGAAGAGCGTCACGACGCCACCGGGATTGAGGTGTTCCTTGACCTCCTCGAAAAACTCACGGGTGTAGAGGGTCGCGGCGCCCTTCACCCACGGATCGAGCGGGTCCGACGTGATCGCATCGAACTTCTCGTCCGTCGTCAGGAGATAGTGACGGGCATCGTCCAGGTGCACCTTGACCTTGGGATTCGCGATGACGTTGAAGTTGTGCTCCGCGAAGTGTGTGGACACGACCTGCGGCACCAGCGGCTCGATCTCCGCGATCGTCTGGTCCTTGACCATCGGATCGATCGAGACCGCGCCAGCAGTGACGCCGGCGCCGCAGCCGATGACCAGCACCTTTGTCGGGTTCTGGGGTACGAGCGTTGTGATGTGGCCCAGCATCCGCTGCAGCTTCATGTCCTGCGGCTCGCTCGACGCCTGCACTTTTCCCGCGTTGTGATAATTGAGCTTGCCGTCTGGCGTCCGAGACACCGCCACAGCCGCGGTGACCCCTTCACCGACGTACACGATCTGATTGATGCCCGCCCACGTGGCGGCATACCGGCCGTAGGCCACCAGCAGTCCGGGCAACGGTGGAATGACTCGGACCAGCAGCATCGCCGCGATGCACACGCTGGCGACGAGCAGCACGGCAGCTCGCGCCCGCAGCCCCTGGGGAGCGTGGGCGGATGAGCTCGTACCAACAAGCACGAGTACGCCGGAAGTGGCCGCGATCCCAATCAGGATCTGCTGGGTCACCTGGCTTCCGAGTGAACCCACGAGAA
>JABFSA010000095.1 GCA_013140775.1 Acidobacteriota bacterium | reverse complement strand
GGGCTGGGGTGGGCACGGTATGCCGCTGAGCGAAATCAACAACGGCGAAATCCCTGCCTACAAGTGGACCGGCGGACCGCCCCCCGAGGAACGGAACTTCGCGCCGACGCTGCACTTCGTGGAGATCTCGAAGGACCGGCGCGTCTACATCGGCGAACGCGGACAGAATCGCATCCAGGTTTTCACGACCGAAGGCAAATGGCTGCAGGACATCTACGTGTCGGCGAACTCACCCTCGCAGCGCGGCGGTTGCGGTGGGCTGAACGAAAACATCAAAGCTCCCGCGGTGACCATCGTCGGCACATTCACGCAGTCCATCTGCGGCACGATGTACAAGATGATCATCTCCAAGGACCCTGAGCAGAAGTACCTCTTCGTGGCCGATGCACACAACGACGTCGTCTGGACCGTCGAGCGCGTGAGCGGCAAGACGCTCGGCTACTTTGGCGGAAGCGGCCGGCTGGCGGGTCAGATGACTTTTCCAAACGCCATCGGCTCTGACAGGTTCGGCAACGTCTATGTGGGCGAGGTTGACTTCGGAAAGCGGATTCAGAGATTTGCCCCTGTGGTCGCAGGGCGTTGAGTCAGTAGGGGTTTCCTACTGAACGGCTTCGAATGACGCGATGAGATCCAGCACCGAATCCATCGATGCCGCCACGGCGTATCCGGAGTTCGTCGCAACCTTCTGCGGACCAGGGGGAATGGTGTCTTGCAGAATTGGGACGAACTCGGTCACGACCCCGATGATTCGGAGGGGTCCGCCGGGAGCGCTATCGGGAGGGAGTTGAAGCACGGGCCCACCGCTGTTTCCCGGGTTCACAGGCACGTCCAGAATGATGGTCTTCTGGGGTGCATTGATCCCGGCCACAATCCCGCTCCTGAGCAGCGGCCTGGAAAAATCGATCTGAGGAGAGGCTGGCAGACCAATCGTGATCGGATAGCCGAAGACGACAACGGTATTGGACACTCGGACATCCGAGAATCGAGCCAGCGTTCGCAGCCTCGCCGCCACGATGTTCCCCTTGGATTGGGCCAGGATCGACACGCCGGCCACGGGCTCGAGCTCCCCTTCCGGATGAGACAGGGCGGCCATCCGAATCACGACGACATCGCCTTCGGCGCTCGCCCGCAAATCGCCGTTCTTGCGGAGCGTCACCAGATCGAGCTTGTTGATATTCTTGGCGGCCTCCGTCGGGTCCGTGCTCAACGCTTCCGTGACCGCCGACGGTCTCTTCAGTTTTGTCCTGGTGGAGTCGAAGAAGACATGCGATGCAGTCACGAGGAACAGATGACGCTGGCCTCTCACGAAGAACCCCGTCGCTGTCGTTGTGCCCAGGTCAACGAGAACCGGGTAGGCGAGGTTGTCGTCGGGCAGTTGCCTGGGGAGCTGAGCCCCGAGAGTGCTCGAGAGAAGCAGCGTCAGGGCCACAACGAGTGCTGGTCTCATCATCGCAGGCTGCCCTCCAGGCGCCAATAGTTGAAAAAAGCCGCCCGACATTCCGGAGTATGCCCTACATATCGGTTGCAACAGTGAGTGCGACCACCATCCATCCAGCCCCAACCGGACTTCTGTTTCTCTCCACCCCTACCCCATCTGCCAGCGTTTGATCGCCTCCACCGGGTGGATCAGCATGAGGATGTTCAGGGCCAGATTGTCACGGATGGCGAAAGCCAGCGCGGCTTCCACCGCAACAAAGCACCCTATCGATGCCCACACCGGGAGCCGTTTTGCGAGCCAGAACCCCACGATCATCGCCACGATGTCTGACAGCGAGTTGACGACGCTGTCTCCGAAGTAGTCGAGGGAGATCGTCGCAGCCCGGTAGCGCTCGATGATGAACGACGAGTTCTCAATGACTTCCCACACGCCTTCCGCGAGAACTGCCAACAGGAGCCGGATCGGTGCCGGCACACCGCGAGCGGCCAGATACAGCAGCGCGTAGAAGCCAATGCCGTGGAGCACGTGCGTGAACGTGTACCAGTCGGTGACGTGCTGCGAGTTTTCCGAGCTGATGACAACGCCGTGCCAGAGCTTGATCGTTCCGCACGTGCACATCGCCACTCGTCCCATGGCCAGCTCGATCGCCCCGACCACAACGAAGATCCCGATGACAGCCGCGATCACCTGCTTCCTGCTGACGGATGAGCCGAACATCTGTGCTGCTGCTGGCACCAGAGCGCCTCCTTCTTTGTGTGCAGTCGAGGTTGCCACCGCGGGTCCGGCTCCGTTTATGCATCTGCTTCACTTCGGGGCGACACCGCCCTTACACGCCCTTAGGCGTGTCGCTTGCAGGACTGAGTGCAAGGAGCATTGACATGCAACGGCTCATCTGTTGGACAGCCGCATGCGCCATGAGTGTAGCCGCATGCCATCCCGGCCCGGTATTGGATACCGGCCCTAAGCCACCCTCTGTGGGTGGGACCATCGCGGGTCTCGTGTCCACGGCCGAGGCGACGGTGGCCGTACCGAGTCGAAAAGTCACGGTCGTTGAAACCACGACGGGTACCCGCTACGACACGACCACCGCCGGTAATGGTGGCTACACGATCCAGGTACCCGAAGGGACCTACCGCATCGAGCTGGAACTCCGTGCTGGTGAGGTGCTCACGAAGCAACCGGATCCCACCGCTGTGACCAACGGCGATCTCGATACCGGACGCGATTTCGTCATCACCGTGAAGACGGCCGGGGTCTCGGCTTCCTCGTCTTAACGCTATTCTGAAGTTCAAGGAGGCATGCGCAGATGAGTTATGTGGATGGATTCGTGATTCCAGTCCCGAAGAAGAACATCAAGGCGTATCGGAAGATGGCCGCGATGGGCAAGAAGGCCTGGCTGAAGCACGGCGCCCTGGACTACAAGGAGTGCGTCGGCGATGACCTCGCGGCGAAATGGGGCATGCCGTTCACCCGCCTGCTGAAGCTGAAGCCGGGCGAGACGGCCGTCTTCTCCTACATCGTGTTCAAGTCACGCGCCCATCGCGACCGCGTCAATGCCAAGGTCATGAAGGACATGGGCAATGTGCCGATGGACATGCCCTTCGACATGAAGCGCATGGCGTACGGCGGGTTCAAGACGATTGTCGAGTAAGTGAACAGCTGGCCCGGAAAGGGCCACACATTCGCCGAAGCTGCCGATGGTCGGTGTCCGGCCATCAGCAGCTTCCTTGGAGTGCAGAAAAGCTAGAACGAGTACTTCACGCCGAATTGCATGATGCGCATGTCGCCGGCGACTGTCTGAATCCTGCCGAAGAGCCCCGAGCTGTAGTTCACGATCGGATTTCCCCAGTTGAAGTTGTTCAGCAGGTTGAACGCTTCGAGCCGGACTTCCACGTTCTACGACGTCGAGAACGCGAAGAGCCTGGAGATCGCGAGGTCGATC